>JAFAXZ010000186.1 GCA_019240665.1 Pseudonocardiales bacterium | reverse complement strand
CCAGGCTGGCTTCCACGAACGTACGCGGACCAGCAAGGGCGCCAAGGCCCTGGGCATGTTCGCCACGTTCGCCGACGCGATGGTGGACGACCTGATCGAGTTCGCCGGCACGTGGAAACCCAATCTGATCATTTACGAGACCACCAGCTATGCCGGGGCGCTGAGCGCCCAGGTACTCGGCGTGCCAGCCGTGCGGCACCTGCTCGGTTTGGACTTCACCTATGCCGCCCGCCAGTTCGAAGGTGAGGTGCTCGGGCCGTTGTGTGCCCGGTTTGGCCTGGACGGCCTGAACACCATGTCCACACCGGCCGTTGACCCGTGCCCGCCCAGTCTGCAGCTGGAAAGAGACATCTCCCCGATGGCCATGCGCTACATCCCGTCGAATGGCTCCGGGGTGCTGCCCGGCTGGGTGCTGGAGCCGCCGTCCCGGCCAAGGGTGTGCCTGACTTGGGGCACAAGCCTGGCTAAGCTCGGTAGCCACCTGTTCATCGCTGGCGACCTGCTCCGCATCCTGGGCGAACTGGACATCGAGGTGATTGTCGCCATCACCTCCGAGCAGCGCGAACTCCTCGGCGAGGTACCGGGCAACGCCAAGGTTCTGGAGTCGACCCCACTCAGCGTGGTATTGCCTACCTGTGAGCTGCTCGTACAGCAGGGCGGGCAGGGAACGACGCTCACCGCGGCCACGCTCGGCGTGCCACAGCTGATCATCCCCCAGGTGCCCGACCAGGTGTTTATGGCACGCCAGACGGTCGCCACCGGCGCTGCACGAATGCTGCTGCGCGAGGATCTCGGCCGCGAGTCCCTGATCGAAACCGTGCGCGACATGCTGCGGGACACGGGACTGCGGGACGCAGCGGCGGCGATCCGCAAGGAGAACGCGCAGCGTCCCCCACCGGTCGACCTCGTCCCGGCACTGGAAGACCTGGCCCGGTGAGCCTGCACACCCACGCGACCCGCCGTCGCGCCACCGAGAAACGGAGCCGGAATGATCGGTCGCAGAAAGCTGCTGCCAGAGTATCTCGACTGGAACCGAACCTGGGGAGCGCCCGAGGGGTACCCGGAGATCCGGACGATACCGATGGGCACGCGGTTGAAGTCAGCGGACCGGCGGATGGGACCGTTCGCGTTCCAGCGGCAGAGCCGCACCCGGGTCTTCGAGTATCCCTGGGCGTACTTCACCGCGCGACCGGAGCGCGGCACGCGCGTGCTGGACGTCGGCGGTGGCCTCGCCGGTTTCCAGTTCGTCCTGGATCTGGAGGGCTGCCAGGTCACCAACGCCGATCCGCTTGCGCTGGACGATGACAACCAGTGGACCTTGGAGGCCAGCACCTACCTCTCGCTGCTGATGACCGAGGCGAATCATGAGCTGATCAACTCTACCTTCGGCACGAACGTCACGCTCGTGACGAAGAAACTGCAGGATTGCGACTTCGCGGACGGCTCCTTCGACCGGATCTTCTGTCTGTCCGTGTTGGAGCACCTGCATGCCACCGAGGCGCGGACGGTCGCCGAGCACATGGCCAGGCTGCTGGCACCGGGTGGGACGCTGCTGCTCACCGTCGATCTCTTCTTCGACGTGCAACCGCTGGGGCGCCTGACCCGCAACGCCTGGGGCGGCAACCTCGACATCGCTGCTCTCACCGATGGGCTCGGCCTGGAGATGGTAGTCGGCGAGCCGCGCGAGTTGCTGGGCTTCGACGAGTTCGACCTCGACCATGTGGTCGAGCAGTTCCCCGAGTTGCTCAGCGGCCAGTATCCGGTCGTGTCCCAGGCGCTCGCCTTGCGGAAATCTTAGCTTGCGGTCCGTCTCCGGAGATGTATCATGCGCTGCGCCTATCCCCCGAGGCACCCGGGCGAGCACCCCTAGTGCGAACCGGTATAGGGTAGACCGCACTATTTTCAAGAGCTCTATTTGCGAGAGCCGCCGGAGACGACGTGACGTCCGTACCACCGCTCAGCTCGCGAGAGAGGGTCTCTCTGACCGCACTCGCGCTGCTCAACGAGCGGGAACGACACCCCTACGACATGCAACGCGAGATCCGGTTGAGGCAGAAGGACTTCGTAGCCGGGCTGCCGCACAGCCTGTACCGGGCGATCGAGCGGCTGACAAGGGATGAGCTGATCGAACCGGCCGAGACCACCAGGGAGGGCAACCGGCCGGAGCGGACCGTCTACCGGATCACCGACGAAGGCCGGCAGGAATTTTACAGCCGGATCGGTCAGCTGATCTCGGCACCGGCCCTGGACTCACCCAGCTTCGCCGTCGCGCTCTCCTTCGCCGGATACTTCCCGGACACGTCGATTCTGCATGCCCTCACCGCGCGGGTACCTCAGCTCGAGGGCGAGATCGCTGGACTGAGCGCCGTGTCCCAGCTCGCGGGGGCGCACGTGCAACGCGTCGCGCTCCTGGAACAGGAGTACTTGCACGCGATCCGGGTCGCCGAGCTCAAGTGGACCAAGTCGGTCATCGAGGACCTGCGCTTCGGGCGCTTGACATGGGATTCGGCAGCCGCCATCCACGACCCGACGAGCCTGGTCAACAACGACGACACCAAGGCGGAGCGCCGGGGGGACGCCGAACTGCGCGCGATCGGCGACGAGCTTCCGCGCCGCAGTTGAGTGGTCGATCCATAGGGAGAGCACATGCCCGCTGAACACTACGTACGCCGACTGTCCGATGTGGACCTTGCAGACGGCGAGACGGTAGGCCGCAAGGCGGCCGCGCTCGGCGAACTGACCAGCGAAGGCTTCCAGGTACCGCCGGGCTTCGTGGTCTCGGTCGAAGCGCTACGCCAGGTCCTTGGTGATCTGATCGGTACGGAGAAAAATGACGTCGCCGTGCGTCGGATCAGCGAGACTGCACTGCCCAGCGAGCTGACCACGGAGTTGGCCGAGGCCTACCGGCCCTACGCGGACACCCGGGTCGCCGTACGTTCCTCCGGCATCGCCGAGGACCTGGCAGGCGCGTCCTTCGCCGGCCAGTACGAGTCGGTGCTCAACGTCTCCGGTTGGGAGGCGCTCATCGAAGCGGTTCGCGAGTGCTGGCGTTCCGCCCTGGCGGCCAGGATCTCCGCCTACCACGGCACCAAGGCCGGACCGGTGGCAGCCACGATGGCAGTGCTCGTGCAGCAGATGGTGCCCGCGGACGCCGCTGGCGTGGCCTTCAGCGCGAACCCGGTGACCGGTAACCGTTCCGAAGTGGTGATCAACGCGACGCCGGGGCTCGGTGAGCAGCTGGTGGCTGGCAGCGTGACGCCGGAGGAATGGATGGTCTCCTCCGGGGTCGCTACCCGGAGCAGCGGACCCGACAAGGTCCTCTCCGAGGAGCAGGCGCTGGAGATCGCTGCCATGGCCAGGCGAGTTGCCGACTACGCAGGCACGCCCCAGGATATTGAGTGGGCACTTGCCAGCAATCAGCTCTGGTTGTTGCAGGCTCGGCCGATCACCGCGCTCCCGCCGGAGCTGGGCGGCCGCTCCGTGCCGGACGGCTTCTGGATCAGGGACAGCTACTCGCCCCACCCGCAACGGCTGTTGCCGCGCTCGCTCGTGCAGAACCGACTCAACGAGTACAACCGGCACATCTTCACCTACAGCCTGCTCGACCGATTCGAATACGTTGAGATCGACGGATGGATGTACAGCCGGGTCGTGTACCTGACCGAGCCAAACGAGATCAACGCGGCCATCGACAGAATCGTTGCGGCCGTAGCTGCCGATGAGCCCGGCGAACGCGTGCGGTTCTGGCGCGAGGTCGCCCAGCCCAGGCTCGAGCAGTCGATCGATCGGCTGCGCGAAGTCGACCTGTCAACACTGAGTGACCAGCAACTCCGCGAGCATCTCGCTGCCGCGCGTGCGCTCGCCGACGATGCGCTCGAACAGCACTTCCTCGCTAGCGGTGCCGCTAGTTTCTGCTGGGGCCAACTGGGTAGGGCATGCGAGGAGTTGCTGGGCTGGGGACCCGCCGAGGTGCTGCGGTTGGTGACCGGCCTGCCGTCCAAGACCACCGAGCCGACCTGGGAGCTGAGCAGGCTCGTGACACTGG
Organism: Pseudonocardiales bacterium; assembly: GCA_019240665.1. Classification (GTDB taxonomy): domain Bacteria; phylum Actinomycetota; class Actinomycetes; order Mycobacteriales; family Pseudonocardiaceae. Next base: position 8,830 of record JAFAXZ010000186.1, on the reverse strand, counting down.
CAGCACAATGTGAACAGACCAAGGCGATGATCAAGGAGCCAACCTCACAAACCCGTGATGAGCTGGCGAGCACCGATCCCGCATTCAGCGCGGAGTTTGAACGCTACCTGCGCAACTACGGGCTGCGCACGCTCAGCCACGACATCACTGAGCAGACCCTGGTGGAGCAACCGAATTTCATCCTCGCGGTCGTCCACGACCTATTGATCGGCAACTACGATCCCAATGTCACGCTCCGCACGCTGCAACAAGACCGCGACGCAGCCACGGCCGAAGTCCGAGCGGCACTGGCGGAGAGCTCGCCGGGTGATCGGATCAGAGTGGACGCGCTCATCGAACGTGCGCAGCGTGCCTACCCGGTTCGGGATGACAGCGCCTACTACACCAACGTGACCCGTGTCGTGGTCAGGTTCGCGGCATTGGAGGTGGCCTCCCGGCTCGTGGACCGCGGCCAGATCCCGGACATCGACGCGATCTTCGACCTGACGATCGACGACGTGATGGACGCGCTGGTGGACAAGGATGATCGTCACGCGGCCGTCGCCGAGGAACGGCAACGCTACGCCGAGGCGCAAGCGAGTCCCGGTCCCCGGATCCTCGGCCGTCCGGGTGCCCCGCCGAGCTGGGCGGTATCCCGGAACTGGATCGATGAGCTGCCCGTACAGGCGGCAGCAACCATGTACGTCGTCGACTGGGTCGGGCGCGCAACCACCCCGATGGCTAGCAGCGAAAGCGACGCGACCCTGCACGGTGTCGCCGCGTCGCCGGGCCGTTACACCGGACCCGCCCGAGTGATCCTGGATGAGTCCGAGTTCGGCAAATTGCGGCGCGGCGACGTGCTCGTCTGCCCGGAGACGACCGCGCAGTGGTCAATGTTGTTTCCCTCAGTCGGCGCTCTGGTAACCAACACCGGCGGACAGCTGTCCCACCCCGCGATTATCGCCCGGGAGTACGGGATCCCGGCGGTCGTGGCCACCACCACCGCCACTACCACAGTCGTGGACGGCCAACTGCTTACCGTCGACGGCACGACCGGCGAAGTCTGGGTGTCCGAGAGCTAGTCCGACGGACCGGCCCACCCTCACCACACGCCTGACAGTCACAGGAAGCGAGGAGAAATCATGTCTCAACAACCAGGCACCATAGGGCCTCCACCGATGCTAGGCAGGCGGGAGACCGTCCGCGCCGTACTACCCGTAATTTTTCTCGATGTCCTACTCCCTTATCTGGTGTTCTTTGCGCTGAGTAAGGCCGGCGTGCCCGAGGTGGCCGCGCTGTCGGCAGGTGCTGCCATCTCAATCGCGGTCCTCATCGCCAAGGCCGTGAGCAAGCGTCGGCTGGACAAGCTTGCCGCATTCATCCTCCTCACCTTCGTGATCGGCATTGCGGTCTCATTCCTGTCTGGTGACCCCAGAGTCGCGCTGTTGCGCGAGTCGGTTTACACCGGCGTCATCGGGCTGGTGTTGCTAGCGTCGTTGCTGGCTAAGCGCCCGCTGCTCTTTCAGTTGGGTCAGCAGTTCACCGGTGGTGGCGGCGACAACAGCTGGTGGGAACAGCGGTGGCGCCAGGCGCCAAGCTTCCGTTCCGCCTTGCGCATCATCACAGCGGTCTGGGGTGGCGTGTTCCTGCTGGACGCGCTGCTGCGTCTGCCTGTCGTGTGGATGGTGCCGGTGGACACCGGCTTGGTGGTGTCCCCATTGATCTTCGTGGTTGCGCTGATCGGTCTCATCATTTGGACGCGCAGCTACATCGTCGCCGCGCGTCGTAAGAGTGGTCAGGTGCTCTAGACGCGCACCACCGGAACTCACCGCTTGTCGATCGAGTTTCGAGTCCCCTCGGAAATCATCGATTATCCGTACGACCGGGACAACCGTGTGAGGCGTATCAGATGCGTGTGCTGATGACCAGTTGGGCGTGGCCGAGCCACTACTATCCGATGGTTCCGCTGGGGTGGGCATTGCTGGCAGCCGGGCACGAGGTCCTGGTCGCCAGCCAGCCCGCACTGGCCGGCACCATTGCGGCCTCCGGCCTACCGGGAACCAGCGTCGGCGACGACATCGACTTTACGGAGATCGTGACCAGGGAAATTGGTGACCATCTCGACATCAAGGAGACGATGCGGAACTGCTTCGGCGTCGAGGTGGACATGGCTGAAGTGCTCAAGCACGGCGTCGATGCAACGTTGCCTCCGGAGCTCAGGGCGCGGTGGGACAAGATCCGTCATCCCTTGATTTTGCGCGCCCTGTCCCCATTCGTCCAGCTCGCCGAGGCGATGGTGGCTGAGCTGCTGAGCCTGATCAACAACTACAAACCTGACCTCATTATCTATGACCCCACCACCTACGCCGCACCCATCGCCGCCGCCATTCACAACATTCCCACAGCACGCCAACTCTGGGGCGTCGATTATACTTACCACATCCGCTCCTACGAAACCGAAGCCCTCACCCCCCTTTACCATCACCACAACCTCCAACCAGAAAACGTCAACACCTTCGGCACCCTCACCCTCGACCCCTGCCCTACCCAAGCCCAAGTTCCCAGCACGTATCCCCGACACCGCACCCGGTACATCCCCTACAACGGCCCAGCCACTCTCCCGCCGTGGCTCCTCACCCCGCCCACCATAAACCGAATCTGCCTCACCTGGGGCACGTCCAGCACCAGACTCGGACAGAAACTGGGATTCGCTGGTAACCTCATTGACATGCTCAACGACATCGCGGAAGATCTCGATGTCGAAGTGGTCGCGGCCTTGTCGGAAATCGACAACTCACTGCTATCCGGCGAACCGTCGCCGAGGGTACGGGTGGTGGAACGGCTCGCGTTGCATCTGCTGCTACCCACCTGCGACGCAATCATCCATCAAGGCGGTATGGGCACCACCATGACGGCCATCATCACGAACACACCACAACTCATCATTCCCCAACTCCGCGACCAAATCCTCAATGCTCGGCAACTCACCCACACCGGCGCCGCACTCCACCTCGACCGCGACACCACCAACCCCACCACATTGCACCACGCCCTCCACCAACTCCTCACTAACCCGGCACACCGCCACCATGCCACCGCCCTCTGCCGCGAGCTCCACACCCGACCACCACTCACCCACACCATCCACACCCTCACCCAACTCACCACCTAACCGGCAGTACGAGGACCGCACGGCGGGGCCGGTTCAGGACCGTCGCATTGGCGCGATGGCGAACTCCTTCATCCCTGCGTCGAAGCCGATCGCCGGGCGCCAGCCGAGCTCGTCCCGGGCCCGTCGCGGTGAGGCGACGATGTGCCGCACGTCGCCGATGCGGTACTGGCCGGTTACCTCGGGTGGTCGCGCACCGGTGGCCTCGCTCAGAGCCCACGCCACATCCAGGATCGGCCGAGGATCGCCACTGGCGATGTTGTACGTGCGCAGCCCGTCGACCTGATGGGTGATTGCCGCGACATTGGCCGAGGCGACGTCCCGGACATGGACGAAGTCTCGCCGCGACCCGCCGTCCTCGTACACCCTCGGCGGGTAGCCCGCCTCGATATGCGAGCGGAACGCCGCAGCCACCCCGGAATATGGGCTGTCGTAGCGCATACCCGGCCCGTAGACGTTGTGGTAGCGCAGGGCGATCGCGGATCCAGGCGTCTCCCGCACCCACGCGCCCACCAGATACTCCTGTGACAACTTGGAGATGGCGTAGACGTTACGTGGCGGGTTGAGGGGGTGTTCTTCGGATACCGCCCGCGCCACGACCTCCGCACCGCATCGAGGGCACCGTGGCTCGAATCGGCCTGCGTCGAGATCCTCGCGGGCCCGTGGTGGCGGGTTCACTACCCCATCCGAGGCGCACCAGTAGATCGAGTCACCGTAGATCACCACCGAGGAAGCCAGCACCAGCCGGCACAGGTGCGCGCGAGTCATCTCGGCGAGTAGTACCGCGGTACCGACGTCATTGCAGCCGGTGTAGAGGGGGGCGTCCATGATCTCCTTGCCCCGACCGACCATCGCCGCGTGGTGGCATACGACGTCTATCCCCCACAGCGCCGCGGCGACGGTGTCGGCGTCGCGGACGTCGCCGTGCACGAACTCCACCCCGTCCGGAAAGGTCGGGACGGTCTGCGCGGGGTGCACGCTCGGGATGAGCGCGTCCAGGGCGCGTACCTGGTGACCTGCGGTGAGCAGAGCGCGGATCACCTCGGTAGCGATGAAACCGGCGGCGCCGGTTACCAGGACATACATCTTCGGTCCATCCTCACGATTCCGCGGCTGTCGTCCTCAGTTCTGCAGTGCGATATCGGCAAGCAGCTCCGGCTGCTCCGAGTCATGCACGCACGGGAAGAAGATCAGCTCGTCGCAGCCAGCCTCGGCACGTTCGGCGATCCTGCGCCGCACCGCGGCTTCGTCAGTGACCACGTCTGCGAGCACCTTCCAGGCGTACGGGCCAGCGAAGGCGTAGTAGTCACTCACGTATTCCTCCGCCCTGCGGGTCGCGCTGGATCCGAGGGCGAAGTAGCTCAGTGCGACCAGCCTCGGCCGCTCGGTGCGGCCGCACCGGGTCCACGCCTCGCGCACGGTCCGCACCAGGTCCCGGTACGGCAGGCCGGAACTCGCCCCGGCGATCCACCCGTCGCCGTACCGCGCGGCGCGCTCGATCGCCGCCGGCGACTGACCGCCGATCAGCAGCGGTGGTCCGCCGTCCGGCAGCTGCGGGCCGATGTCGCCGTGGCCAGCGAAGAGGTCACGCAACTGGATGATCATCGCGTCCAGGCGACGGCCACGATCATGGTAATTCGCGCCGGAGACGGCGAAGTCGTCCTCCCGCCCGCCCGCGGCCATGCCCACGGTGAGCCGGCCGCCGGTGAGATGGTCAATGCTGGCTAGTTGCTTAGCCAGCAAGGCGGTGTTGCCCCGGTAGCCGGCCAGCAGCACGGTCGTGGCCAGTCGGATGCGGAAGGTGACCGCACCCGCCACGGCAAGCGCCACGAGTGGCTCGTAGTTCCGGTACACGAGGCGGTCCAGTACGCCGAGCGAATGGAATCCCCGTTCCTCTGCCCGGCGGGCCCATTCCGTCATGCCGTGGCCGTAGGGCCCGGGCCGGATCGCCGGGAGCCCGATCCCGATCTCCACGTCAGCTCCTGACGCCCGGTCGCACACCGGGCTTGTGGCCGACCACAAGCGTGTCGTTGTCACCGAGCGGCCGGGTGGTGATCCGTCCGAACCCGGCATCGGCCATCCACTCGAGGCAGTCGGCCGCCGGATACTCCGAGCCTTCCTCGGTGGTCAGCAATAAGTCGAGACTGATCACCAGGTTCATCGGCTTGGCCAGCTCGTCATCGACCATCGGATCGTAGATCACCAGCATGCCGCCGGGTGCCACCGCCTCGTATGCCTTGCGCACCAGCTCCCGGCGCTGCCCCGGTGACCAGTCGTGCAGCACGTGCCCGAAGATCAGCACTTCCGCCGGCGGCAGCGGATCACTGAAGAAGTCACCGGGGTGGAAGCGGACCGAGCCGCTGAGGCCGAGTGACTCCATGTGCTCGTCGAAGATCGGCTGCACCCGCGGCCGGTCGAACACACCGGCTTCTAGATGGCCGTGCACCTTCAGGATATTCGCCACCAGGTTGCCCCGGGCGCCTCCGCAGTCAAGGACCGACCGGTAGGACCGCCAGTCGAGCACCGCGGCCAGCTCGGGTCCGAGCGGCGCGTTTATCGCGTCCATCATGCCGAGGAACGAGCGCAGCTGTTCCTGGTCCTCGGTCATCCGCTCGTAGGCGGTGCTCCCCTCGCTCTGCGAGGTCACCGGCTTGCCGGTACGCAGCGCCTCCTCGAACCGGTCCCACGCGGGGTAAAATAGTGAGTTCGCCCGCGACAGGAAACCCCCCATGTATCCGGACCTGCCCGAGACGAGATGCTGCGATGCCACCGTGGTGTTGTAATAAGTTTTGCCCTCACGACGCAGGAAACCCAACCACACCAAGGAGCTCAGGAAATGCCAGGATGCGCGGGGAGATAGTGTGAGCGCGGTACGGATCTCCGCCTCGGTACAGCCACCGCGCTCGAGTAATTCGAACAGCCCGATGTCAAGTGCGGTGAGCAGTATCTTCGCGGTGCAGAAACCGTTGGCCACCTGGAACAGTCGCGCCGGGCTCGCCTGGTCGCCGACGGCGGTGTCCGAGTTCATCGAAGCTGGCCTCCTGACTCGTTGTCGCCGCCCTCCTGATTCGTTGTCACGGCGGAGGGCGGTAGCGAGATCTAACACAACTGAGACGTCCGAGGCACCGTGTCCCGCCAGCACCGCGTCAGCAAAGATCGACCTGGCATTCTCCGCGATCGGCAGCTCGATTCCAGCCTCGGCGGCACTGGTACATGCCAATCGCAGGTCCTTCTCCATCAATTGAGTGCGGAACGCCGCCGGTGTATAACTGCGCTTGCGCATGAACTCGGCACGGAAGGCAAGCACAGCGGAGCTGAAACCGCTGTCGGTAATCTTGTCGAGCAGCACGTCCCGATCCATGCCGGCGCTCTCCCCGAGCGCTACAGCTTCCGCCAGCGCGGTCACCTGGGCGCCCAACAGAATGTTGAAAGCCAGCTTCAGCGTCGTCGCCGCACCAGGGCGCCCGACGTGGCTGAGGTGCCGGGAGATCGCGGAGAGAACCGGGTTGGCCTTGGCCACCACCGCGCGGTCCCCGGCGGTGAACACCCGCAGTTCACCGGAGGCGGCCATCGCGGGATTGCCGACGACGCAGATCTCCACCCGCAGGATGCCCAGTGCGGCGAGTCTCTCGCTGATCGCCACGGCGAACTCGGGTGACACTGTGGTCGTGTCCAGCAGGAGCGCCCCTGGCGACAGGGCCGCCACCAGGCCGCCGTCCAGCACCTCGAGGACGGCGTGTTCGTCGCTCAACGACAGGACGACCGTTCGGGCGTCGCGGGCCACCTCATCGAGCGACGTGGCGACAGTGGCCCCCGCCTTGGCCAGTGGTGCGGCCTTGGCGGCGTCTCGGTTGTAGACGACGACCGGGAATCCCTGACTCAGCAGCCGCCTGGCGATGCCGCTGCCCATACCGCCGAGCCCGACGACAGCGATCTTCCCTTCCCCGGCATTCACACGATCACCGGATGGTCCTCGACCGACAGCTGTGAGATGCAACGCATCAACGCCCTGCGGAAGTTGTTCTTAAAATCTTCGGGCGACGCGGCTGCGGAACGCGTACGCAGGAACGGAGCCAGCTTCTGCTCGACGACATGTACTCCGTTCTGCGCCGACATGTGCTTCGAAATCGCCGTGAAGTCACCTTCGTAGTGGATGACCCGCACCATGATGTCATCCTTGATGAACACTGCGGTGCCCAACAACCGGCCGATCTCGGCACCATCCTCAGACCGCATGACGGGGGTGTCGACCCGCGTGAAATTCGCGAAGATCTCCTCGATCTCATCCTCGTGCCCTGGCTCGATGCCGTAGCTGATCGCTGCGTAAGGCATTACATTCCTCCATCGACGTGCAGGGTGCACCCGCTGATATATCGGGATTTGTCACTGATCAGAAACGCAACCGCGTTCGCGACGTCCGAGCAGTCGCCAAGCCGGCCGAGCGCGGTCATCGAAACGATGGTCTTGGCCACCTGCGGCGGTAGGTCGTCCTCACCCTTGTCGATGACCCCTGGTGCGACGAGATTCACCCGCACCCCGCGCGGACCGAACTCCTTGGCCATCGATCTGGTCAAACCGTGCACCGCAGCCTTGGACGCGGTGTAGTGCGAACCGTTCTGGCGACCGCGCAAGGCCACCGAAGCGCCGATGTTGACAACCGAGGACGGGTCGGCCAGCAACGGCAGCACCGCCCGTACGACTAGGTAATACGCGGTCACGTTGACGTTCAGGACGCGATACCACTCCTCGACATCCAGGTCCTCCAGCCGCATGTGTCCATCCACACCGGCGTTGTTCACCACCGCGTCAAGTCCACCGAGTCCCCTGCGTACCTGATCGGCCAGTGTCTGGAGCTGGGACTCGTCGGTGACGTCGGCGCGGATCACCGCGTGCTGATCACCGCTTCCAGCAAGTTCCTCGACGAGCCTCGCGGCGGAGAAGTCGTCATTGCGGTGACATACCACAACCCGAGCTCCGGCTTGGGCCAGATCTACCGCAGTCGCCCTGCCGATTCCCTTGGTACCGCCCGTGATCAACACGCGTTTGCCCACGAGGTCACTATTCATACCCACTCCGGGGAATCAAAGGGATGGTTCGGCGAGGGCATCAGGTGGACACCACGAGAGCCGCGCCGTTCAGTGCGAGCGCCACAAAGGAGAAGCCCGTCCGCCACAGGTTCCAGCCACGCCATCGAGGCCGCGGGTCCTTCCAGTCACGCGGAATGGGTTTGCTGGCCAGGCTACGCACGTCCTTGTTGATCGGCAGATTGCACAGGTGCGAGACGGCGGAGACACCGAGCAGCGCGACGGCCGCCGAGGAGAACAGCAACCAGCCACGCGGCGCCATGGCGGCAAGTACAATGTCGCCCACCATGCTACCCATGACGATGAACGGCATGACCCGGTCGACGTTGCGACCGAGCTGTTTGTGTAGCCGCACATAGCTTTCCGCCGTCATGCCCGCGAAAGCCGGGACGATGGTGAACGCCACGCAGAACAGCAGTCCAGCGGTGATACCACTGCCGAAAACGACGAGGACACCCAGTCCACTGGCAAACCCATTCACACCGAAGATGGTTCACGAGTGGACTCGCATACCGCTCGACCCATCGTTGACCCGGCTCGTCGAGTGATTTTCGACCAACATTCGTCCCAGCAATGAGATGATCGAGGATCCGCCGCT
>JAFAXZ010000292.1 GCA_019240665.1 Pseudonocardiales bacterium | reverse complement strand
GTGCAGGTCAGCGGCCATGTCAGCCTCCTGGCCAGAGGCCGGCCCCTCGAGGCTGTGACCAGGTAATTCGTTGTTTTTTCGCTGGAAACTACGGGGAGGCCAGGTGGGGTGGTGGGTCGGAGCTGTTTTCCTGCGGTAAGGGTATTTATCCCAGGAACTGAGGAGGGGGGAGCTCGCCGGTGGACCAGGACCCGGCTGACCCAGCGAACACCGCTGCGGCCGCGGGAGTCGGGCAGGTCTACCGGCTGCGGGGGGTGCTCTCTGGCATCAGCCCGATCAGGATCTTGAGGAGGTCGAGCATCTGCGGCACCGGATCGCCACCCTGGTGTGCACCGGCAACCCGGAGGAGGGGTCCTCCTTCAATCCCTCCTCAATCCATCCCTGATTTCACCTGAATTCTGTCCTTGACAATCGCATGATCACGTGACCTCCCTGGGTGTCTTGAGCCGGGAAGGTCAGGACACACCGTCACTCCTCACCCGAACTCAAGGGTGACGGTGCAGGGCGGCGGCCCCGCCTCCGGGCGATAAACCAACCGCGTGGGGCCGCCGCCCTGCACACGGCAGATCCGGGGAGGGCACCGCTGTGGATCAGAGCTTCCCGCTCCTGGCGGCGGTTAGCCGGATCACCGCTGCTTTCTCCTAGACTGGCTGGTCGGCCGCCGGTTGAGCCCCTGCCCCCGACTCCGGCTCCCGGTGGCCGGCCAGCCATCCCGAGGTGACACGCACCATGCCCACTCCGCCAGGACCCGCCTTCGGCCCCTGGCGCGACGCTGAGGGCAACCACATTCCGCTCCAAAGCCGGGGTCGAGCAGGTCGTGGTGGACAAGAACCATGGGGCGCTACCAGACCGGTTGCATCAGCAAGGGGTGGTCATCGGCCGAGGCCCCCGCCTGATTTACGTGCATTTTAACCCTCCCGACGGTCACCTGATCGCCCTGCGACCCCACCACGTGCGCGTACTTCCCGGTTATCGCTGATGGAGACTTGGGGGAGTCCCCGAGATGCTGGGGGTTAGTGTTGCCCTTGTTTTGCCCACGAAGACGCCGTTGCCGATGAGGCATGTAGCGGCGTTCGACGAACGGCATCATCACTGGCCGTGACGGTCTGGCATCCTTCCTCGCCTGGGTACCCTCGATCTATGACCAGTGATCGGTCCCCCGCAGGATCCCTCAGGAGCCGAGCAGGTCGCCGGTGCCCGGCACGGCGAGCTCGCCACGCTACGCAGCTGCACGGCGGCCGCCGGACCGGGAGGGGGATTAACTCCGCCAGTGCCCACTTCGGTTTTCTGCACCTGGCTATGGCAATGCACCTGACCGACGAAATCCCACGATACACTTGTCGTGCGCCCACGGCGGACAACAAAGTCATCCCGCGAGATCACACCGAATGAAAACAAGTGGTACATCTCTGGACACGGCGTGCTCAGTGCTTACAATGGGTGCTGAGCCGACGAGGAGGGGGGCGGGACATTGGCTGAGAAAAAGCCTAATGATCAGTTTCGGGAGGCGCGGTGGCGCACCGGTTCCTTGGCCCAGCCGGATCAGTGTCTGTCTCGGCAGGAACTCGCCGAGCTGGCCAACGCCTGGATCTGGAAACACCACAACAAGAAGTCGAACTCAACGCGAACTATATCGGTAAAATCGAGCAAGGCGTTATCCGCTGGCCGAACGCGCTGTCCCGGGAAGCCTTCCGGGTGATCTTTGGCGTCTCCAAAGGCTCCGAACTGGGATTCGTTAACGCTCGCGCCCGTTACTATCGCGCGGTCGTGACATTAGATGATGTGGACGACGTGAAACGCAGAAAGCTTTTCGAAACCACCTTGAGTGTGGGAGCCCTCGCCCTGGAAGGGCCGATGGCGGCGCTGCTAGAGATCCTAGAGATCAGCGAACCGACTCCGATCCCTCGTCGGGTCGGCGCCAGCGACATCGAACAGATCCGCAGCGCCACACAGGTATTCGAGTCGTGGTTGGAGGCCTACGGTGGCGGGGTAGCCCGGGAGGCCGTCATGGGCCAACTGCGCTACTCGGCCGGCCTGCTGAAGGCTACCTGCCCGGAGCGGCTGCGCCCCGAGCTGTTCTCCGCAGTCGGTGATCTCGCCGACGTCGCGGGGTGGATGGCCGTGG
>JAFAXZ010000329.1 GCA_019240665.1 Pseudonocardiales bacterium | reverse complement strand
GCGAGTAGAAGTCCGGCGTGAGCGACTGGGTGGTGAGCGCGAAGACGATCCCGCCGACCGCACCGAACACGCCACCCAGCACCAACGCCTGCATCTTGTAGACGAAGACGTTCTTGCCCAGTGCTTTGACGGCATCCTCGTCCTCCCGAATCGCCTTGAGCACCCGGCCCCACGGGCTGCGCACCAGAAGAAACACCAGGATCAGCGACAAGCCCACCACGGTCCAGCCCAGGCAGATCGACCACAGGTCCTGACCGAGGAAACGTACTCCGAAGAACTCGTAGAAGCGGCCGTCGTCGAACGGGGAAAGCTGGCGGAAGCTGCCGCCATAGCCGGTGAGGCCCTGGGTCCCACCGGAGAAATTGGTCATCGAGGTCGACCGGGTGATCAGCCGCAGGATCTCCGCAGCCGCGATCGTGACGATCGCCAGGTAGTCCGCGCGCAGTCGCAGCGTCGGAATCCCGAGCAACAGAGCGAGCGCCACGCCAGCGAGAATCCCCACCAGCACTCCCGACCACAATGGCAGGCCGAAATACCGCACCGCGATTCCCATGCCGTACCCACCAACCAGCGCGAAGCCGATCTGACCGAAGTTGAGCAGGCCGGTGTAACCGAAGTGGATGTTCAGCCCGATCGCGAGCAAGGCGAAGAAAATCGCCGAGGGGCCGGCCAGCGCCGCGATGCCATTGGCCAGCAGGGTCGGAACATCGATCATCTGCTCATCCGATCCGCGCGCGGCTGCCGAGCAAGCCCTGCGGCTTGATCACCAGGATGACGATGAGGACCGCGAGTCCACCCAGGTACTTCAGGTCGACCGGGATGACCTGGGCGGATACCTGCACCAGCACTCCGACGATCAGGCAACCCACCAGGGCGCCGTAGGCGGTGCCCAGCCCGCCGAGGATCACCCCGGCGAACATCAGCAGCAAGAGATTGAAGCCCATCTCGTACTGCACCGTCCCGCCCAGCTCAGACAGACCGAACAGTACGCCGCCCAGCGCCGCCAGCGCACCAGCAAGGACCCACACGAACAGTACGACCCGCTCAACATTGATACCCGATGAGGCGGCCAGGTCCCGATTGTCGGATACCGCCCGCATTGCCTTACCGATTCGGGTCCGCTGCAGCAGCAGCGCGATCCCGACCATAACGGCCAGGCTGATCACGATTGTAGCGAGGTCCTTGTCGGTGATGCTGAGAAACCCGTAGTTGCGTTCCACCTGGTTGGTATAGTCGGCGAACGACTCCGACCGGCCGCCGAAATAGATCAGCACCACATAACGCAGCACGAGGGCCAGGCCGATGGAGATCACCAGCTGGGCGATGAGGCCAGCGCGGCGCCGCCGCATCGGCCGCCAGATACCGAGGTCATTCGCCGCCCCGAGAGCGGCACCAGCCACGATTGCCAACAAGGTGGCCAAGATCAGCTGCAGCCCGAAGGTGACGTTCAGCGTCCAGGCCAGCACGGCACCGATCGTGACCAATTCGCCGTGCGCGAAGTTGGTCAGCCCAGTGGTCCCGAAGATCAGCGACAGACCGACCCCGGTGATGCCGATGATCAGACCGAACCGGACGCCGTCGACCAGTACCCGCAGGACCTCGGCGCCCGCCGAGGTCTGCAAGCTTTCGCGTTGCGCGCCAAATCGGAATACGACCAGGGACAACGTTCCCGGCACCACCTTGCGGACCACCTCTCCCTGGAGCACCAGGACGCCCCGCGGCAGGGATTGCTGGTCGATCCGGAAGGTGTACTGGCCGGGGCTGGGCACGGTCAGCTCCCAGTGACCATTGGTGTTCGAGGTAGTCGAGGCGACTTGTTGACCGTTGGCGTCCAGCACCTGCACCCGAACGCCGGCCAGCAACATGCCGTCGACATTGCGCAGGGTGCCGCTGACCGGCAGACCCGCCTGCTCAGGTAGAGCCTGCTGCGACGGCGTGGGCGAGGTGGGAGGTGGCTGCGGGGCAGCCAGTGCCGGAGCAACCAGTGCCGGGGCAGCCAGCCCGAGCAGCGCGGCACTCGCGATCAGGGAGGCGATCAGCGCGACGAGCAGCGCGCGCAGCAGACCGCCAGCCCAGCGGGTGGATCCAGAATTCCCCGACCGAGCTCCGCTCGGTGATCGGACCGGGCCTGGTGGTCGCACAGGCGTGCGCCTCCTCTACAGGATCGACGGCGGCCGACAAGGTCCGGTGCACCCCCGCTGGCCGACCGCGTGCCCATAGTGAGCTATCGGCAGCGTGCCCTAGCCAGCAGGGCATGCCTGCCGCGGGAGTCCCCGGCCGCGGGCGAAGCCCGGAGCGCAAAAATGATCACCTTCTGTGTGCGTTCAACGACATCTTCTGTCGCTACCAGGCACACAATCTGCTACGTGCACACAACCTGAGAATCACGGCGAGAAGGCCGCGGTCGGGGTCACGCGGGAGGACATAGCAGGCAGGTCAGCCGCGCCGTGCAGATCGGACGCTCCTGCTCATCACGGATCCGGATCTCGAAGGTCGCCACCGTGCGGCCGCGGTGCAGCGGCGTGCACACGCCGGTGACCTCCCCGTCGGTCGCTGACCGGTGGTGCGAGCAGGACAGCTCCACCCCCAGTGGAACCTTGTCGGGCATGCTCCACTGCCAGGCAGCGACGGAGCCGAGGGTCTCGGCCAGCACCGCGCTCGCTCCGCCGTGTAGCAGCCCGAAATACTGACGGTTGTGCGCCACCGGCATGGTCCCCACCAGCCGCTCCGGATCCCAATCGGTGATCTTGATGCCCATCCGGTCGATGAGCTGCTCGTCGGTCCAGCAGGCCATCAACTCGGTAATGGCCGGATCGACCTCGAAGGGGACGCCGGACGTGGTCACGCAGAACAGCCTAGGCAATAGCCTTGGTGTGGCACACGAGCATAACTCATATCGCCACTCACACGCCGGACTGTCGGCAGTCCGGCCTAGACTCGCGGGCCGTGACGGTTTCCCCACCGCGGCTGCTTCTGCTCGACGGTCACTCGCTGGCCTACCGGGCGTTCTACGCGCTGCCTGTCGAAAATTTCCGCACTACGACGGGGCAGACCACCAATGCGGTGTACGGCTTCACCTCGATGCTGATCAATCTGCTCCGCGACGAGCAGCCCAGCCACGTCGCCGCAGCGTTCGACGTCTCCCGCAAGACCTTCCGCGCGGAGACCTACGCGCCGTACAAGTCCCATCGGAGCACTACGCCCGACGAGTTCCGCGGCCAGGTGTCGCTGATTCAGGACGTGCTCGGCACCCTGGGGATCCCGGTGCTCACCAAGGAAAACTACGAAGCCGACGACGTCATCGCAACCCTGGTGACCCGGGCTGAGCCGGACGGCTTCCAGGTTCTGGTCTGCACCGGGGATCGGGACGCCTTGCAGCTGGTCAGTGACCAGGTGACCGTGCTCTACCCGCGCAAGGGGGTCTCGGACCTGACCCGGTTCACTCCCGGGGAGGTCGCTGAGCGCTACGGCCTGACCCCGCAGCAGTACCCGGACTACGCGGCGCTGCGCGGTGACCCCTCGGACAACCTGCCAGGTATCCCAGGGGTGGGAGACAAAACCGCGGCGAAGTGGGTACGGGAATTCGGCTCACTGGACGCTCTGGTCGATCGAGCGGACGAGGTCAAGGGCAAGGCCGGCGACGCGCTACGCGAGAACCTCGCCTCGGTGCTGCTGAACCGCCAGCTCACCGAGCTGGTCCGGAATGTCGATCTTCCCGAGCAGCCCGCCGACCTGGTGCTGAAACCGTGGGACCGGGACGCGGTGCACCGGCTGTTCGACGAGCTGGAGTTCCGGGTACTGCGGGACCGGCTGTTCGCCACGTTGAGTGCACCCGAACCTGAAGCCGAGGACGGCTTCGACGCGCGCGGCGGGATGATCGAAGCGGGTGGCGTGGCTGACTGGCTGGACGCGCACGCCCGGGACGGGCGGCGGACCGGACTCGCCTTTCGCGGCAGCTGGGCGCGTGGCGCCGGAGATCTGGAAAGCCTGGCCTTGGCGGCCCCCGACGGCGAAGGCGGCTACCTGGATCCGCGCGTGCTCACCCCCGATGACGAGCAGGCGCTGGCGCAGTGGCTGGCCGACTCGGCCGCACCCAAGGCCACGCATGACGCCAAACCGCTGCTGCACGCATTGCGGGCGCGCGGTGTGAACCTCGCTGGGCTGACCAGCGACACCGCGCTGGCCGCCTACCTGGTTCGGCCCGGTCAACGGTCGTTCGACCTCGCCGACCTGGTGCTGCGCTATTTGCGCCGAGAGTTGCGGGCAGAACCCGGGGAGGTTGCCCAACCGAGCCTATTCGAGGACGAGGACACCGCCGCCCGGGTAGCCGACGAGATCCTGCGGGCCCGCGCCGTGGCCGAGCTGGCCCTCACATTAGACGCTGAGCTGGACCGGATAGCGGGTCGGTCATTGCTCGCTGACCTCGAGCTGCCGCTGCTCGCCGTGCTGGCCGATCTGGAAGCAGCCGGCATCGCCGTCGACGGTGACGTGCTGGCCGGCCTGGAGGCCGGCTTCTTGGCCGCGGTGAAGCAGGCTGAGCAGGACTGTTTCGAGGTGATCGGCCGCGAGGTGAACCTGGGCTCGCCCAAACAGCTGCAGGTGGTGCTGTTCGACGAGCTAGGCATGCCCAAGACCAAGCGGACCAAGACCGGCTACACCACCGATGCCGACGCGCTGCAGACGCTTTACGAGTCAACCGCGCACCCGCTGCTGGCGCACCTCCTGGCGCACCGCGACGCGACCCGGCTCAAGACCACGGTGGATGGGCTACTCAAGGCCGTGGCCGATGACGGGCGGATCCACACCACCTACAACCAGACCATCGCCGCCACTGGCCGGCTGTCCTCCACCGAGCCGAACCTGCAGAACATCCCGATCCGCACCGAGTCCGGGCGGCGGATCCGGCAGGCCTTCGTGGTCGGCCCTGCCTATGCGGAACTGATGACGGCGGACTACAGCCAGATCGAGATGCGGATCATGGCTCACCTGTCCCAGGACACCGCGCTGATCGAGGCGTCCACTTCGGGGCATGACTTCCACGCCGCCGCCGCAGCGCGGGTATTCGCGGTGGACGCTACTGCGGTCAGCGGCGAGCAGCGTGCCAAGATCAAGGCGATGAACTACGGCCTGGCCTACGGCCTGTCCGCGTTCGGGCTGTCCGCCCAGTTGCGGATCTCCACCGAGGAGGCTCGCGAATTAATGGAGGAATACTTCGCCCGATTCGGCGGCGTCCGCGACTACTTGCGCACGATCGTGGAAAAAGCCCGGATGGACGGCTACACCGCCACCATCATGGGGCGCCGGCGCTATCTGCCCGACCTGGTCAACGACAACCGGCAGCGCCGCGAGATGGCCGAGCGGATGGCGCTCAACGCGCCGATCCAGGGCAGCGCCGCGGACATCATCAAAGTCGCGATGCTGGGAGTCGCCCAGGCGTTGCGCGTCCAGGGGTTGCGTTCCCGGATGTTACTGCAAGTGCACGATGAGCTGGTGCTGGAAGTCGCCGAGGGCGAGCGGGCCACACTGGAGGCACTGGTGCGCCGTGAGATGGCCTCGGCGTACGCCCTTAACGTCCCCCTGGAGGTCTCGGTGGGAGTCGGCCATAGCTGGAACGACGCCGCGCACTGACGGCGGCCGCAATTTGGCTGGCGAATAACGCGCCTGCCAGCAGCCCAGACCGCGATTCGGCGGCGAATGGCGCCACTCAGCAGCGACGGCAGCAGAAGATCGCGGTTCCGGGGAACAGGGTGCCACGCAGCGGGCTCCACTGTCCCCATTCCTGGTGCAGGTCGGGTGGCCACTCCGGTTCTACCAGGTTCTCCAAGATCAACCCCGCGGCGACGATCTCCCTGACACGGTCACCCAGGGTGCGGTGGTGCTCCACGTAGGTGGGGTTGCCCAGGCGGTCCACTTCGACATACGGGGTACGGTCGAAATATGACTGCGCTACCGTCAAGCCGGCCTCCCCAGGATCGTCGGGGAAGATCCAGCGCAGCGGGTGGGTAACCGCGAAGACCCATCGACCGTCAGGGCGCAGCACCCGTGCGACCTCTCGCATCACCGCAGCCGAGTCCGCGACGAACGGCACCGCACCGAACGCTGAACAGGCGAGGTCGAAACTGCCATCAGCAAAGGGCAATCGAGCGGCATCGGCCTGCACCAGGGGGACCGAGATTCCGGTGTCACGCGCTGCGCGCACCGCATGCCGCAGCATTTCAGCCGACAGGTCCAGGCCGACCACCTGCGCCCCCTGGGCAGCCAGCCAGCGCGCACAGGGCGCCGACCCGCAACCGACCTCGAGCACAGACCGGCCCGCCAGCTCGCCAAGCAGGCCGGCGTCCAACTCGCGAAGCCCCTCCGGGCACCAGACGAAATCCGCCGAGCCCAGGAACTCGCCGTGTGCAGCGAGGTAGTCCTCAGCGTCAGCGTCCCACCAGCGGCGGTTAGCTGCCATCGTCTCCGCGCCACTGATCAGCCGATGCACCACACCCACAGTGCCCAGGGCCGCCTCAGCACGGCAGTAGGGGCCCAGCGGAGTCGTCCCATCATCGTCGTGCCCTAGTTGCGACGCTCCTGTCACTAGGGCAGTCTCTCACCACGATGCAGGCGAGCGCCGGGAATCGAGTTTGCTGCGCTGACTCCCGCCTGGGTAGGATCGAGAATTGCGCTGTGGTTTCGTGCTGCCCAGGTTGCTCGGTCGAACTGGCTCGGGGTCGAACTGGCTCGGGGTCAAACCGATCTCGGGGATCAAACCGGCTCAGCGGCGAGAGTGATCCGCCGGATGAGGTTGATCTGTCGCAGTGGGGAATCAGCGCACCCGCACGAACAGTGACACAGCAAGACAGGCGGCACAACCCCGACCACTCGACCCTATCCCTTCGGAGCACCCCACCGCATGTCCACCGACACCACCACCGCCCCGACCACACAGCAGGTCGCGATCAACGACGTCGGGACGGAGGAGGACTTCCTCGCCGCCGTCGACAAGACCATCAAGTACTTCAACGATGGCGATATCGTCGAAGGCACCATCGTCAAGGTCGACCGTGACGAAGTGCTGCTCGACATTGGCTACAAGACCGAGGGCGTTATTCCGTCCCGGGAGCTGTCCATCAAGCATGACGTAGACCCGGCGGACGTCGTGGCGGTGGGTGACCAGGTCGAGGCCCTTGTCCTCCAGAAGGAGGACAAGGAAGGTCGACTGATCCTTTCCAAGAAACGCGCCCAGTACGAGCGCGCCTGGGGAAATATTGAGACCCTGAAGGAGAACGAGGAGCCGGTGCGTGGCACCGTCATCGAGGTGGTGAAGGGTGGTCTGATCCTCGACATCGGGCTGCGCGGCTTCCTGCCCGCCTCGCTGGTCGAGATGCGGCGGGTGCGCGACCTTCAGCCTTACGTGGGTCGTGAGCTCGAAGCAAAGATCATCGAGCTGGATAAGAATCGCAATAATGTGGTGCTCTCCCGGCGCGCTTGGCTCGAGCAGACCCAATCCGAGGTGCGCAGTGAGTTCCTCCACCAGCTGGCCAAGGGTCAGGTTCGCAAGGGTCAGGTCTCCTCGATTGTGAACTTTGGTGCCTTCGTGGACCTGGGTGGCGTAGACGGTCTGGTGCATGTCTCCGAGCTGTCCTGGAAGCACATCGACCACCCCAGCGAAGTCGTCGAAGTCGGCCAGGAGGTCACCGTCGAGGTGCTCGACGTCGACCTGGAGCGCGAGCGGGTGTCGCTGTCGCTCAAAGCAACTCAAGAAGACCCCTGGCGGCAGTTTGCTCGAACCCACCAGATCGGGCAGATTGTGCCCGGTAAAGTCACCAAGCTGGTGCCTTTCGGCTCGTTCGTGCGGGTTGAGGAGGGCATCGAGGGTTTGGTGCACATTTCGGAGCTGTCACAGCGGCACGTTGAGATTCCCGAGCAGGTCGTGCAAGTCGGCGACGACGTGATGGTCAAGGTCATCGACATCGACCTGGACCGCCGACGGATCTCACTGTCCCTCAAGCAGGCCAACGAGGGACTGTCCCCGGAGATGGAGTTCGACCCGACGCAGTACGGCATGACCGCCGAGTACGACAGCGAGGGCAATTACATCTACCCCGAGGGCTTCGACCCGGAGGCCAACGACTGGCTGGAGGGCTATGACAAACAGCGTCAGGAGTGGGAGGGCGCCTACGCCGAGGCCCAGGTTCGTTTCGAGCAACACCGCAAGCAGGTCGTCAAGGCGACCGAGGCCGAGTTGGAGGCAGCTGGGGATCAGAATTACTCCTCGGAAACCACCGAGGCGCCCGCTCCCAGCGACGCTGGCGCAGGCTCACTCGCCAGCGACGAGCAGTTGGCGGCGCTGCGGGAGAAGCTCTCTGGCGGTGTGTAGGTAAGCGCCATCATCGTCCGATGCTGCGGGTGGGGCTGACCGGAGGGATCGGGTCCGGTAAGTCGATGGTCGCCGTCCGGCTCGCGCAATGCGGGGCGTGGATCATCGACTCGGATCGGATCGCCCGCGAGGTCCTCGAGCCCGGTACGGTGGGGCTGCGCGCCGTGGCAGACGAGTTCGGCGAGGAGATCCTCGCCGAGGATGGGGCGCTAAACCGGTCGTTGCTCGCGGTGCGGGTCTTCAACGACGCCGACGCTCGGGGTCGGCTCAACGCCATCGTGCACCCGCTGGTCGCGGCCCGCTCTGCCGAGCTGGTCACGGCCGCGCCGCCCGACGCCGTCGTGGTGCAGGACGTCCCGCTGCTGGTCGAGACCGAGATGGCGGTCAGGTTCCCGCTGGTTGTCGTGGTGCACGCGGACGCCGCGGTACGGCTGCGCCGACTGGTCGAGCAGCGTGGCCTGTCGCGCTCCGCCGCTGCGGCGCGGATCGCCACGCAGGCCACCGACGAGCAGCGCCGCGTCGCCGCGGACGTGTGGTTGGACAACAGCGGCTGTCGGTACGACACCCTTGCTATGGTCGATCGGTTGTGGGCCGAGCGCCTGGTGCCCTTCGAGAACAACCTCCGTCATCGCCGCCGGGCGCCGAGGGCCGCATCCCCTGTGCTAGCTGCGCCCGACGATAGTTGGCCGCAGCAGGCGCAGCGGGTGATCGCCCGCGTCGGGAGGGTGGCGACCGGGCGGGCATTGCGCATCGACCACATCGGCTCGACGTCGGTCCCTGGTCTGGACGCGAAGGACGTGCTGGACGTGCAAGTGGTCGTCGCCGACCTCAAGGTGGCGAAGCGCCTGGCAGCAGACCTCAGCGCGGTAGGGCTGGTCAGGCTGGCCGGTCGTTGGTGGGACAACGCCCGCGATGGCACCACCCGGGACAAGGCGTACGCAACCAACGCTGACCCCGCTCGGGACGTCAACTGTCACATCCGCCCCGCCGACTCCCCGGCCTGGCGGGAGGCCGTGTTGCTACGGGACTGGCTACGGACCCATCCAGCCGGTGTGCGGGAGTACGCCGAGCTCAAGCACCGACTGGCGGCGCAGCAGTGGGACAGCATCGAGGCCTATGCCACCGCGAAGACCCCGTTCGTCTTCAGCACGCTGGATAGAGCCGAGCAGTGGGCGCTGCGAACCGGGTGGCTGCTGGCCTGAGTCCCGGGCCGGGTCAGCGCCGGCTCCAGGTCGGCCATGCCCCCACCGTTGATAACCAACGGTCCAACCGGTAGCTGTGCCGGGCCAAGCCGTCCAGCGTCCGATACGTGGTGGCCAGCGCCGTCTGCGCCGCAGACCGAGCGAGCAGCCCGGCGACGACCGCGTCCAGCAACTCATCGGTGTCGAGCACGTCAACGCCGCGGCCGGGCCGCACCACGAGATCCAGGTAGTGGTCCTCGGTGCGCCAGCACCTGGCGTCGACGTCGATGCGCACCACGTCAACGTAGAAGTGGTCGTCCCATTCGTGCCCGGGAGAATAGAACCAATCAGTGATCCGTAACCCCAGCTCAGGCAGCAGCCAGGACTCAAGCGCGCAGATCGACCGGTGGTCGACGACGTCGCGGGCGATGTAGAGGCCGAATGGCTCGACCCGGTATTCGCGGACTGTGCGGACGATTCCCTTGGGGTCGGTGTTGGTCATGGCGTCCAGATCGAACAGCTCAACCTTGGGAGGGTGGATATGCGGCGGGGCTTGCGCACTCAGTCCGTGCGGGGCCGTCATGGCGCTCGACCCTACGCGAAGACAAACTGTCAGGGCCCCGGCCTACCCTCAATGCCATGACCGATGCCGTCGCTCCCCAGCGCGAACTGTTTCCCCGTTCTGAGTTCCGTCCGCTTGGGACGACCTCCCGGGCGCTGGGCCGGTTCCAGGTGGTCAGTGACTACGCCCCCGCCGGCGACCAACCAGCCGCTATCGATGAGCTGGAGCGCCGGATCACCGCCGGTGAGCGTGACGTCGTGCTGCTGGGCGCCACCGGAACGGGTAAATCGGCCACCACTGCCTGGCTGATCGAACGGGTGCAACGCCCGACGCTAGTGATGGCGCCGAACAAGACCCTCGCCGCGCAGCTCGCCCATGAGCTGCGGGACTACTTCCCGAACAACGCGGTGGAGTATTTCGTCTCCTATTACGACTACTACCAGCCCGAGGCGTACGTCCCGCAGACCGACACCTACATCGAGAAGGACTCCTCGATCAACGACGACGTGGAGCGGTTGCGGCACTCCGCCACGATGTCACTGCTCACCCGGCGCGACGTGGTCGTCGTCGCCTCGGTCTCCTGCATCTACGGGCTCGGTACCCCTCAGGAATACCTGAACCAGTCGATTCATGTGCCGGTCGGTGGGGAGATCGGGCGCGATACGCTACTACGGGCCCTGGTCGACATCCACTACACCCGAAACGACCTTGCCTTCGCCCGCGGGACGTTTCGGGTCCGCGGTGACACCGTGGAGGTCATCCCGGCCTATGAGGAACTTGCGGTCCGCATCGACTTTTTCGGCGACGAGGTCGAGTCACTTTATTACCTGCACCCGCTCACCGGGGAGGTGGTGCGGGACGTGCCCGAGCTGCGGATCTTCCCGGCGACGCACTACGTCGCCGGACCGGAGCGGATGGAGCGCGCGGTCACGGGCATCGAGTCCGAGCTGGCAGATCGGCTAGCCGCGCTGGAGAAGCAAGGCAAGCTGCTGGAGGCTCAGCGGCTGCGGATGCGGACTCAGTACGACGTGGAGATGATGCGTCAGGTCGGGTTCTGCTCGGGCATCGAGAACTATTCGCGGCATATCGACGGGCGCGCAGCCGGCTCGGCGCCGGCCACCCTGCTGGACTACTTCCCCGAGGACTTCCTGCTGGTCATCGATGAGTCGCATGTCACAGTGCCGCAGATCGGCGGGATGTATGAGGGTGACGCTTCCCGCAAGCGCACCCTGGTGGAGCACGGTTTCCGGCTGCCCTCCGCGCTGGATAACCGGCCGCTGAGTTGGGAGGAGTTCCAGGATCGGATCGGCCAGACGGTGTACCTGTCAGCGACCCCAGGGCCGTATGAGATGGCCCAGGCCGGTGGCGAGTTCGTCGAGCAGGTCATCCGACCAACGGGCCTGGTGGACCCGGAGGTCGTGGTGAAACCGACCAAGAGCCAGATCGATGATCTGGTGCACGAGGTGCGCATCCGTGCCGAGCGCAACGAACGGGTATTGGTCACCACGTTGACCAAGAAGATGGCCGAGGACCTCACCGACTACCTGCTGGAGCTTGGTATTCGGGTCCGCTACCTGCACTCCGAGGTCGACACCCTACGTCGGGTGGAGCTACTACGGCAGCTGAGACTGGGCGAGTTCGACGTGCTGGTCGGTATCAACCTGCTCCGCGAAGGCCTGGACCTGCCCGAGGTGTCGCTGGTGGCGATTCTGGACGCTGACAAGGAGGGCTTCCTGCGCAGTGGGACCTCGTTGATCCAGACCATCGGACGGGCTGCCCGCAACGTGTCCGGCCAGGTGCACATGTACGCCGACACGGTCACCGACTCGATGCGCCGGGCCATCGACGAAACCAACCGGCGACGAGCCAAACAGGTCGCCTACAACACCGAACGCGGGGTCGACCCGCAGCCGCTGCGCAAGAAGATTAACGACATTCTCGAGCGGGTGTACGCCGAGGCCAGCGACACCCCGGACACGGTTGCGGTACAGGTCGGCGGATCCGGCCGCAACGCCTCCCGGGGCAAGCGCGCTGCCGGTGAGCCAGGGCGGGCCAAGGGCAGTGCTGGCGTGCTTGAGGGTCGAAACACCGCGTCGATGCCTCGCGCCGAGCTCGCGGATCTGGTGCAGCAGCTCACCGACCAGATGATGGGTGCGGCCCGGGAACTACAGTTTGAGCTGGCCGCCCGGCTCCGGGACGAGATCGCCGATCTCAAGAAGGAACTCCGCGGCATGGACGTCGCGGGTCTCCGCTAGGTGGGCTAGCCCGTTAGCCAAGATCCTCCTCGCCCAAGCGGTGCACCCGGACGAGGTTAGTGGAGCCCTCCGTGGCCGGAGGGGATCCCGCCACGATCACCACCAGATCGCCTGGCTGGTAACGCCCGATCGTGAGCATCGCGTGGTCCACCTGCCGGACCATCGCATCGGTGGTCTCGACCCGGGGTACCAGGAAGGTTTCGGTGCCCCAGGTCAGCGTGAGCTGGTTGCGCACCGGGGCCTCTGGGGTGAATGCCAGCAGCGGCAGGTAGGTGTGCAGCCGGGCCAGTCTACGGACGGTGTCGCCGGACTGGGTGAACGCCGCCAGCGCCTTGGCCTCCAGCCGCTCCCCGATGTCACGGGCCGCGTAGGACAACACACCCCGCTTGGTCCGCGGCACGTGATTAAGCGGTGGGACGTTCGGCGAGCCTGCTTCGACGGCCTCCACGATGCGGCTCATCGTTTCCACCGACTCGATCGGGTAACGGCCGACGCTGGTCTCTCCGGAGAGCATCACCGCATCGGCACCGTCGAGCACCGCATTGGCTACATCCGAGGCCTCTGCCCTCGTCGGCCGGGCATTACCGATCATGGAGTCGAGCATCTGAGTGGCCACGATGATCGGTTTGGCGTTCTCCCTGGCAACCTGGATAGCCCGCTTTTGCACCAGCGGCACATTTTCCAGGGGCAACTCAACCCCGAGATCCCCACGGGCCACCATCACCCCGTCAAAGGCCAGCACGATCGCCTCAAGGTTGTCCACCGCCTCGGGCTTCTCCAGCTTGGCGATCACCGGCAGCCGGCCGCCTGGCACCTCGTCCATCGCACGGTGCACCAGATCGATGTCAGCTGGGGAGCGCACAAACGACAGCGCCACCAGATCCACCCGCAGCCGCAGCGCGAACTCCAGGTCTGCGATGTCCTTCGCGGACAACGCAGGCACCGAGACGTTCATCCCCGGCAGGGACAGGCCCTTGTGGTCGCTGACCAAGCCGCCCTCGACAACCTCGCAGACCACGTCAGTGTCCTCGGTCTTGCGCACCAGCAGGGCGACCTTGCCGTCGTCGATGAGCAACCGATCGCCTTCGCGGGCGTCCATGGCGAGCCCCGCATAGGTGGTGGAAACCCGGTCGTGAGTACCGACGACGTCCTCGACGGTCACCCGCACCACGTCGCCGGTGCGCCACTCCACCGGACCGGCCGCGAATCGCCCCAGCCGGATTTTGGGCCCTTGGAGGTCGGCAAGGATCCCCACCGCTCTGCCGGACTCGTCGCTGGCCTCCCGGACCATCGAGTAGACCCGTGCGTGCTCAGCATGGGTGCCGTGGCTGAAGTTGAGGCGAGCAACGTCCATACCGGCCCGGACCAGCCTCCGAATCTTCTCCGGGGTCGCGGTGGCCGGGCCGATCGTACAGACGATCTTCGCGCGTCGATTCATAACGGGCACCCTAGCGGTGCATCGGAACCGACTCGGTAGCCGGCAGGTGTCCGGCAGGCGTCTATACCCCGGCTGTTCCGACGTGTACACCTGAGCGTCTGACACACTGTGGCTAAGAGGCGAGCGCAACCTGCTGGTGCGCCGCAAGCGTTTCCGGATCTTCCCGGCCGCGGCGGACCAGCGTCAGGTAGAGCACCGCGCCGAGGAACACCACGACTGACGTCATCACATTGATACGCAGCCCGAAGATCATCGTAGCTGGATCAGCCCGCATTAGCTCGATCCAGAATCGGCCCGCGGTGTAACCCGCGACGTAGAGGGCAAAGGCCCGCCCGTGTCCCAGCCGGAAACGTCGATCAGCCCACACGACGAGCGCCGCAACGCCCAGGTTCCACAGCATTTCGTAGAGGAAGGTGGGGTGGACGATCTCCACGGGTGGACCTTGGGCGATCCCATTGAGCGGATCGGGTGCGCCGGTGTCCGGATTCACCCGGTCGCGAATCTCCAATCCCCAGGGCAACGAGGTGGGGCCACCGTAGAGTTCCTGGTTGAACCAATTGCCCAGCCGGCCGATCGCCTGTGCGACGACGATGGCTGGCGCGGCCGCGTCTGCCAGCGCAGGCAGCGGGATGCCCCGGCGTCGGCAGCCGATCCAGGCTCCGAGACCCCCGAGCGCGATTGCCCCCCAGATACCGAGCCCGCCCTGCCAGATCTTCAACGCGCCGATCGGATTTCCACTGGGTCCGAAGTACTTCTGCCAGTCCGTGGCTACGTGGTAGAGCCGGCCGCCGACCAGACCGAACGGCACCGCGAACACCGCGATGTCGGTCACCGTCCCGACCTGACCGCCTCTGGCTCGCCAGCGACGTTCCCCCCACAGGATGGCGACGATGATCGCGGCGATGATGCACAGAGCGTAGGCCCGGATCGGCACCGGTCCCAGATACCAGACCCCCCGGTCCGGACTGGGAATGCTGGCGAGGAACGTAGCGGTGAGCACGGCGACACGGTATCTCCCACCCAGACTGCCCGACCGCAGCCCTCCTCCGCCGAGGCCGGCCCATCGGCCTGTGGGCGGAGGTGTTTGTTGCGGTACCAGGCTGAAGTCCTCAGACGGGTTGCTGGGCGGGTCGGCGGACGCCGGTGGCGAGGTCGGCGGCCAAGGCGCGGACTCCGGACTCGCCGTCCGCAGCGGCGGTGACGAAGGCTGAGCCGACGATCACGGCGTCGGCGAACGCTGTCACCTCGGCGGCCTGCGCACCGTTGCGCACCCCGAGCCCAACACCCACCGGCAGGCCAGGCGCATGCTCCCGCACCCGGGCGACCAGCTCCGAGGCAGCGCTGCTCACCACGTCCCGGACACCGGTCACACCCATGACGGAACTCGCGTAGAGGAAGCCACGGGTCGCCGCCGCAGTCGCCGCCAGGCGCTGGTCAGTGGACGAGGGGGCTACCAGGAAGATCCGGTCCAGGTCGTGCGCTTGCGCTGCGGCCAGCCAGTCCTGCGCCTCGTCGGGAATCAGATCGGGAGTGATGACGCCGAGTCCCCCGGCTGCGGCGAGATCCCGAGCGAAGGCGTTCACGCCGTAGTGGTGCACCGGGTTCCAGTAGGTCATCACCACTGCCCGCTGGCCAGCACTAGCGATCGACTCCACGACCGAGAGCACATCGCGCAGCCGAACCCCGCCGCGCAAGGCAGCGTCCGCGGCAGCCTGGATGGTCGGCCCGTCCAGCACTGGGTCGGAGTAGGGCACCCCGACTTCGACCAGGTCGCATCCGCCGTCCAGCATGGCCCGCAGCAACGCCCGAGAACCGTCCACCGTGGGGTAGCCGGCGGGCAGGTAGCCGATCAGTGCTGCTCGCTGCTGCGCACCGCAGGTCTCGAACAACGGCGCGAGCCGGGCGGTCACGGCTGTCCCCCCAGCAGGTCGAACCATTTCACCGCAGTGTCCACGTCCTTGTCCCCCCGGCCGGACAGGTTGACCAGCAGGAGGGCTCCCGGCCCCAGTTCCGCTCCGAGCTGCAGCGCCCCGGCCACCGCGTGCGCGGACTCGATCGCCGGGATGATCCCCTCAGTGCGGGACAGTAGCTGGAAGGCATCCATCGCCTGCGCATCGGTGATCGGCCGGTACTCGGCCCGCCCGGTGTCCTTGAGCCAGGAGTGCTCCGGCCCCACTCCGGGGTAATCCAGCCCAGCTGAGATCGAGTGCGCCTCCACGGTCTGCCCATCGGAGTCCTGCAACAGGTAGGACAGCGCGCCGTGCAGCATCCCGGGCTCGCCAGCGGACAGCGCCGCGGCATGCCGGCCGGTGTCCACCCCGTCGCCGGCCGCCTCGAAGCCGACCAGGCGTATTGTCGGGTCGTCGAGGAACGGGTGGAAGATGCCGATCGCG
>JAFAXZ010000317.1 GCA_019240665.1 Pseudonocardiales bacterium | reverse complement strand
AGCCTTATCGTTTTCCTCTGCTGGCCGCTGACAGTGCGCTGGATCGGACAGGCCGATGAGCGCTCGCGGTCGTGCTTCCGATCGGCCCCTGATGGAGCTGTCCCCGGCGTCGGACTCCCGGCGTGGTCCCACGGGACAGCTGTGGGGTTGGAGCTGTGTGGACGCCCACACCCACGCCATCGACCCCAGTGGCGAGCATCCGGCGCTGGGGTACCTGGCGTGGTGCGGGCATCGGGTGTTGCGCTGGACCATCCTGCACGAGGGCCCCGAGGGTCGCCGCTGCCCGAGTTGCGCCCGCGAGGTTGACTGGTGAGCGTCCGTGGTGGTGATCCGATCTCCGACTGGCCGCCGGTGCCCCCGACTCCCCTCGTTCCCGGCGGCCGGTCGGTCCCTTCTCCCACCGGCCAGAAGTTCCTGGGTCTGCTGTCCGTGGCGGTGGCGCGGGGTGGGTGTCGGTCGGTGCTGGCTGAGGTCATGGCCTTGGCCGGGGAGGCGCCTGGGTTGAGCGATGAGCAGTTGCGGGTTCGGCTGGTGGGATTGGCCGCTCTGGCGACGCGCGGACTGGATGGTGAGATCCGGTGAGGGCGCGGTGGTGGGCGTTATCCCCGATGGATTGCCAGGTGCATCTGCTGGCGCCGGCGAGTGATCATCCTTGGGGTGTGCTCAAAGCCCGGTGTGGGCATCTCCTGCCGAGTGGTCCCCGCCAGCATGAGCGGTCCCCCTGGGGTGCGCACCACACGTGCCCGACGTGCGCGGTGCTCGCCCGGAGGCCCACGTCGGTTCCGGAGGAGCGGTGGGTGAGAAACCAGGACACTGCTGGCCCCCCTCGGTGCCCACTCCCGCTGAGCGAGGGAAGACAATGGGGACGTTGTGGGGGCGCTGCCCGGTGGATGAGCTGCTGCACCTGCTGGCCCCCCGAGCTGTGCTCGAAGTCGCGGCGCAGGGCTACGCGGTGGCGTGCTGCGGCGTCCTACTCGTCACGGAGAACCGCTGGAGTCGGTGGGCCGCATCACCGACCCCAGCACCCCCTGGCGGCGGGGGGTGTGAGCGGTGAGCGGGAAGCATCACAAGCCACCGTGGTGGCGGCGTCGTGGCCGTGGCACACAGCAGCGGGTGAGTCGGCCGCGAGGGTTTGTCAGCGAGATGGTAGGCTTATGGCGCATGGCGGGGGCGTTGGAGATCGGTGATCACGAACGGGTGGTGGCTGTCGCCGAGGGCCTTAATCCGGCGGTGCATCCGAACCGGACGCGCGGGCCGTGTACTGGGTTGACTATGGCCGGGCGCTGGCCCGGGTGCGGGGACGACAGGACGATGCGGTGATGGCGCTGCGCCGCGCTGAGACGGTCTCGCCGTTGCACCTGTATCGGAGCCCATTCGCCCGTGACACGCTCGGCGAGCTGGTCGCCCGTTCTTGCCATGACGCGGTCAGGCGGGAGCTGCGGGGGATGGCGTACCGGGCGGGTCTGCCAGTTTAGCCCGATGAGGCAGCAGTTGCCGTATGGCAACACCTTGAGGCTTGCTCGTCGGTCATGGTCGTCAATCGTGATCGACGTACCCGACGAGCACCACCGGCGCCGTGAGCGGGGCCGACTGATAGCGCTAGGCCGCCGCACCGACGACGACAAGCGCTGCACGCTGCTGGTGGTCAGCGAAGCCGACGGCTCATGGTCATCAGGTCCCGCCGGTACCTAGCCAACGGTCGACCGGTCGAGATGGCAGTGTCCTACATTCCCGCGGACATTGCCGACGGCACACGCAGCCGCCCACACGTCGTACCGCCCACACGTCGTACCGATGATCTTCACTCTGGCGAGTGGGAGGGATGCCGGCAAGACGCGTTCGGGTGACACGGTGTACAGCGCCGTCGACGCGAAACCCAAGCGCTCGACATCACTGCGCCGGCTCGCTAATACCGCGGCCAACCCGCGCGTCGCGGTCCTCGTGGACCACTACGAAGACGATCGGCATGCGCTGTGGTGGGTGCGGGCCGACGGTACGGGCCGGGTCCTCGACGCCGACGAGCCCAAGGATCGTGACGCTATCGCGCGGCTGGTGGCGCGCTATCCGCAGTACCGTGAGCAGCCTCCGCCCGGCCCGGTAGTGGCGATCGACGTCGCACGCTGGTCAAGCTGGTCGGCCACCGGCGACTGACCTCAAGGACCGGTCAGGAATGCCGTAGCGGCTGCGCGGCCCATCGGACCGTTGGCGCTGGACTGGGTTGAGTGGCCGGCGCCGGGGATGACGACGAGGTGACCCTGGGGAGCGCGGGCGGCTTCCTGCTGGGCCCACGGCAGCGGGGTGGACAGGTCGTGGTCGCCGGCCAGCAGCAGCACCGGCACCGCTGGCAGGTCACGGCCGGCCGGGACGGCAACCACCGGTGTGGAGGGCCACTGCTGACAGGTCACCGCGATTCCGTTGCCCGCCGCGGTGGCCCGGTCGTAAGGGAAGACCATCGCCTCCGGCAACGCGGCTACCGCCTTCCAGGTCGCCGCGGCCCGGCCGGCCACCGGGGTGGCGGCGTCCCCCCACGGCCCGTGCAGGTCCTCACACAACGTGCTCGCGTGCAGCCCCTGGCTGAGTTCCTCAGCCGTGGCGGCCTGCGTGCGGTGCTCGGTGGCGACGATCGCATTCAGCGTGGTGTCATCACCCCGCAGGGCCTCATGCAGCGCGGCCGGCACGTCGCTCAGCCGCGGCCTGCCTACACTCAGCCCGGTGAGGGTATCAAACAGCTCCGGGCCGTCATGGCGGATCCGAACCACCTCGGACAGGTCCTGTGCCGGATCGGTCGGACACCCGTTTTCCTGGCAGACCATCCGCAGCACGTCCGCGGTGCGGCCGATGCCGGCCAACTCCAGCGGGTCCACGTTGTCGTGCGGCACGATCGAGTCCAACACCAGGCGCGACACTCGGTCGGGATGAGTAAGGGCGTACCGTTCGGCGACGAACGTGCCATAGGAGACGCCATCGAAGCTGAGCCTGTCCACGCCCAGCGCCCGGCGTAGCGCGTCCAGGTCGGCGACCGTGTCGGCGGTGGTGAAGAACTGCCGGGCCGGCCCGATCGTCTGGGCGCACGCCTGCACCGTGCTCGCCGGTGGCACGGTCAGATCGGAGCTGCCCATCACCTGCTGTAGTTGCGGGCATCGCAGCGCTCCGCCACCGGTGCCGCGCTGGTCGATCAGAACCAGCCGGTAGGCACGCAGCACCGCCGGGTCCAGGAGTTGGGTGGACACCCTGGCCGCGAACGGCACCCCCGGTTGACCCGGGCCGCCGGTGAGAAAGACCAGCACACCGCGCGGCGCGTCCGCGTTGTCGGCCATCGCGACCCGCAGCGACAACCACCCGGCGGACCTCGGACCAGGATGCAGCCCGGCATGATCCAGCGGCACGGTCAGCGTCACGCAGCTGAACGTGACGCCGCCAGGACTCCTGACGGGACTGCCCGCCCCGGAACCAGGCGCGGTAGTGCTGACAACAGGCTGGGCGCACGGGTGGGCGCCGCTCAGCACCGGGACCGGGTCCGAAACCGACCCGGGCGGCTGAGTGCCGCAGGCACTGAGGCCGACACTGAGAAACGCAGCGAGGACAGCCACGGCGAACCGGTGTTGATGTCGCACACCCCGATTATCACCCGCAGACGATCACGCCCGGAACCTTGGTTGGTGGGGCGGTGACCGCGGGATGTGGGTTTTGTCCGACCCCCCCTGCGGTGTTCTCACTCGGGGTACGATGGCGTGCCCGCCTTGCTACAGATGTCCTTTTTGACAGGCCTACGGATGCGGGGTGGTCAGGCCTCCGTTCGCGCTACGTCATGTCCTCGAGCTGCTTGCCCTTCGTCTCTTGCACGAATATCAACACGAAAAAGAACGAGAGCAGCGCGAATGTCGTGTAGAGGCCGTACGCCAATCCGAGGCTGATACCGGCCAGGACCGGGAAGGTCGTCGAGATGACAAAGTTGCTGATCCATTGCGCGGCGGCGGCAAGCCCGAGGGCGGCGGCTCGGATACGGTTATTGAACATCTCGCCAAGCAGCACCCAGACCGTCGGACCCCACGAGATCCCAAAGAACACCACGAAGGCGTTAGCCGCGATAAGCGCGATCGTGCCAGCCGTGTCACTGAGCGCCGGTTGACCATTGACCAGGGGGGCCGTGCCGAAGACGGAGGCCAGCGTTCCAAGGCTGACGAACATGCCCGCCGAGCCGACCAGCAGCAGTCGGCGCCGGCCGATCTTGTCGATCACAGCGATCGCGACCAGCGTGACGACGATGTTGGTCACCGACGTCAGCACCGTGATGATCAGTGAGTCGGCCTCGGTGAACCCGACCTGCTGCCACAGCGTCGACGAGTAGTAGAAGATCACGTTAATGCCGACGAACTGCTGGAAGATCGACAGCAGGATGCCCACCCAGACAATCGGTAGCAGGCCGAGGAACGGTCCCCGCAGGTCGGCGACCGTGGACCGGACGTCCTGGACGATGGTGCGACTGATCTCGCGGATCCGGTCGTCGACACCACTCTTGAGCACCTGGGACAGCACGGAACAGGCCTCTTCGGTGCGACCGCGGAACATCAGGTACCGCGGGGACTCGGGTATCTGCAACGCGAGGATGCCGTAGGCCAGCGCAGGAACAGTCAGGGTGATGAACATCCACCGCCAGGCCGCTAGCCTGAACCACAGATCCTGGTCCGCGCCTCCCGCGGCGGTCGCCAGGAAGTAGTCCGAGAGCAGCGCCACAAAAATACCCGAGACGATGGCCAGCTGTTGCAGCGAGCCAAGGCGGCCGCGGATCGAGGCAGGCGCGATCTCCGCAATGTAGGCCGGGGCAATGACCGAGGCCGCACCAACGCCGAGGCCGCCGACGACCCGCCAGAAGGTGAGGTCATACGGCGTGAAGCTTAGCCCGGAACCGATCGCACTAAGGGAGAACAGCACCGCGGCGAGCACCATCACCCGGATGCGACCGATCCGGTCGGCCAGCTTGCCGGCGAGCCAGGCACCCACCGCGCAGCCCAGCAGCGCGGAGGCCACGACAAAGCCGGTGAGCCCGGCGCCCATCCCGAATGTCTCGCGGATGGCCGACACCGCCCCGTTGATGACGGCAGTGTCGAAGCCAAACAGGAAGCCCCCAAGGGCGGCCACCGCTGCCAGCAGGACCGCCCGTCCGGTGTCGTACTGCTCGGTCTTCGGCTCGATCGACGCCATGACTCTTCCCCGTGGCAATCGGTTCGGGATCCACGCTGCTGTGATGCCTACCACGTGCCAGGCCCGTCCCCGGGAGGGCACCATTGCGCACGATGCCGCGACCGGCTTCGAAGATTTGATCTCCGAGGTCAGGGACCGGCTCCGCGCCGAGGTCGAATCGATCCCGGGTGCGATGGTTGAGCCGAAGCGGGCCTCGGTCGCGAGTCGGCATCATCCTCGGCCACCCGGACGATCCGGGAGGTGGCGAACCGGCCCACCGCCGCCGACTTCGTCCTGGAGTCCACCGTTGAGGTGGAGCAATTCCTCACCACTCTGGCCCGCTGACGTTGCTGATCGAGGCGGGACGTCCCTGCCGACACGTCCCGGAAGATCACACACCCTCGGTCTTCTTGATATACCGGGCCATCTCCGCCGACGACCAATGCGAAATACCCAACACCGACGGAGGTGTTGCCCTGGTCAACGCCAGCACCCTTCCACGAATGCGGTCCGAAATCTG
>JAFAXZ010000305.1 GCA_019240665.1 Pseudonocardiales bacterium | reverse complement strand
ATCAGCCAGCGCATGACGGAACTCGGTATCAATCAGGCGGAGTTGATCGAGCGCTCGCAGGTCTCGAAGGCAACGGTTGGCGAGCTTTACCACAACTCCGCGCAGCGTCGGCGGAGCGCGCGGACGCTGGAAGCGCTGTCTATGGCGCTTGGGTGGCATCCGCGGCACCTGGCTGCGGTACTGAAGGGCCAGCGTGTCCCGGGTATCGGTGAACCGGTGAGCCGTTCTGACCATGACGTTCCGGGAAGACTGGCCGCGATTGAATATCGACTTGCGCAAATAGAGACACGACTTGGCGCTATTGATCAGGTGAGCGACCGGCTCGACGAGATAAACGCCAACGTCGAAGCGATGATCAGGTTCGTGGACTCGAACCGGAAAAGAGTGAAGGGCTGAGTGTTCCGGGTGGCTGCTGTTCATGCCGATAAGTCAACGGTGAATCCGCCGCACGAACCATGCACCGGCGATGCACTACTAGCGCGCTTCCAGTGTATTCGTAACGCACTTCACGGCTTTCGGGGTTATTTCTGATGGAACCGGTACAGCTGTGGACGGGTCGCACCGCGTGCGCGCTACAAGCCGCGCTACGAATGACGAATGAGTCGTTCGCCGCGCATCTGGGCACCGCGGTGCGGACGGTCGCGACGTGGCACCAGAAGCCTGACCGCGTCCCCAGCGCCGAGATGCAGCAGGCGTTAGACACCACCTTGGAACGCGCTGGAGAGTGCGCTCAAGCACGGTTCACCAGGAATATCGCCGAAACAAGCGTGAGTTTGGAGCCGAAGAGCCCGCCGGTCGATAATCCAGCTCACACCACTGAGGACGCGACCGCGACAGTGGTGGACGACCTGACAGCCACGGCCTCACCTGCGATCATCACGGGGACGGCTGAGGACACCGCGGACGGGGGCTTCATGGGCTGGTTACAGGTGGCGCACGCCGCATCGGCGCCGCCGGATGGCTCGGACGTGGGACAGATCATCCGCTGGTACCGCACGTATGAGGGGCTGACCCAACAGGACGCGGCTGCCCGCCTCAACACCACGCAGTCACGGCTGTCCAAGCTGGAGAAGGGCACCCAAGCCCTGCGAGACGTCACCGAGCTGCGTCACATCGCGCGCAAGCTCGGCATCCCGTCGGAGCGGCTTGGCGTTTTGCCGGACCATTCGGCGGACGCGCGCCCGTTCGCCTCGCACGTCAGCGACCGGCCGGGCCCGGTCCGGGACAGCCAGGAACACTGGCGGGACATCCGGTGCCAGTTCAACGCCCGCCGCGCGGTCCTGGGCGACCTGGCCGCCGAGCTGTACCCGGCGCAGCTGCGCATTCCGGGAACGACGGTTCTCACGTCGGCGAGCTGGCTGCCGGACGGCCCGATAGAGCTGTCCGACATCGAGTTGACCTGGCGCGCTGAAGCACCGACACCCCAGCTCGGCGGTAAGGCTTCACAATCAGCAGGCGCTCGGCCTCTGATGGCCAGCGGTGAGCGTTATGATCGTTACTCCCGAGCGCTCCGTGACCTCGCACGACCCAAACTGCTCGACAATCGCGTCAGCTATCGACTGCTTGACGTGGAATGGTCAGGTACCCGAGGGCTGCTGGGTTTCAACTACACGAGCTACTTCGATGTTCTCGACGTGTGCGAAGCGTTGGGCCACGAGTTCGCGCAAGCATGGCTCACAACGGGCAAAAAGTGCCCGAGTTTCGCGGATCTGCCGTTCCGCCGGAGCATCATTGACCCATTCGACCTCTCCGCACGGCCGATCCTGCCCAGTATCAATACGTTGACGATCCGGCGCGACTGTATCGAAGGGCACCGTATGTACCTACACCGACGGGATGCCAAATCGGTGGCCGCCGCCGGCGGCATGTACCACGTGATGCCCGCGGGTGTTTTCCAGCCCGCGGCCCTCGCACCAGCACATCAAACCAATGACTTCTCTCTCTGGCGTAACATCCAGCGAGAATTCTCCGAGGAATTCCTCGGCAACGGCGAGCACGACGGCAACAGTGTCGACCCCATCGCCTACGACACCGACGAGCCATTCGTATCCTTCGAGCGAGCACGCCAGGCCGGTGACTTCCGCGTCTTCGCCTGCGCCATGGTGCTCGAACCGCTCACCCTGTGGGTAGAGCTGCTGACGGTCGCGGTCATCGCGGCACCCGTGTTCGATGCGCTGTTCTCCAACATGGTCGCCGTGAATGAGGAAGGTGCTGCGGTCAGCACCGAGGCCGGCCGTCCAACCGTAGGAATCCCGTTCACGGCGGCGGCCCGCGAGCGGTTGCGCACTGAACCGTTGTCACCGATCTCTCGAGCCTGCATCGAGCTAGCGTGGCGGTACCGGCATCAGCTCCTCGGCCCATGAAGATTCTGGTCACCGGGGCCGCTGGTTTTGTCGGCTACGCGGTGGCCGCACTCCTGGTCGAGCACGGGCACGAGGTGACTGGGCTGACCCGCTCCCAGGCGTCCGCGCTACCCACCGGTGTCCAGCGACTGCAAGGCGACCTGCGCACACCCGAGACCCTGCCTACAACGCTCGCTGAGGTTGATGGCGTGTGCCACCTGGCCGGGTTGACCAAGGTCCGTGAGTCGCGGAGCAATCCGGTCGACCATTGGCGCACCAATGTCGGTGGCACCCTGACCATCCTCGACAGACTCGCCGGCGCCCGTGCCGGGCGAATCGTCCTCGCGTCCACCTGTGCGGTGTACGGCGAGCAGGCCGAGCAACCGATCAGCGAGACAGCGACCGGAGCGCCGAGCAGCCCATACGGCACCAGCAAACTCGCCGCCGACCAGGCCGCCGCGGATCTCGCCGCGACCGGAGCGATCGGAGCGATCAGCCTGCGCGCCTTCAACGTGGCCGGAGCCCTCTCCGGACACCCCGACCGCGACGCCACTCGACTCATTCCCCAACTCCTCGCCGTCCAACAGCGCCGAGCACCCGAGCTGGTCGTCAACGGTGACGGCACCGCGGTCCGCGACTTCGTGCACGTGGCCGACATGGCTACCGCCTTCGTCCTCGCCCTGCACGCGTGCGAGCCGGGCACGTGGCGTGCCTACAACGTCGGCAGCGGACGTCCCAGCACCGTGCACGACGTCATCGCCGCCGTCGAGACAGTGACCGGACGACCCGTCCCACGCCGGCACACCGCCGCCGCGCACGAGCCGGCGACACTGCTGGCCGACAGCACCCGCATCCGGTCCGCCCTGGGCTGGCGACCCCATAAGTCAAGCCTTACCGAGATCATCTCAGACGCCTGGACCGCCCTGAACAGCGACTAGTCGCCAGCCGAATATTCAATCTGGGAATAATACGAAACTGACTGCGCTGCGCCTACCGTAAGGGCCTGCACTGCTGTTGTCTTCTCGGCCATGAGCGCGGATCCCGTCAGCGAGCCGGTGCGTGGTGCTGATGACGACGTGCTAATAAGACTGGCCGCGATTGACCAGCGCCTTCACCAGATATCGACCCACTTAGCCACCATCGGCCAGTTGCTCAGCCAACTCGACGAGATCCGTACCAACCTTGAAACGCTGATCGGGTCGCTCGGATCGGCGGAATCGATCGTGGCGGGAACTGTGTGTGAGCTTCCTGGCCGCGGGAAGAGCACATCATGAGCTCCGGCCGCCGGTTAAGCCTGCGCCGGAGACCGCCGGTTGAGCATGACTCCCTTACTGAGGCTCCTGGCGGGGGGCTGTTGCGTTGTGCGAAGCTGGGGCAGGCGAGTTCGTTGATTTCCGGGTTGGTCAGATCGCCAGGGCCAG
>JAFAXZ010000300.1 GCA_019240665.1 Pseudonocardiales bacterium | reverse complement strand
GGGGCCGGCAAGACCACTGTTGCGGCGCTGTTGGCGAGCGGCAACACCGGGCCCGCGGCTCACCTGCGTGCGGACGACTTCTGGCACTACATCAAGACCGGCTGGATCGCGCCGTACCTGCCCGAGGCACACCAGCAGAACACCGTTGTGCTGCGCGTGCTGGCCGCCGCGTCCTTCGAGTACGCCATGGGCGGCTACTTGGTCGTGGTCGACGGCATCGTCGGTCCGTGGTTCCTTCCACCGTTTACCGCCCAGGCCCTGGCCAGCTCCGTGCCGCTCAGCTACGTCGTGCTGCGCCCGTCGCTGGCCACCACGTTGTGTCGCGCGCAGCAGCGCGCGACACCCAGTCTCACCGGCGCGGCGCCGATAACCTCCCTGTACGAGCAGTTGAACGACCTTGGTGCTGAGCTGCATGGTCACGTCCTCGACAACACGGACTCCACGCCAGAGCAGACAGCCGAACAGATCTGCGGCCTCTTCCGTTCCGGGGCGCTCCGCCTCGAGCCATCCACCGCTCGGTGACCCCTGTAGCGGACCTGCATCTGGCAAAGGTCCAGCAGCAACCCGGCGCGGCGGTGTGCACCAGATAGCATGGTTCAGCGCCGCGATCCAGGGGATGTTCATCACTCCGCCCTGGCCGGAGATCTTCGAGCAGATCGGCGAGCGGCGGCAGCACCTCGACGAGGCCGAACGGACCTCGGTATCTCGGTAAGCCGGGAGCAGATCGCAGTTGCCAATTCCCTTGCGGAATCGGTGGGACTCGCTGAACGGGTGGTGTTCCAGCAGGAAAATGCGATGGAGATGCTGTTTCCAGCACAGTCCTTCGACGCCGCCATTGCTCTTGAATCAATTCCGCACATGCCGGACCGTGGACAGGTGCTCACGCAGATCTGCCGGTCACTCCGACCGGGAGACCGGCCAGTCCTAACCGACTTTTTACAGTCGGGCCTCGAGGCTATTATGTTTGGTGACGAGATGACTGAAGGAATACAGAGCACTCGATCAACGGAGCCTGCCAGTATTGGCCCTGTCATGATTAGCGCGGCCATCGGGGCGGTGCGGCACCGCGGTTCATTGACCAGGTCACACCACCGAGCCGCCCTTCCTGGATGGGCTCTGGCGCGCGGTGCCGGTAAGACCTCGACAGTTCGGTGCTGACCTCACCACCCTGATTCAGTATCAGGCAGGGAGGACGATAGGCGCAGCGCACGCAAACTTCTGGTGCGGGACTCGGATAGATATCGAGGTCCGTACTGGTGGCGGTGCTGGCCTCAGCGGCGAGGTCCACGCCGGCCGCCGCCAATTCGGCCTGGCCGCGCCGGACCCGGGTGCGGCGGAATGCGTCGGTGCCCTCAGCCTGCAACCGTTCACCAGAGACGGGGCCGCTGCGGGCATACATCCGGCGGTGATGCACCACCTGCGGGGGTCCTGCCGGTTGCGGGATTGTCGCGTCCAGCTTGCCGGCGTCGGCACGGACCTCGTTGTACACCGTGCCCGCGACCTTCATCCCCAGGTAGAACTGTGGCCACGCCCAGGACCACGCGATCGTCCGCTCATCCAGCTGGAGTGCGTCGTGATCTGCCCAGGAGCCGGTGACCAGTCGGTGCTGGACCACCCAGTAGGCGTCGTCGGAGTCGATGGCGAGCAGGTCAACACGGTCGCAATACCGGATTTCGTCACCGGCTGGGGTCATGAGATTGGTGCCGGGCGTTGCCGGGTTAGGAATGTTCACCTCGAAGTCGGTGTCGACGCGCAACGGAGTGAAGTGGTCCACCGTCGGTGCCCATGCGGCATAGGCGTCGAGCAGCGCATGCCCCCGGTCCAGCGTCTCCTGTCGGGCCTGGTCATGAGTCTCCGCCTGGCCGCGTACCGAACGGTCCAGAGCCTGATGCACCAGGGGCTGCACGATGGACCTGTCCCACTCCCACATCCCGGGGAAGTAGTACACCGCAAGCGCATCACGTAGTGCCTGAGTCAGGTCGATCGGCCTCCCTGGACGGGGGATCGGCTCGAAGTTCTGCCGGTTGCGCGAACTCAGGTCCCACTCTCGGCGGCAGCGCTTGAACGCCGTCCGGTCTGACGCGTGGATGCGGTAGACCATCGCACCTCGACTTAGTGCCGTGATTCAGTGCGCGTGCGGCCAGGGATCATCCGCCGACCAACGGCAACGATCATGACCCCCGGCTGCTGCGTCCATCTCGGCGAACAGGTCATCAAAGAACGCCGACACGTCGTTGCGATGCTGTGCCTGCCACCCGCCGTAGTAGATCCAGGCGTCGGGCAACGACTCACCGGGCGCTGGCGCGGGGAAGACCCCATCGGCGCCGAGACGTCGCAACCCATAACTGTCGCCCCGGCGTTCGATGTAGACAATCTCACCAGGTTCGGGCCAGTCGGCCTCGATCGCGGTGATCAACTCTTTTCGGTTCAGCGAACCTCCCCTGCGAGGTGTTCAGCAGATCCGCGGTAGCGGGTCGCCGACCAGCAGATCAATGATCCGGGTGCCGCCGAACCCGGTCTTCAGCAGGACTAGTCCAGGCGGGTCCTCGGCGACGTGGCCGACCACGGTGGCCCCGGCGCCGAGCGGATGCGCCTGCAACGCCGCCACCGCGGCGTCGGCCGCACCGGGGTCGACAATCGCGACGATGCGTCCCTCACAGGCGACATAGAGGGGGTCGATGCCCAGCAATTCGCAGGCGCCACGGACTTCCGCCCGCACCGGGACGGCGTCCTCATCGATCGCCACGGCCACGCCTGCGGCCTTGGCCACCTCGTTGAGGATCGTCGCGACTCCGCCACGGGTGGCGTCGCGCATCGCCCGGACGTCCGGTCCCACCGCGTCGAGTAGCCCTCGCACCAGCTCATGCACCGGCGCGGTGTCGGAGACCAGATCGGCGTCGATGTCCAACTCGCCGCGCGCCAGCATGACAGTGATGCCGTGGTCGCCCACCGGGCCGGAGACGATCACCGCGTCGCCGGGGCGCGCGGTAGCTACGCCCAGAGTCAGGCCGTCGGTGACCAACCCGACCCCAGCCGTGGTGATGAAGCACCCGTCTGCCTTGCCCCGCTGCACCACCTTGGTGTCGCCGGTGACAATCGAGACACCCGCCGCTGCGGCGGCCTTAGCCATTGACGCCACAATCCGACGTAGGTCCTCGACCGGGAACCCCTCCTCCAGGATGAACCCGGCGGACAGATGGGCCGGCCGCGCCCCGGAGACGGCCAGGTCGTTGACCGTGCCGTTGACAGCGAGGTCCCCGATGTCACCACCCGGGAAGAACAGTGGTGACACCACGTAAGAGTCGGTGGTGAAGGCCAGCCGCGTATCACCGGCGGTCAGCGTCGCGGCATCCTCGAGCGGCTCCAGCAGTGGGTTGCGGAAGGCGTTCAGGAAGATCGCCTCGATCAGCGACTGGCTGGCTTTGCCACCGGCGCCGTGCGCGAGGGTGATGAGCTTCTCGCGCACCCGGGGCCGGGCCCGCCGGGCCCGGTCGATGCGTTCCAGCACCAGCTGCTCCCGGCTGGAGTGCTCAGTCCCGGCTGCGGCATGCGGGGGATATCCCGCGTCGTGCCCCGTGTCATGCTCGGCAACAGCCGCCTCCGCCCAGTCAGCCCGCTGCTGCTGGGCGGTGTCCTGATGCGTCATGCCCTGCTCGCCTCGATACTGACTTCCCGGACCCGCTGGCGGCTGAACCGGCCGAAGTTGTAATACGCCGCACAGGCTCCTTCGGAGGAAACCATGCAGGTGCCGATCGGCATCTCGGGCGTGCACGCGGTGCCGAACACTTTGCATTCCCAAGGTTTGAGCACACCCTTGAGCACCTCGCCGCATTAGCAGGCCTTCGGGTCCGCGACCCGCACGCCGGGCAGCGTGAAGTGCCGCTCCGCATCAAAGGCCGCGTAGCGCTCGCGGACCTGCAGCGCAGAGTGCGAAATGAAGCCGAGCCCACGCCACTCGAAGTAGGGACGCAGCTCCATCACCTCGCTCACCGCCCGCAGCGCCACCGTGTTGCCGTCCCACGGCACCACTCGGCCGTACTGGTTCTCCACCTCGCAGCGCCCTTGCGCCAGCTGCTCCAGCAGCATGTACACCGACTGCAAGATGTCCAGCGGCTCGAACCCCGCCGTGACTATCGGCTTGCCGTACTCGGCGGGGATGAACTCATACGGCCGGCAGCCGATAACGGTCGAGACGTGGCCGGGGCCGATGAACCCGTCCAGCCGCAGGTCGGGGGAGTCGAGGATGGCCTTGATCGCCGGAACGATCATGACGTGGTTGCAGAAGATCGAGAAATTCTCGATGCCCTCGGCCGCCGCCCGCAGCACGGTCATCGCGGTGGACGGCGCGGTGGTCTCCATCCCGATCGCCATGAAGATAACATGCTTGTCCGGGTTCTGCCGGGCGATCTTCAGCGCGTCGAGCGGGGAATAGACCATGCGGATGTCGGTGCCGGCGGCCGAGGAGTCGAAGAACGACCCGCGCCCGCCGGGCACCCGCATCATGTCGCCGAAGGACGTCATGATCACATCCGGCTGTTCGGCCAGCGCGATCGCGTCGTCCACCCGGCCCATCGGGATCACACACACCGGGCACCCCGGCCCGTGAACCAGGCTGATCGACTCCGGAAGGTAGTCCTCCAGCCCGTGCTTGTAGATGGTGTGCGTGTGCCCGCCGCAGACTTCCATGAACTTGTAACGCCGCCCAGGTTCGCACAAACTCGCGATTTTAGCCGCCAGCGCGCGAGCCCTCTCGGCGTCCCGGTACTCATCGACGAATCGCATACCGCTCACTGCCTTTCGTCAATCCGCGACTCGAGCAGAGCGGCGATCTCATCCTCGTAGGCCTGCCCGATACTTATCAGGAAGTCCATCGCTGCCTTGGCCTCCTGTTCGTCGATCTTGGATAGCGCGAAACCGACGTGAATCAGAATCCAGTCGCCGGGAACAGGCGGGTCATCGGTCAACAAACCGATGTTGATCGCGCGCTTGACCCCACTGACATCGACCCTAGCCAGATCGGGCTGGTCGGGCAGGATTTCGATCACTTCGCCCGGGATGCCGAGGCACATGGGCTGCTACCTCCGTGGTGGGAGTCGGATTACATCTCGCTTATTTGCTTGTAGCGAGCCACGTCCTTAGACACCTGTACCGCTACACTGGCTAGGCCGATCACCGACCCCCAGAACAGCAGCCGACGCAGCAGACGGAACATTCTCTTCACTTCCTTCCTTGTCGATGAGCAGATCCAGAACCACCCCGACAGCCCTGTCGACGGCTGCCGCGACGGTTGTGGACAATCCGATACCTTCCTCGGTGCTAGCCGGCTCACAGCCGACCAGCAGGGTCCGCCCCGCGCTGCCGCCGAGGTTGTCCAGCAGCGCGAGTACCGCGTCGGGAGCCATCCCGTGCGCGTCGACAGCTGAGGGCTCGATGCCCGGCACGTCGCCAGACTGGATCTCGAGCACATAGATCGTCCCCGGCTCGCCGCCGCGTGCCACGGTGTCGAGCAAGATTGTGGTGTCCGGGGCCATGTCGAGGAGGTCATAAGCCAGGTGCATCCCACGGATCCCGTAATCAGCAACCCGCACCCCGTCCGGCAGCGTCTCGGCGGTGAGCCGGCGCGCCAGCTCGACGCCGAACGCGTCGTCGCCGAGGAAGATGTTGCCGATACCGGCCACCATTGTGGTCATCACTGGGCTCCCAGCGGCGCGAGCTCGTCGGGAGAGAAGTAGCGGAACCGGCCGTGCGCGGCCGAGATCTCAGCGCCTGGATCATCGTCGAGGGTGACCGCAACGTGGGTGTTGCCGTCGACGTCGAGCAACACCGCAGCGACGGTGGCGGTACGCCCGGCGAGGAACATGTCCTGGGCGTCCGTTCGGCGCAACCCCGGCGTGAGGAGCACCCGGCTACCCTTGGCTACCTCGACTCCAGCGATGAACACGCTGTCGGTCTCCGGGTCTACCGAGGCGTCCGCACCGGGATCCCACCACGGTGTGCCGGGAGTGGTGATCGTCTCGATCGGGTCCGGCTCCTTCCGGGTGCCGGGATTCTCACCAAGATAGCGGATCGCGCCGTGCAACTTGTCGAGCATCTCGGGGGGCATCGAGTCGACACGGTCCATCAGCTTACGGGCCCGCTCATCAGTGGCCCGCGCCTCAGCCTTCTCTTCATCGGTGAGCGTCATAGTGCGCAGCGTGAGAATCTCGTCGATCTCGGTGCCATCGAACAACTCGCCGGGGCTCTCCGGCGCAATCATCGGGTAGTCGTAGAGGATGATCGGTGAGATCAGGAGCACATCGCGGCGCCCCGCTTCGCCGACCATCACCGGCCAGGTGCGTTCGTTGCGGCAGCCCTCGGCGGCGGGTTTGGCCCATTCCGGTGGGTCGATCAAGGAGATGAACTCCCCGTCGGTCACCGCGAGCACGGTGTGCGCGGCGATCAGAGAGTGTCGCAGCGCCAGGTGACGAGCGGCCTCCGGATCAGCCCACTGCGCGGTGTTGACGACCTCGACGGTGAGCTGCAGTACGCCGTAAGGGCCCTCCATCAGTCGCGCAGACAGCCGAAGCTCGCCGTTCAGCGGCCAGCGCTGCCGGGTGATGCCGTCGGTGGTTTCGGTGCCACCAGGGACGATGACCGGAACTACCTGCTCAGTGTCCAGGAGTTCGGACACTGACAGCACCGAGTCGATTTCGTGCTCCACCGCTTCGTCGAACTCGGGCACCGGCCCGTCTCCACCGCTGCGGTGCTGCAATTGCAGGAACCGCAAGCGGATGTGCAGTACCGGCTCAGTGCCGGGCTCCAGCAAGCATTCGCTGTGCGAGGTGGCGTGTTCACCGTGCCCGGCAGCGGCGTAGACGGGGGGCACGAGCACCCCCCACTGCCAACGGACTTGATTCTTGCGTGCCGACGCCCGATAGGGATACAACAGGTAACCCTCGTAGAGGACGGCGTCGGCCACCGCCCGGGCGATGTCCATCGGGGCGGTCATGATCTCCCCTCCGCAGCCCGTTCCCGGGCCTTATCCAGCATGGCGATAATGGCGTCGTCCCAAGTGGGCAAGGCACGGGCGGCACGGAACTCGGCGAGCGCGTCGATTGTGTCGCGGCGCAACCGCAGCCACCCACTGCTGGGGAAGTGAATGTCCATCATTTCGCGCCATATCTCTACTGGCATCCGGTATCGACACTCGGCGTGCCAGGGCACCTGTTCGATCCACATACCCTGCTCGCCATCTCCGAATATGGTTCCGCTGAACAACAGAATAAAGGGAATCTCCCCATCCTCGA
This sequence comes from Pseudonocardiales bacterium, assembly GCA_019240665.1. Taxonomy (GTDB): domain Bacteria; phylum Actinomycetota; class Actinomycetes; order Mycobacteriales; family Pseudonocardiaceae. The sequence continues at coordinate 745 of JAFAXZ010000300.1, read as the reverse complement.
GCGCGTGGAAGTACCGACCTGCGGTGACCTCCATGTCGTAGCTGCACGGCACGGCCACGTCGACTTCGATGCTGCCAGTGAAGCTGGCGACCACTGTCGAAGTGTTGGCGAACTGGAATGGCTTCAGCGTGTCACCCCAGCGTCCGCGTTCGCCAAAAAGCTCAAGCAGCCGCTCGGCCTCCTCCCCGCCGTACCCCCGGCGCGCTGGTTCGATCCTGATCTGGCAACGCAGCGCGATGGCTCGTACCCGCTGTGCGGCAGCCGCGTCGATTCGTAGCCGGAACAGCAACGTCGGCGCCACCGCGTAACGCTCGGGCTGCACGTCCAGGCAGGCGAAGGATAATTCAGTCATTGGTGGCCGCCACCTGCTCACTGCGCTCTCGCAGGCCGGCGAAGAACTTATGGATCTCCGTCCAGGCCTCCTCACCGCCGTCGAAGCCCTGCCAGTACATGCGGACCAGACCGACCAGCTGATAGCAGGCGTCGATCGGGACCGCAAAGCACTCGAACCCACTGTCTCCCTTATACACCAGCAATGCCTCGACATCGGAGCGTAGGTCGGCCAGTGCTGGAATCGCGGCGAGCAGGTCGGTCCAGGCTTCCAAGGACAACAACGATTCGGTGGCCCCCGCCGGGCTCGGGTAGAAAGCGACGGTGCGCCCCAGCGCGCTGTTGGTGAAGAAGAACGCGGTCGCCACCGGAATCCCGATCGAGTCCCACGTCGCCTCCGCGAGCGGCACGTCAG
>JAFAXZ010000058.1 GCA_019240665.1 Pseudonocardiales bacterium | reverse complement strand
TTCATCGCATTGTTGGCCATGCTGGCGGAGGCCGAACTTTCAACTTCGAAGATCATCAAAGGTACGCGCTGGTCCCCTGCGGCAAACCAGGCAACGTCGACTGCCGCGCTCGTTGCGCGCGTTCCGACGGGGAATTCTCGTTCAGCTGAGTAGCCAAATGCGGAAGCGAGCTTCACTAAGCCATCAATCACTATCTGGCCAGCCTGTAGTCGGTGGAGTGACACAGTGCGAGAAGATACCTGGAGGTGGCCAGGAGGCATCGACTTGCGGTCATCGAGGTTCTTCTTACGCCGCTGCGCTTTTCGGTGTGAACGCTGATCGGCCGTGCGTCTGCGTACGTGGACGTGTCAGTGCGCCGCTGAACTGCGGCGACGTGCCGGTGTGGATCGACCCGTGCGGACTGGTGGCGCGGTACAGGGCGAGACGAACAAGGTCCGCAGCGCGCCACCAGGCCAGCACAACGCGGTGCTGTGCCGCGCCGCCTACGCGCTGGGGCAGATCGTCGGCGCCGGAGTCCTCACCGAGGACACAGCCCGAGCTCAGCTCACCACCGCCGCTACCACGCTACTCAACGCCCACTGCGACTGCACTCCGCGTGAGATCACCCGAGTGATCCGCGCCGGACTCACCGCCGGGGCACGTAATCCGCGCCGGATCACTCCTACCCGTACCAGCCACCGGGGGGCCGCATGAAATCCGATGTCACTACGGCGCTGAGCGGGATCGAGGCCGCTCTGAGTGGTTTCCCGAATCAGCAAGTGCGAACAAGCCATAGTCCGGGCGGAGGATCACGTTAACAGCCGGGCAGGCACCCTAGCGGCGCTTTGTCGTTAGCGGCGCTTTGTCGTTAGAAGTTCGACGGCGGTCTTGAGTTTTTGTGTTGGGTTTTGGCTGTTCGGGCTGGTGCTGGGGTTGTTATGCGGCGGTGGGTAGTCGGGCGTCGGCGAGTCGGTGGTCGATGTGGCGGTCGATGATCCGTAAGGCTGCGCCGATGACCGGGGGTGCTTGGGGTTGGTCGGTGGCCATGAGGGGGCGAAGCAGGCGGTCGTAGACTTTGGTGTAGAAGATCGCGAAGGCGAGGCCGGCTTCGGTGAGGGTGTAGAGGTTGCGGTGGGGAGCGCGGTTGATCAGTCCGTTGTGGCGTAGCCGGGCCAGGTCGTAGCTGGCCTGGTTGGTGGTGTAGGGGCTGCCGAGCAGGCCGGTCATCAAGGCGCGCAGGCTCTTGTTGGTGATGCCGGTGACGGCGTGCAGGGTGAAACAGAGGGCGCCGGCCAAGGCCTGGACCCGAGGGTCGCCGAACCGTAAGGCCGGGGCTCTCCTGCCATCGTCGGTGAGGGTGGGCTGCGTGATCCGTTCAAAGACTGGACTCGCGAGGACGGCGCCTTGGCCGGCCCGTTCAGCATCCAGCAACCGGTGGTTGCAGGCACGTGCTTTGGTTTGGAGGTCGTCGAGGTTGTGGAGCAGGCGCTGGCTGCTGAGGTCGTAGGCGTCGTTGACGACGGTTTCGATGCGGAGTGCCCGCTGATCTTTGAGGTACTGTTTGATCCGGGAGTGCTTGTAGAAGATGTTCAGGGTGACCCCGATGGTGTGCCGGTCGATCGCGGTTTTGAACAGCCCACCGGCCTTGCGTCCATGAGTGCGCCCAAAGACGATCTCGGCGTGTTCGGGGCGGCCGATGTCGAGGTTGTCGGCGATGAGGGCTTCGAAGAAGGCGCGGGTATGCCGGGGGGTATCGAAGACGATGGTGCGCGAGACCTCGATCTGGCGCATCGATAGCTCCCACCAGAACCCGGCGTCTCGATCCTGGCGGTTGAGCGGAACCGGTAACCGGGCCATCCACCGTTCGAAGAACACCGTGATCACCCCTGGGCCCAGTCGGTCACAGATCACCTGCAAGCCGGCCGGATCCTCGGTGGAGGCAAACCCGTTGGACAACTCGGTGAAACCAATCCCCGCCCGGGTGGCTTGGCGTTTGGCCCACTCATGCCCGTTGACCCAGACCTTGAGGGGGTAGGGGAAGTAGGAACAGATTTTGATGAACGCCGGCCCGAAATCGGCATCCCACAGGTAGAAGTAATAGACCGTGACACGACGATTCTCCTTGGTGAAGGAGAACTGTGGTGGCTTGGCCGGGTCGGTGTCGCGCTGGCGAGCCGTCCACACCGGCTGCGGCTCTTGGGCCACCCCGATCGCGGCTACCTGAGATCGCCCGCTCCGGGCGGCCGCCGCGAGGTAGGGACGCATCACCTCAGCATTGCGATCACGGGCCTTGAGCTTGACCACGGGAATGTGATTGGCCTCGGCATAAGAACCCACCGCCGCCCGGAACCGATCCCCGATCTGACCGAACACCGCCGGGGAGGCGATCGGCTGACCGCGATGAGTATGCAGGAAATAAATCACCCCACCGGGCGTCTGCAAACTATTGACGAAACCAGACAAATACACCCGGTCCAGACACTCAACATCCAACACGACGTGCCCATCCAGCACGTCATTAACCGTCACCACACGCGAACCCGCAGACCGAGCCACCCTGGTCACCTCCCCGCAACCATGCCTACGGTCACGAGGGTGAACCCACCCGCACCATCCCTGCCAGGCCCATCACCTGCCTAGGCGGTCCGAGGCGGAGCCTCTCTGGCTAGGTCTTGGCGTTTCTAAGTTCCCGCCGAGCCTCCTCATCCACTCCGCAACTCTCCCTTCAACCATCCGCCGGAGAAACCACGGAGT
>JAFAXZ010000254.1 GCA_019240665.1 Pseudonocardiales bacterium | reverse complement strand
GCAAAGTGATAGCCGACGGCGCCCCCGACCCCTCCGGCGACCAGACCCACGATCAGCGACAGCACGACGGCTCCCACGACGGCTCCGCCGCGGCGCGGTCCGGGAACGCCTGACGACGGCAGGCCAAGTGGCGCGGTCGGCGGATTCCCACCGGATGCTGAGTGCTGGCCCACCGGCCAGGACGGCCCGGGGTGACCGGTCGGAGCCCAGGATGGATCGGGGCGCGCGCCGGGGTCGGCAGGCTGCTGCGGTCGCGGCATCTCGTCGGTCATGGCTCTAGGGTGGCCTGGATTCCTGAGATATGCATATGAGGCACCTAGGGGTGTTATGTGGATGGTCGGCCGGGCAGCTCAAGGGTCATCAGCGTCCCGCCCGCCGGGCGTCGACTGACCTTCACCGTACCCCCATGACGGGCAACGACCTGCGCCACAATGGCCAGCCCCAGTCCCGACCCGGGTAGGGTACGCGCATCTGACGAGCGGTAGAACCGCTCGAAAATGTAGGGCAGGTCGGCCTCGGCAATCCCCGGTCCGGTGTCGGCCACATCCACCGCGGCCGTCCCACGGCCAGTCGGCGCTAGCCGGACGGTGACCGTCGCCGCCGCCGGACTCCACTTGGCGGCGTTGTCAAGCAGATTGAGCACGGCACGTTCCAGGGCGTTGGCGTCACCGAGCAGACTCCACGGCATGAGGTTGACCTCGAAGTGGATGCCCGGCGCTCGCCGGGCCGCCCTGGCCAACGCCCGCTCCACCACCTCCAGCAGCTCCACCGGTTCGTGCACCACCTGCGGAGCGTCCTCGCGGGCCAGTTCGACTATGTCACCGACCAGTGTGGAGAGCTCCTCCACCTGGGCCCGCACGTCGTCGGAGATCTCCTTGCGGTCCTGTTCGGACAGCGAAGGAGCGTCCGGGCGGTCGGAGGCGGCCAGCAGCTCCAGGTTGGTGCGCAACGAGGTGAGCGGGGTGCGCAGCTCATGCCCGGCATCGGTGACCAACCTGCGTTGGCGTTCCTGAGACTCCGCCAGCGCGCTGAGCATACTGTTGAAGCTCCCGGTGAGTCGGGCGAGCTCATCGTCGCCGGAGATGGCGATCGGTTGCAAGTCGCCGGTGCGCGCAATTCGCTCGGTCGCCTCGGTTAGTCGTTGCACCGGGCGTAACCCACCTTGGGCCACCGCAGTGCCTGCGGCTGCGGCCAGCAGCACGCCGGCTCCTCCGACCAGCGCAAACACCAAACCAAGCCGGGCCAATGTGGCCCGGGTGGCACCCAGTCCCTGGGCCACCACCAGGGCGGTGCCCGGCCCCGCTGGCACGGCGGCGACGCGCAAGTCGCGCGCCCGGTCAGTGCGCAACGACTGGGGCAGCTCGCCGCGCGCCACAGCGAGCTCGTCGAGGCCCATCGACATGTCACCGCCGACAAAGCTTTGGCCGGTGCGGCCGTCGAGCAGGCCGACCCTGATGTCGGCCGCGCTGAAGAAACTTTCGGGTATGACACCGAGTTGCTCGGCGTTGGCCAGCGTGCTGCGCAGTGAATCGGCGCGCTGCAGCAGCGTCGTGTCAAGCTGGTCGTAAAGACTGGTACGGACGGTGAAGTAGCCGGCGAGCGACACCAGCGCGACGGCGCTTCCGACCAACACTGCGGCCAGCGCGGTAACCCTGGTACGCAGCGACATCCGCCGATTCCCGAAGCGCAGGCCGGCTGCCTGGGTCACGGAGGCGTCTCCCGCAAGGCGTAGCCCACGCCCCGCATGGTATGGATCAGTCTCGGCTCACCGCCTGCCTCGGTCTTGCGCCGCAGGTACCCCACGTAAACCTCCAGAGCGTTGCCGGAAGTGGGAAAGTCGTAGCCCCAGACGTCCTCCAGGATCCGGCTACGGGTGAGCACCTGCCGGGGGTGTCGCATGAACAGCTCCAGCAAACTGAACTCGGTGCGGGTCAGGCTGATCCGGCGACCGCCCCGGGCGACCTCACGAGTGCCCTGATCCAGGACGAGGTCAGCAAACGCGAGCGCGGCGCCAGCGGGCCCGGCAGCTCCGACGCTGTCAGGCGGGGAGCGTCGGAGTAGCGCGCGCAGCCGAGCGAGCAGCTCCTCCAGGGCGAATGGCTTAGGCAGGTAATCGTCCGCGCCGGCATCCAGCCCGGCGACCCGATCAGAGACCGCGTCCCGGGCGGTGAGCACCAGAATTGGCAGGTCATCGCCGGTGCCGCGGAGCCGCCGGCACACCTCCAGGCCGTCCACCCTCGGCATCATTACGTCGAGCACCATCGCGTCCGGTCGTTGCGTGGCCAGCACTTCCATGGCCTGCTGGCCATCCCCCGCAAGCTGCACTGTGTAGCCGTTAAACTGCAACGACCGGCGCAGCGACTCCCGGACCGCCCGGTCGTCATCGACGACGAGGATGCGCATTCGACCATTGTGGACCTCCCGCCTGAGAGTGACCTTAGACAGCCAGGCCGCTAACCAGGTTCACCGCAGCCACTGCGTCAGTAGGTCGCGTAGGGTTGTGGCCCCTTCCTCATCGAGGGAGATCACGCAGGCGCCAGTGCCGGGGGGATTACCCACGATCGTCCCGTTGTGCTTGCTCACCATCAGGCTGGCGAAACCCACCGGGCCCCGGTGCAGCTGACACGGTGCCGGTATCGCCTTGCGCCGACCACTGCTCGGCGGGTTCGGGGTGGGTTGGCGTTGTTCGACCGCGCACGCTCGCTGGTCGCAGACGCGATCGAGGTGACCCTACGAACGGAAACCAACATTGCCAGGCAGCGGCTCGTGGCCCTCGCATCCGCGCTCACGACGACCAGCGACCGGAGCGCTACCGGTGCTGTGCGGAACCAAATCGTCTCTAGCCTGCGCCGGTAGCACTCCGGCCACTCAAACCGGCCGGGTCTCGTCTGTCACCCACGACAGATAATCGGCGCTGCCACCCATAATCGGCAGGGCGACGACTTCCGGCACATCGTAATTGTGATTCTTCTTGATATGTTCGGTTAGCGCGTCCAGTCGGTCAGCGCTGGTCTTGATCCAGCATTGCCACTCCTGCTCGCTCTGCACATCACCCGCCCACCGATAAATGCTGCGGATTGGCCCGACAATTTGTACGCAGGCGGCAAGGCGTGCATCGACGATCCCGCGCGCCAGCACCTCAGCCTCCTCCGCGCTGTCGATGGTCGCCACCACCGCACAGTGCGACTCCCGCATGGGTACCTCCCAGTTCAGCTAGCCTTCGCTCCCTTGCTCCTTCCTTGCTCCTTCGCTCCCTCGCTCACCGAGCCTAGCCGGTGATCGGCTCCGGAGCAGGTGGCCGAGATCCGGCTGGTGGAAATCTGCAGCAGCGTTTGCCATGCTTGAACTAGGGTGAGTTGCTTCACGGTGCCGTAGCCGTTGATCTCTACCGGTAATAATTGCACGAGTAACCAGCGAGCGCTAGCAGGGCCGTTGATAGGACAAGTCGGAAATGTACTGCCGCTCCTGATCATCAGGGGTGAGCGAGGTAACGATCGAGGAGCAGATGTTCTTCATGGCCTCGTCAGGGCCCGTGTCCCACAACCGCACCGTAGCGTCGTAGCCACCGCTGGTCAGGGTGTGCCCGCCCGGACTAAACATCACCCCGCCAGATGTCTCCTTACTGATCGTTAGTACGGCAGCCGCAGTATGTGATCTTCCAGCGCGTGTCGCGACCACGGTGCACCACCCCATAACCAATGTCGCGACGTGTGCCGTGAAGGACTGGGATCGGCAGGTCAAGAATGCCGCGCAGTGGCATCACGCAGCGAGGCCCTGAGACATTCGTGAGCTGGGAGGCGCGGACCCGCGCAATCGGCTCGGCACCCCAGACCCCGACCGACGGGAACGGGCGTAGCGGCCGAGATCAAACACAACTCTGACACTTGACAGAAAACACTGGCGGAGTGTCTCCATTCCGGGATAGTCCCAGGCTGAGCACGAAGGTGGTGGTCACCAGGTCGCAGGTAGCCCGTCCCGCTGGCACCGGAGACGTAGCGGTCCAGGGGCAAACTCGCCGACGTGGTCAGACGACCCCGCTTCCGTCCTTCCTGTCCTGCGGCAGGCCCGAGACCTGTCGTGCCGTTTGACAGGTCAACAGCGGTAAACCGGAGCCACCCGAGGGCGGCTATCTGTGCAGGCCGGGGCGCGTACCCATGCCGCGTACGCATGCACGGTAGCCAGACTCCCATGCTCGCCACCACGTGCCCTGAAACTCAGCCCACCAGGTCAAAGGCGACGCCATGGCCCTTGCACTCCCCCGGGTCTGTGCGGCACGCTCGCCGATGAAGGAGTACGTCCGTCGGTCTGGCTGGAGCGAGGGAGCGCCATGCACGCGACCGTTGGTGACAGGGTTCACATCAAGGGCCGCAACGTCGGCATGCAGGAACACGTTGGGGAAATCCTGGAAGTACGCGGTCCGGAGGGAGAGCCGCCGTACCTGGTGCGGTTCGTAGACGGACACGAGTCACTGGTCTACCCAGGACCCGACTGCATTGTCAAACAACGAAATCCCGCAGACTGACCAGCAACGCCCACCGCCTGCAAGATCCACAGCATCCGCCTAGCCGATGCAGCATCAACCACCCATCAGAGTTGGCCGCTTCCGAGCTGGGGCTCGCTCTTGGACTTGCGTCGAGCACTGTCGGCGACGGTCAGCAGTGGTGCACCCGCTCCTCCCACCGAGACCCCGCTACCCGGCCATCAAACGCGTGCTTTAAGCATGGCCACGCACGCTCAACACGCCAAACGTGACATAGCCGGCTACAGATCAAGGCCCCTAAACGGTCCCAACCCCCCTTTCGAGGTGTTGGGACGGTCGGCTCCACCGCAGGCAGGCGGACTAGCTGGCGGATCTTCTGCGGGATGCTCCCGACCGATGTGATGGAGCGTCCTACGCGGGACTGAGTAAGCGGCCGAGGACGGGTGTGGAGGCACCGGCCCTCGGCCTTGATCCCCAACCCTGGAATGGAGGGTGGAGGCCCGATGACGAACCCTATGCAGTCCGATCCGGACCGCCTACGGCTGGCTCTGGATAACGGTGAGGAGGTGGAACTGGACGGCGGCACACTCGTGCTGGGTGATGAGGAGTCGCCGTCGGTGGTGCTGCGCTTGGCACCGTGGCGGGCGCGATCAGTGGCGCGGGTGCTGGAGGAGTGATCAGCGGTCTCCCGGGTATTCCACCGGGCACCACGACCGATCCTCACCGCGCTGGAGCTGTCCCGCACACTGGATCTGGCCGCATCTGTATTGGGCGAGCCCGAGCCGATCATGCCGATGCAGCGGGGTGGCCAGACCGTGCCAAGTCGTCAACGGCTGGATGCGGTGGCAGTACTGGCTGAACGCGAGTCCCGGCTGTCAGCTCTGCAACGTCTCGCGCTAGTTGACGCAGCAGCGTCATGGCTTTCTGAGCCCAACGGCGGAGATCAACTGGCTCATGCGCTGCTGGACACGGCGTGCACGACCGAGGTCACTGCGGACATGCGTATCTGGCGCTGATCACCCCATCGAATACCTCGGAGGATCATTCCGAGGGCCTGTCGTCGTAGTGGCCAATCCTTCCGGGCGATCATCACCGGTCCAGGCTCACGCGCAGCGTGATCCCGCAGGGACGCGGCAGCGGCCTCGACCGGTGGCGGGCGCCCGTGACGAGGACCGGCCGCGGAGAAGGCCGGTCCGGACGCACCACAACAGCATGATCAAACTGTATGAGGTCCGGTGGCTGAGGAGTTTCGTCCTCGGTCATCGGGCCTTTGGTGTGCGCCGCCGCCGGGCCGGCCGCCCGCAGCGGAGCGAGGACCGGACCGGCGACCAGCGGCGGCGGCCGAAGGCCGCACTGGGACCCGAGTAAGGCGGTCCTCCTCCACCAGACAAGGACAAGCATGACCCGGGAAGATCGGCTCCGGGATGCCTGTGGCCAACCACGGTTGGACGAGTGAGCGCAACTAGTGGTGCGCGGGTGCAGGGATGGGCTCGCACCCTGTCAGGTGGGGATTCTGCTGGCAGCGCTGGGTCGGGGCAACGTTGTTGTGGTTCGCCGGTGCTAGCGGCTGTGGGTGCTGATCCTGTGGATGCTGATCCTGTAAGCGCCAGTTCAGTCCGCGCTGGTCGTCGTGGCGGTCGCGCTCTGGCGCGCCAGGGGGTCCAGCGACGGGAGCAGGCGCATTCGCGGGAGCAGGCGCATCCGCCGGGGCAGGCGCATTCGCCGGGGCAGGCGCATTCGCGGGAGCAGGCGAGGAACCCGAGTCGGATGCGCCAGCTCCGGTCGAGCCAGTGCCGCTGTTTGACGACGAGTCGGTGCCGCTGTTGGGGTCGGGTGAGGTCACCGCCGCTGGCGCGGGAGAGGTAGTGGGAGTAGCCGATGTGGATGGGGCGGAGGTGCCGTTGCCGCTGTTGCATCCGGCCAGGAGCACGATCAAACCGCTGGCCACGATCATGCAGCCTTTGTGGAATCTCATGGTGGCAACAACGGCTCAACGGGTCCCGCGGTGCGCCACTGTGATGCTGTTGGGTCCCTTCCGGGCCGGCAGGTGTGTTACCGGTGGTGGGGTGTGTGTTCGTTGTGAGCTGGTCACCGTGGTCCCGGCGTTTCGCGCGTGTCGGAGCGGCGGTGTTGGGTCACGTCAGGCTCGGTCGATGGACTGAGGTGAAGATCCAGATTCGACCAGCAAAGGCCTATGGTCAGACCACCAATCACCAAACCGGCTAGGCACGCTCATGTGCAGTCCCGCCTGACGCTTCTATGGCGTGTCAAGGCTTGGGGTTGGTTCCATGATGCGGTAGAGGTTGCGGGCGGTGTAGCGCTTGAGGCAGCGTCTGATTTCGGGGTCGCTTTTCTGTTCGGCTCGTCGGCGGTTGAGGTAGGCGCGGGTGCGGTCGTCGTGGAGCATGCGCCAGTTGACGATGACGTGCAGGGCTCGGTTGAGCTGGCGGTCGCCGAAGCGGTTGAGCCGATGGCGGGTGATGCGGCCGGAAGAGACTTCGAGGGGCCAGACCCCGGCCAGGGAGGCGAAGGCGGCTTCGGAGCGGAACCGGCCTGAGTGCGACCACGACACCACCAGCTGGGCGGCGCTCATGGGGCCCACACCAGGCTGAGCGAGCAGGAGGGGGACCGCCTGGGACACCAGGTGGTGCAGCTGTTTTTGGTTCTCGCGTAGTTCGGTATCCAGCTCACGGATGCGGCGAGAGCGTGCTGAGCCGCTTGCCGGGCATCGGCGGGGTCGGACTTGCCGCCCGGACGGCGGCTGGCCCGACGGGGACGACCAGCCTCGATGACGGTGTGTCCGGCGCGGTGTAAGGCGCGGAGCAATCCCACACCATGCGAGCGGCAGCCTTCCAGAGCCCAGAGCAGCCGCGGACCGGGGGCGTGATCGACGGCCCACGCGATGAGTGTGGCGTAGCCGCCAGGATCCACCGGTGCGGTCAGGATCCCGATCTCCCGGCCAAGGTGATCAAGCAGACAGGCGGTATGCGTGTCGGTGTGGGTGTCAACGCCGATCACGGCATCAGGGGTCTCTGCGAGCATGGACATGCGGCCGTGGCCTCCTCCAGGTGAACGGTCGAGGACGGCACCGGCCTGGGCGCAGCACCAGACGGCACATCTGTGACGAGTCACGCGCGGCAACGCGGACAGGCTTTGATCAGGCCAGCCGGTGAACCAGGCCGGTGCCGGCAACCCGGACGACAAGTCAGGCGCAAAGCACGCCCAAAGCAGCCAGATGCTTGATGAGTCAGCCCAGGTTACCGGCGCCGATGCTGGCAGTAACCCAAACCGGAACCACCGTGGCGCAGTGTCACGGGTGCTTGACGGTGAGGATGTGCACGCCGGTGCCGGGTTGGTCTGACTCGATGCTTGACCGACGCTGTTACTGTCCTTCTAATGATCTGTCGGCCGCCCGGTGCCGGTTAGCGTGCACGCGGCCGGACGGGCGTCGTGACCTTATAGGAGCCCGTGCCAGAGGCCCATCACCGACTCACCAAACCCGAAGCCATGCGATGCCTCAAGCGATACATCGCCCGCGAGGTCTACCGACACCTCAACAGCCCCCACCCCACACAAAACAAAAGCGCACCGCGGCTTGATGAACCATAGGAGCATTCTAGGAAGCTTATGCAGAAGTCTTTAAAGAGGTTGAAGGTTCCAGCGTCTCGACAGGGGGAACACGCATTCGGTTTCCACCATCATTAGCTGCCAATGTCCACCACGGCAAGGTGGTGGTGGTCGCGATGTGCCGCCACGCCGCCGCGACCGCCCAGGACGCTGAGGCCATCTCCCGCGCTGCCGCCGGGTCGCCCTTGGGGGAGCGGGCGGTCCATTCCCAGGCGCGGCCGTAGTGTCGGTAGGCTCCTTCCCAAGCACGAACGGATGTCTTTGAAGCCATCACACCGCCTTCAGCACCCGACCTGTGGTGCGCGTCGTTGCGAGGGGGACCGGAAACCGGCTGGGCAGTCCGACCCGTGTCGCCCTCGCGTGCGGGCTCGCCGGTGTTCATGGCGGGGTTCCCGCGGCCTTGCTGGACGACTCACCGTGACCGGTACTGCCGGCGGGTTTGGTCGACGGTGCGGGTCGGGTCGCGGCTGCACTGGTCGTGACCGCGAAACCGGTTGCCCGGTAGACGTAGAATTGATATTTGAACTCGCCGTTGCCGGCGACCCTGGGCTCAGCCGTGAGCCCGTCCAGTTTGATCGGGCGCATCCCCGGCAGGACTTCCGTGCTGGTGGGGACCGGTTGGACCTCGGCGATGAGGGTGATCTCGAATGATGCTCGCTTGGCGGTGGGCTCATCCGGGTCGGTGACCGTGGCCTTCCACTGCCGCTTGCCTGTCATCTGGTCGATCTTCTGGCGTACCGGCCGGCTGCCTTGTCCTCGCGCGTCTGATACTCATTGTCCGGCACGACCTCACCGATCAGAACCAAGCCCTGCGGAAACGCGCTCAGGTCAGGGTCAGTTCTCGACCCCGCGATCGTCTCCTCTCACGCTTCTCCACCTCATCTGGTCTCGCTTGGTCTCCCAGGCGTGGTAGCCTGTCTCGTCTCGTTTCGGAACGAAGGAGGTCACCTCGTTGAACGCTAAGCCAATCGTGCTCAAGGTGCTGCTCCAGCACCGCCACTTGCAGACTCACCGCGCTTTTTGCCGTGAATACGACAGGGTTGCCGCGGTCATCGATCCAACTCTGCGGAGTGGTTGGCCGAGCAAAGCACAGTTCTACCGGTGGCTTTCCGGTGACTTGGTTGGACTCCCGTATGCCGACCACTGTCGGATCCTGGAGGGCATGTTTCCCGACTGGAAGGTCGATCAACTATTTCACACGCACGACGAGGGAATCGAATTCATACCCGAACCAGCTACACCGCAGACACAAAAACCGACCCGACCCGACCCGTCCATCGGGCCAGCCGATCAGCTCAAGGAAGCCGGGATCTCTCATCTGTGGCCGCACACCAACCCGGCCGTACTTGACGATTTAGTGGAACGCGTCAACAACGCCAGTGAAGAGATCACAGTTTTTGGACTAACCCGGAACTTCTACGCCAAAGACGACATTCTCCCGTTATTCGAATCGAAAGCAAGTGAGATTCCGGTAACATTCTACATCATGGATCCACATTGCGATTCCCGGCGAGATAGATATCGTGTTGAACCCGTCGAAGCCGCAATGGAGGATCCCGTGCGATATGCACGCGAGATCCTTCGGCCACTCTTTGACGCTTCGCAAAGAATAATACCGACAACACCGTCGGCCGGAATGAAAATATTCACCTTCAATTTTCCATGCTCTTTTGCAATAGAAAAGATTGATCGAAGCTGCCGCGTGATGCTCTACGGTCACGGCAAACGAGGCACGGAGGGACCAATACTCGTCTTCAGGGAAGGCACACCATATTGGACTTATTTCACAGACCAACTCCAGTGGCTTGAACGACTCGCCGCTAATCCGCGCGAGCCTTGGGTGAGCAAAGGGTTAGTCGTTCACGCACTGGACGAGGCTAACCTTCTCGGCAATAGAGATACCCCAGGTGACCGATAATTCCGATAGACGACAACTGCTAACTATCACAAAACGAGCAACTGTCATAGCCAGCAAACTGGTCGTGTCCGTTCACAAGTTACCCGCAAGTAACCCTTGCTCACCTGGCGCCCCACGACGTCAGGTGAGCGGACGCTCCTGCGTCGACGTAGTTCAGGGCCACCCGTGCATGGGCACAAGTGGTCCACTCTGGGTCGCCTCATGTGCAGACTGTCATTGACATCGAGCGTTTCCGCCTCGCGTCCACTTTACTTTGCTGCCGAATTCGCCTGTATGGGATCAAGCGCCGCCTGCGCGGCGCCGACGTGGGTGAGTCCGTCGCCTAACTCACCTGTCCGCCGGGCCGGTCCCGCTTGCTGCGCGCGGCCTGCCGGCCGTGCTCGCGCGGGCCGGCACGTGCGGGGTTGCGCGATCACTGGAGGCACTGGGTGTCTCGGCCGCGTACTGTGTGCTCCGAGCTGCGGCTTTGGGGCAGGCGGCCAAATAGGGGCCTTACGGTCGCCCCTGTGCGGATCGTCCAGTCGGCGCCGACGTTTGTCAGCTTCGCCGTCGCCCGACTGGTTGTACCACACCGCCGTTAGAGGATCCGTGGTGAGGGCAGGTTGGGGGCGAGAGAGCTTTCCTCAGGATGAGTCCCGAGATTTGATCCACTTCTCTAGTTTGCGGGCTTGTCTGTGCCTACCCATATCGCGCAGGACGAGGGTCAGGTTGTGTGCTGTGTCCAGGGTGCGGGGGTGGTCGGGACCGAGCACCCGTCGGCGGCGGGTCAGGGTGTCCTCGCCCAGGTCTCGGGCCCGCTGGTACTCACCCAGCGTGTACAGACAGTTGGCAAGGGTATCGGCGGAGGCCAGGGTGTGGGGGTGATGTTGTCCGCCGCTGAAGGTGCCGATGATGGCGCCGTTGGCGGTGTCGATGTCTGGGACGTGAGAAGGCCCCGTCGGCGTGGTGCCGGACATGAGTTCGCCCCTACTCGGCAAACGCGTCTTCAACCACATTATCGATCTTCACGCGGTCGCCCTCGATGCACTTGGCGTAGACCTTGAGCAGCACGTCCACCGAGTGACCGGCCCGTTGAGCGATCTCGGGCGCCGGGACACCCCGGTTGAGCCACAGCGACACCGCAGCGTGCCGCAGGTCGTAAGGGCGCCCGGCCAACGGAGATGCCACCTGCGAGGGTGTCAGGGCGTACCTGCGAGCTTCGTCCCAGGCCAGGAGCAGGGTGAAGCTTGGCTAATAAGCGGACAAGGAATCCGTGTCCTCCACGTGCCCTGCGTGGGACGCACCGACGGTCTTTCACGGCTAAGCAGGGAACGCAGGACGGCGATGCGGATATCAGTCGTTGTCCGGCATGTACTGGTCGCTCTCGTAGTATTCGAGGAGGTCGGTGAACGTTGGGTAGTCGTAGGTGACCAGCTCGTCGACCTCCCACTGGGCCCCCAGCTCTTCGGCCCACTCCAGGTCGTTAAGCCCGGGCGGCGCCTCAGCGGTCCAGCGGAACGGCACCATCGGGTTGAAATTGTCCCGTCGGGCCAGGACCACCCGTTCGCCCTCTGCTTTCGGCGCTGTCATGTGCGCCGATCGTACTCGCGGAGCTGGGCGACGGATACCGCTTCGACTCCACCTGACATGCAAGCAAAACACCCGGGTCGTGCTGTCCGCGTGCTGTAACGAACGGTCAATAGCGGCCACCCGCGCTGCCAGGGCCCCCGTCAATCCCCTCGAACTGTGGAGACCTCGGTTGTAGTGATGGTGAACGGGTGGCTGATCTTGTGGAGCACGCGTGCCGGGTAGGGCAGGCTGGGCCTGCCCGCGTTTCCTGCATGAGGGGTCGCAGAGGCTCGGGGGTCAAGGGCGCGCCGAAGGCGTGTCGCGCGACCAATGCCACGGAGTTAGGCGCTTGGGCATGGGATCAAGCAGGCGCGCGGCGTGGCGGGCGGTAGGGCGACGGGGCCTTTGGTAGGTCGGGTCAACCCATGACGATCTTCCCGCTGCCAGAGGCCCCGTTGCGCGCTCAGTCTGCCATGACCACGATCACCCGTACCGTCTGTGTGGCCGCAGGGGTATTCGCTCCTGGTCATCTCGGCGAGTTGACCCAGTATTTACCCTTCGAGCTGGTCGATGACGTGCTGGAGCAGACCAGGACCGTGCAGCGGCGGCTACGTGAGCTGCCCTCACGGGTCGGGGTGTACTTCGTGCTCGCGCTGGGGTTGTTCCCCGGTCTGGGTTATGTCCGAGTCTGGCACAAATTGACCGCCGGGTTGGTGGGCATGACCGTGCCTACCCCGTCGGAGAAGGCGCTGCGGGATCTACGTCGCAGGCTCGGTCCAGCACCGATAAAAGCCCTGTTCGAGGTGGTAG
>JAFAXZ010000351.1 GCA_019240665.1 Pseudonocardiales bacterium | reverse complement strand
ACTGCACCACCCGTTCGGGATCGATCACCTGCAGTCCTGCGCCTGATGCGGAGACGACCACGACCCGGCCGCTGACCGGTTCGACCGCCACCGCATTGGGTTGATGCACCGTAGGGAACCGGTGGACGATCACCGGCTCACCCCCTGCCACGCCGAGTCCGACCACCTCATCGCGCGCGGTCAGGGTGACCCATGCCAGGTCCCGCCGACCGTCGTAGGCCAGCCCGTAGGGCGCGCCCGGCAGCGGAAAACGTTGCCGCAACACCGGTGGGTCGCCGGCAAAAGCCAACAACTCGCCGTCGCGGGTATCGGTCACCAGCATCCGACCGAACCGGTCGGCCACCGCATCGGCAGCCCCATTGCCCGCGCGCAGGGCAGGACTGATCTCGCTGGAAGAAAGGTTCACCACACTCACCGCACTGCGCCCCCGGTCGAGTACCCAGATCTTGGTTCCGCCAGGAGTTCCGGCAGGCACCAGGCGGGCGGCGTCGATGAACCCCGGGATGGTCGTGCGCGTCCGGTTTCCGTCAAGCACGGCCAGTCGGTCACCCAGCGCCACCACGGTTGCCCGACCGACCGCGACCGTCCCGTGCGCCGAGCCACCGAGATCCGTCCTACTTGGTGCCTCACCATCAAGGGGGACCCGGATCAGAGACCCTGGCGCAGTGATCGGCACCAGCAGCGGGCCACCTTCGGCGGCGAGTACGAGGTCAGCGGCCGGGCCAGGCAGCGGCACCTGCCGTGGCGGCACGACGCCACCCAGCGTCCGCAGCAGCAGCCGCGGCGGGTCATTCAGCGCCACCGCCACGGTCCCGGTGCGGGGATCGACCACCACCTCGGTAGCAGGCGCATCGAGCGGCACGACGGTCCCTGCGGGGGCCGGTCCACCCAGGGGAGCCGACGCTGGCGCGGCAGGGACGACGGCGTGCTGGGCGCCTGAGCGCTTCGCGGTGCCGCATCCCCCTATCAGCCCGGCGATGAGCAACGCAGCGGGTAGCGCTGCGCGCAGAGCACCGAGCACACCGACCTCCTTGTCGGTAAGGGGCGAGGTGTAGGTCAAGCATCCCTGACATGACACCTCGGCGTCATCCCCGGGTAGCTGGTTGTTCGTGTCTGCGCGCTCAAGGAACGCTGCTCCAGCTGTTCGACGCTGACCGTATGCAGCGGTCCGTGACCGATCTGTAATCAGTTTGGTCTGTGTTTCGCCCACTGTAAGGATAACGTTCTCGACTGTGACCCCCACGGTCGATATCGTGCTGCCCTGTCTGGATGAAGCTGAGGCGCTGCCGGGTGTGCTGGCCGCGATGCCGGCGGGCTACGGGGTCCTCGTCGTCGATAACGGCAGCACCGATGACACTGCTGCGGTCGCGGCCGGATGCGGTGCGACTGTGGTGACCGAACCGCGGCGCGGCTACGGTGCCGCGGTGCACGCCGGGTTGCTCGCTGCGACCGCTGATCTGGTCGGCGTGCTGGACGCCGACGGATCCCTACCGCCCCAGGCGCTGGCCGAGTTGGTCGCTGCGGTCGCTGGCGACACCGACCTCGCCGTCGGCCGCCGGATACCCCAGGTCGGCGCGTGGCCGTGGCATGCCCGGGCTGGCAATGCAGTTCTGGCCGCGGTGCTGCGTGAGCGCGGGCTGCCGGTACACGACATCGCACCGATCCGGGTCGGACGTCGGCAGGCGCTGCTCGACTTGGGTGTCACCGACCGCGGCTTCGGCTATCCGTTCGAACTGCTGCTGCGGGCTGGCGCCGCCGGTTGGCGGGTGTGCGAGTTCGACGTCGAGTACCGGCCGCGTGCCGGGGGCCGGTCCAAGGTGTCCGGATCGATCCGGGGCACGGTTCGAGCCGCTCGTGACATGGCCGCTGCGATGGGACGGATCAGCCGAGCCGGCGTTCCGGATAGCCCAGCTCAATTGCGCTGACGTCATCCAGCGCGGCCCGGATCGCGGGGGCCAGCTCCACCTCCTCGGCGGCGAGTGAGCCGGCCAGCTGGGCAGTGTCCCGGGCGCCGACGACCGGGGCGACCACTCCCGGCCGGTCCCGGACCCAGGCCAGGGCCACTTCCAGCGGGGAGGCGCCCAGCCCGTCGGCGGCGGTGATCACGGCCTGCACGATCCGGTTCGACCGGTCGGTGCGGTGGTGCTCGACATACCGCGCGTAGTGCGGCGACGCTGCCCTGGAGCCGGCGGGGGTGCTGTTGCGGTACTTGCCAGTGAGCACTCCGCGGGCCAGCGGTGCCCAGGGCAGCAGGCCCACCCCGTGGTATGCCGCCGCCGGGGCCAGCTCCCGTTCCACCCCTCGTTCCAGCAGCGAGTACTCCACTTGGGTGGATACCAACGGCACGTCGGAGATGGCCCTTGCAGTGGCCAGCTGCCAGCCGGTGTAGTTGGACACCCCGACGTAGCGGACCTTGCCTGAGCGCACTGCGTCGGTCACCGCGGACAGCGTCTCCTCCAGCGGTACGGCCGGATCCCAGGCGTGCAGCTGCCACAGGTCGATATGGTCGGTGTGAAGCCGACGCAGCGACCCCTCCAACGCCGCGAGCAGCGCAGCCCGGGATGCACCGCCGCCGAATGGCCCGTCGTCGCGGTGCGCTACTGCCTTGGTGGCGAGCACCACCTCGTCCCGGGGAATGACGTCGGCCAGCAGTCCACCAAGGATCCGCTCCGACTCGCCTTCGCTGTACACGTCCGCGGTGTCCACCAGCGTTCCGCCAGCGTCGATGAAGGCGACCAGCTGAGTGGCGGCCTCCTCGGCGTCGGTGTCCTGACCCCAGGTCATGGTGCCCAAAGCCAGCCGTGACACCCGCAGTCCGCTGCGGCCGAGATAACGCTGTTGCACGGGGTGCACGCTAGTGGGTGCGTAGGGTGGCGGGCGTGGGCACCGTGATCCTGTTACGACATGGCCGGTCCACGGCGAACACCGCTGGAGTGCTGGCCGGGCGCACCCCGGGAGTGGTCCTCGACGAGCACGGTCGGGCCCAGGCTCAGGCGCTGGTCGAACGCCTGGCGCAACTGCCGCTGACGGCGGTAGTGAGTTCCCCGCTGCAGCGTTGCCGGGAAACGGTGGCCCCGCTGGTGCAGGGACGCGAGCTCGGGGTGACCGTCGACGACCGGTTCGTCGAGATGGACTACGGTGAGTGGACCGGGCGGGAATTGCGCAAGCTGGCCAAAGAACCGCTGTGGAAGGTGGTGCAGGCGCACCCCTCAGCGGCGGTGTTCCCTGGCGGCGAGGGTTTGGCCGCAATGCAGGCTCGGGCGGTGGCCGCGGTGCGGGAGTGGGATACCAAGCTGGCCGCTGAGCACGGCCCCCAGGCGCTGTGGCTGGTCTGCACCCACGGCGACATCATCAAAGCAGTGCTCGCCGATGCGTTGGGCGTACACCTGGACGGTTTCCAGCGCATCGTCGCCAACGCCTGCTCGGTCAGCGCCGTCACTTACACCGAGACCCGGCCGTTCGTACAGCGGGTCAACGACTGCGGTGGCGATTTGCGGTCTCTGGTCCCGCCCAAGCGCCGGCGCCAGCGCCGGCCCTCGTCCGACGCCACGCCCGGAGGGTCGACCGGCACCAGCTGAGACGTGGGGAGGGTCGCCGCCTCCAGGAGTGCGGGTGCTCTAGTGTCGGTACTGCTATGTCCCGTGTCATCCATGTCTTCCGCACCCCCGACCGGTTCGTCGCGGGCACGGTTGGCGAGCCCGGCGATCGCACCTTCTACCTGCAGGCTGCTGACGAGGCCAAGGTGATCAGCGTGCAGCTGGAGAAGGAGCAAGTGGCCGTTCTCGCGGAACGCCTGTCCGCTCTGCTCGACGAGGTCGTTCGGCGATTGGGCGTCGATGCCCCCGTCAAGTCCGCGGAGCTCGTGGTGGACACCGAGCCGTTGCGCTCACCCGTCGAGCAGGAATTCCGGGTCGGCACCATGGGGCTGGGCTGGGACGTCGAGTCGCGGGCCATCGTCGTCGAACTGCTTGCCGTGAGCGAGCAGGAGGTGGACGAGTCCATGGTGCTCGACGACACCGAGGACGGCCCCGACGCGGTACGGGTGTTCCTGTCACTCGAGCAGGCACGGGCGTTTACTGTGCGTGCTGAGCGGGTGATCTCAGCGGGGCGTAAGCCCTGCCCACTGTGCGCGGAGCCGTTGGGGCCCAAGGGGCACATCTGCCCACGGCAAAATGGCTATCGTCGCCAGGTCGAGGCTTGAGCGGGGCCAGCGGTGCTGCCCACCGATCCGGCCGCGCTGCCGTTGTTGCACCATGGCCGTCTTGACGTGGCTGGCCGGATCGTCGAGGCGTCCAATGCCACCCTCTTGTGCGCGGTGCATTGCGACGGGCTCAGCGCCGACTGCGTCTATAAGCCGATCCGCGGAGAGCGCCCGCTCTGGGACTTCCCGGATGGCACCCTGGCTGGCCGTGAGGTGGCTAGCTGGCTGCTTTCCGAGGCTACCGGCTGGTCACTGGTGCCGCCCACAGTGCTGCGGTCGGGACCGCTAGGGCCCGGCATGGTGCAGCTATGGGTAGACGCGGAGGATGAGCCCGGACTGGTGGACGTGGTAGCTCTCGACGCGGTGCCGCTGGGCTGGCGCACGGTGCTGCGGGCACACGACCGCTACGGCGACCCGGCACTGCTGGTGCACGCCGACACCGAAGGACTGCGTCAGCTGGCCGTGCTGGATGTATTGATCAACAACGCCGACCGCAAGGGTGGGCATGTCCTCGCCGGGTTGGACGGCGCAGTGTACGGCGTGGATCACGGGATCTGCCTGCACCGCGAGGACAAGCTGCGTACCGTGCTGTGGGGCTTCTTGGGTCAGCCGTTGCCTGTCGTGGTGCTGGAGGTGCTGCGCCGGGTGCGATCCGAGCTGGACGGCACGTTGGGCGCCGCGCTCACCGAGCACGTGACCCGAGCGGAGGTGCGGGCTGTGCGGGAACGGACCGACCGGCTGCTGGCCACCGAAACGTTCCCGGCGCCCAATGGCAGCTGGCCGGCGATTCCGTGGCCAGCGTTCTGAGCACTTACTGACCTGAATCGGGCTCGATCGACGACGTCCCGGAGCTCTGCCGTCGGGTGATCCTCGGGGTGCCGTGGTAGCGCAGCACCGACACGCCCTCCGTGGTCGCGGCGAGAGTGTCACTCACCGCGACGGTGGCGTGGCTGGCTCCGGACAGCACGGCGTCGAGGGCGGCGACGGTGAGCCCTGGGCCCAGCAGCCGGCTGGTGCCCGCCCCGCTGAGGTCCAGATCACCGACATGCCCGGAGAGCGCCAGCACACTGGCTCCCGACCCCGAGGCCTTGAGGTGATCGACCCCGAGCGGGCCGGTGACCTGGCTGGCCCCGCTGGCGACCAGCTGCAGTGTCGGACCCGTCACCAGGGAGTCCAGGGTGACCTGGCTGGCACCACTTGTGCTGAGTAGGCCGAGGTCACGCAGGGTGATCTCGGCGGACAGCGTGGCGTTGCGGACGTTGCTGCCCGGCTTGAGTCCCAGACGGAGCGTTCCATCGGTCACTGTGGCGTCGAGCTGATCAGCGAGATTGTCATCGATCCGAATCGTCGCCTGCTCGGGATTACCCACCGTCACATGGACGACGAAACTGGCCCCCACCACCACTGAGGTGACACCGGGCAGGGCGATCACTCGGCTGGCCAGGTGACCGGAGCCGACCACCGAGTCGTTGTCGGAAAAACTGCCACCAGGAGCACCAGGGGCACCAGGGGCACCGGTGCCGCCGTCTGCGTTGCCGCCATTGCCGCCAATGCTGTTGCCGGTGCCGCCGTTAGGGCCGGCGCCAGCGGTGCTGCCATCGCCCACGTTGATTCCGAACGCGCTGCTGGTGCCGTTACCCCCCGTACCGCTGTCGCCGGTGGGACCGACAGCGTCGGCACCCACACAGCCGGCTAGCAGCCCCACCGCGGCCAGAATCGCGACCGCGCACATGGCCGACAGCCACCCCACCCGCCTATGCCTCACCCGCCTATGCCTCACCCGCCTATGTGCCGGACGCCTATGCGCCGGACGCCTCCGCGCCGGACGCCATCGGGCGAGCACCATCCGCAGCGGACCGTTGGTCAGCATGCCCAACACCAGCAGGGAACCCACCCAGGGCAGCAACAACAGGATAGTGTTGACCACCCCCAAGGCAGCCTCCGCCGGTTTCCCGGCCGCTGCCGCTGTGCTCACCGAGTGGGCCAACCAGACCAGCCTCTGCCACACCACTGGCAGCACCCGTGGTATCACGATCAAGAAGCCGACCAGCCAGTACAGCAGGTAGGGCACCACGATGAGCACCCACAGGGTGATCGTTGCCCGGACCCAGGGCTTGAGTTCGTGTACCCGGGAATGGGCCGCTCGTCCGGGGATCATGCTCATCAGCACCGGACCTATCCAACTGAACAGGTCGGGCACTCCGATCAGGTCGCTGAGAATATAGTAGCCGTCCAGGCGGACCATCGGCAGGAACTGCATTGCGGTCTCGAAATGCAGCGCCACGATGGCCACCAGCAGCCACGGGGAACCCGTACCCAGGTAGGCCAGGCTCATCCCGGCGATGAATACCGTGTTGAAGTACACCCCGCCCAGGTCGGTGCGCAGTCGCCCGACCCGATTCAGCCGGTAGGAGTCGGTGACTGTGCTGTACATCGCTGGCCACACCAGATATAGGCCGAGACCCATGACACCGGGGCGAGCGCCGCCATAGCGGCAGGCACTGACATGCCCGCACTCATGAAACGCCGCCGAGGCCAAGATCATCGCCAGCACCAGCAGTGTCAACCCCGGCTGATAGACCAACGCCAGCCCGCTGGGCACGATCTGTCCCAGACCACCCCGCGCGATGATCACCACATCCAGGACGACGAACCCCGCTAACGCGGCCAGGATCACCAGCGGCCAGAACATCGGCTGGAAGACCCCGGCGATGCGCCAGACCGTCGGCTCCGGCACCACCCCCACCCGGAACTTCAACGCCAGCAGTGGATCAGGCCTCATCGTCGTCTTCGGCGCCATAGCACTTTGTGTTGCTGTCCGCTGGGCCGCTGTCGATTGGGCAGCCGTTGGATCGACCGCCATGATTCCCGCTGGCCGAAACCGGTTGGCAATCAGGAATGCTACCTGTTCAGCCTGCACAATCCGACCGAACTCGGCACTGAGCACGGCCGCCACCTGGTCCAGGTCGCGCTGACCGTCCAGGATCTCCGCCAGCAGGTACAGCAGACGGGACAGTTGGATTACTTGGCCATCAGCCCGACGCAGGATGTACTTGGGCTCCTGAAAACCAGACCCCTGATACTCCCCGATTAGCTCAATGCCCTCAGCCAGCCGCGGCACCCTCTGCGTGGTGGCATCCGTAAGAGTCTCAGCCTCAAGTACCGCACGCTCGGTATCGATGATGCCCTCCCGATTCGAAATCAGCAGCACTAGTGACTACCGGTGTCAGGTAGCGGACGGTGCAACGTTTAGGGAGGGGCGGCCGCGATCCGGCCACCCCTCCCTAGCTAACGGCACATCACGCGGTCATGTGATCGCTCAGCGATACCGGCTCCACTCAGAAGAAGACGAAGCCGCCGCCGTTGCCGCCATGGGTGTTGCCGCCATGACCGCCAGCACCACCAGTGGAATTGCCGCCGTGGCCACCAAAGCCGTCGCCGGCGAAGTTGAACATGGTGCCGCCGGCTCCGGTGGTGTTGCCGGAGATTATGCCGACACCGCCGGTCCCGGCGCCGCCCGCGCCGCCGGTGCCGCCCGCGCCGCCGTTACCTCCGGTGCCGCCTGCGCCGCCCGCGCCGCCATTGAAGGTTCCGCCAGAGATTGTCGAGAGGACGGTACGAGCCGGCAGCAACTCCAAGTGTTGCCCGTCGATCTCGGCAAAGCTCAGTGCGTCAGACATCAATTTCCTCCTAGTAGAAATGTGACTCCCGGGGAACCGGGGACAGAACTTCCGTGGGTTCACCCACCAGGCCGCTATCGGGTGATTGAGTCTGTCACAAGAATTCATCGCGGCGGAGCGTCGAGCGTAACCGGGATCGGCTCGAACCACTCGAATGGAGCAGTATGGATTTCTGATTGGGTAGCGGCCCGTGTGCTTTCCGTTCGATTTTCATCTCCGCGTACTGTCAATCACGAACGTGAGTGTTCACTGAAGGTGTCTGTTGGTGCAAGCTCAGTTAAATGCTAGATAAATTTCACGTAGGTGTGATATCAAATGGGATGTCAAATGAATATGAAGTCGTGCGGATGTCGTCTGGAATGGGAAGTCCCGCTACGGACGACTGCGGGAATCGAGGTGTTCCGGCCGAACCGGGATGCTGGCCGGGGGCGGGTGGGCGTGCGTAGCGTGGAGCCGTGACCGTCATCCCTACGCGTGGTTCTCTGGAGCCGCCGACCACACTGCCGCGCACCCTGGGCGCGCTACGTGCCTGCGGGCATGTTCAGCGTGACGTCAAGGGTGAGGTGCGGGCGAACCTGCTCGCCGCGTTGCGCAGTGGTCGTGATCCGTGGCCGGGCATCATCGGGTTCGGCGACACCGTGTTGCCGCAACTGGAACGGGCCTTGTTGGCCGGGCACGACGTGGTGCTGCTGGGTGAGCGCGGCCAGGGCAAGACCCGTCTGCTGCGCACGTTGGTGGGACTGCTTGATGAGTGGACGCCGGTGGTCGAGGGCGCTGAGCTGGCCGAACACCCCTACCGGCCGATCACTCCGGGCTCGATGCGCCGCGCCGCCGAGCTTGGCGACGACCTGCCGGTCGGCTGGCTGCACCGCTCGCTTCGCTACACCGAGAAGCTCGCCACTCCCGACACCAGTGTTGGCGACCTGGTCGGCGACGTTGATCCGGTGAAGGTCGCGCAGGGCCGGAGTTTGGGTGATCCGGAGACGATCCACTTTGGGCTGGTGCCCCGCGCGCACCGCGGCATCGTCGCGATCAACGAGTTGCCCGACCTGGCTGAGCGCATCCAGGTCTCGCTGCTCAATGTGATGGAGGAGCGAGATATCCAGGTCCGCGGTTATACCCTGCGGTTGCCGCTTGACGTGCTGCTGGTGGCCACTGCCAACCCCGAGGACTACACCAACCGGGGCCGGATCATCACCCCGCTCAAGGACCGCTTCGGTGCCGAGATCCGCACTCATTACCCGCCGGAGATGGCCGCCGAGGTGGCGCTGGTCGCTCAGGAGGCGGATCTGGGCAGCATTGGCGCGGAAGTGGGCGAGGTGCTGCTGGAGGTGCTGGCCCGGTTCTCCCGGCAGCTTCGGGCCAGCGCGGCAATCGACCAGCGCTCCGGGGTGTCGGCGCGGTTCGCGGTGGCCGGTGCCCAGACCGTCGCCGCTGCCGCACTGCGGCGGTCCGCGTTGACTGGCGAGGACCATGCGGTGGCCCGCCCGGTCGACTTGGAGTCGGTGCCGGCGGTGCTGCGCGGCAAGCTGGAGTTCGAATCCGGCTATTACGACCAACCACCCGAAAACGACTCAGGACGCGACGGGCAGGGTGAGGTGCTTACCCACCTGCTGCGTCGTGCGGTGGCCGACACCGCCCGGGCCCGGTTGCGCGGTCTGAACCTCACCCCGCTGGCCGCGGCCGTCTCGGGTGGCCACCGGGTGGCCACCGGCGAGCGAGTACCGGCCGCCGAGGTGCTCGCCGCGCTGCCCGAACTGCCGGTGTTGCATGAGGTCGCCACCCGGCTCGGCGCCGCCCCCGACGGCCCACCCGGCCCGATCGCCGCCGCTGTCGAGCTTGCGCTGGAGTCGCTGTATCTCACCCGCAAGCTCGGCAAGGACGCCGACGACGGCCGCACTGTGTACGGAGCACCATGACCTCAGCACGCCGGTACAGCTACGGACCCTGGCACGGTGGCCCGGACCCGCTGGCGGCCCCGACCGACCTATCCGCGGCGCTGAAGGAGATCGGCCGGGACGTGATGGACGGGGCATCGCCCCGGGCAGCGATGCGGGAGCTGTTGCGCCGCGGGCTGCCCGGCACCCCGGGGATGGACGAGCTCGCCCGGCGGATCTGGCAGCGCCGCGCCGAGATCACCCGCCGGCACCGGCTCGACGGCACCATGGCGCAGGTCCGC
The DNA here is from genome assembly GCA_019240665.1 of Pseudonocardiales bacterium. GTDB lineage: Bacteria > Actinomycetota > Actinomycetes > Mycobacteriales > Pseudonocardiaceae. The sequence continues at coordinate 1,361 of JAFAXZ010000351.1, read as the reverse complement.
GAGCTGCTGGACAAAGCCCTCGCCGCGGAGCGAAAGGCGCTGTTCGGCGACCCCGACGACGACGCCCGATTCCGCGAGGCTCGGCTTGATGCGCTACCTCCGGATACCGCCCGCGCCGTCACCGAGCTCTCCGAGTACGACTGGCGCTCCGCCGAGGCCGCGCAGGCTTACCAAGAGATCCGTGACCTGCTGGGGCAGCAGCTGCTTGAGCAGCGCTTCGAAGGGATCAAACAGGCGCTGCAATCCACCACGCCCGAGGACGTCGACCGGATCCGGCAGATGCTGTCGGACCTCAACGATCTGCTCGCCGCACGCGCCCGCCGGGCCCCTGACACCCCGCAGCGGTTCGAGGAGTTCATGCGCAGGCACGGCGACTTCTTCCCGGAGCGCCCGCGCAACGTCGATGAGCTGATCGACGCGCTGGCCGCCCGGGCCGCTGCGGCGCAGCGGATGCTCAACTCGATGAGCCCGCAGCAGCGCGCCGAGCTGGCCCAGCTGGCCCAGCAGGCCTTTGGTGATCCGTGGCTGGCTCAGCAACTCGCGACGCTGGATGCTCGGCTGCAGGTGCTGCGGCCTGGCGAGGACTGGCAGGGATCCGAACGGTTCCGCGGTCAGGACCCACTCGGCCTGGGCGAGGGCGCGCAGGCGATGGCTGACCTCGCAGAACTGGACGCGCTAGCTGAGCAGCTCGCCCAGTCCTACGCCGGGGCCCGCGCTGAGGACGTTGACCTCGACGCGCTGACCCGTCAACTGGGCGAGGCAGCCCGCATCGACGCCCGGCGGTTGGCCGAGCTGGAGCGTGCGCTGGAGCGCCACGGCTTCTTCGAGCGCGGCCCGGACGGGTCGCTGCGGTTGTCGCCCACGGCGATGCGCCGGCTCGGCGCGCAGGCGCTGGCCGATGTGGCCGATTCGCTGCGCAGCCGGCGCGGCGAGCGCGAGCTGCGCCGAGCCGGCGCTGCCGGGGAGCCCAGCGGGGGCACGCGAGCCTGGGAGTTCGGCGACTCCGAACCGTGGGACGTCCCTCGCACCGTGCGCAACGGCGTGCTGCGGCGTGCGGAGACACGGAGCGCGGGCCCGCTGCTGGCCGTCGAGGATGTCGAGGTGGTGGACACCGAGCAGCGCGCGCGGGCCGCCGTGGCGTTGTGCGTCGACACCTCGTGGTCGATGGTGCAGGACGGGCACTGGGTGCCGATGAAGCGCACCGCACTTGCGCTGCACCACCTGGTCCGGACCCGGTTCCGCTCTGACGCTCTGGAGCTGATCACCTTCGGCCGCCACGCCCAGCGGGTGGACATCGCGCGCCTCACCGGGTTGGCCGGGGTGTGGGAGCAGGGCACCAACCTGCACCATGCGCTGCTGCT
>JAFAXZ010000318.1 GCA_019240665.1 Pseudonocardiales bacterium | reverse complement strand
ATATTGACGACTTTTATTTCTACCCTTCAGCCACGCAGCCGCGGCTACTAGACCTTTCAGCAGGCCTGCTAAGAGACTGCAACGGTTGGCTAAAGCTCGCGAGCATCGAAAGGCTAACGCGACCTTATGAGCCTTCATCTCGGATTGGTTTGGAGATTCCGCACGACGCGACAAAGATTGATCTAGATGTGACCCTGGAAGATCCTACAGCCGCGCAGTCGTTTCTTGAAACTGTGCTTTCCCACTATACGGCAACAGCTGGTCTTCAAAGCCCGGCATCGATCGCTAAGATGGAGGCGCGGGGAAGACTCGTCCTTGCATCCGGGGGCGTGCCCCGCGACTATCTGAACCTGTTCGGTGACTCAATCGTTGTTGCAAGAGAGAATCGGCCGCAGGCTCGAGAGATTGGCAAGGAGGACGTTGCTGCTGCGGCTGGTAGATCAAGCCGGAGCAAGAAACGCGATCTTGATTTGGATGTATCATCCGAAGAGAGCGCCACCCTTCTTGACGCAATAAGCCGTGTCTCGGACAGCATCAAGGGAGTTGGCTTTACCTATTTCCGCGTAAACTCTGCCGAAAAGATGCTGGCCGGATATGAAATCCTCAGCCGATTGGTCGACATGAGGTTCATACATCTTATTCAATCAACTCTCTCCGACAAGCACTCGCCTGGAATGAAATACGAAGCATATGTCCTTGCCTTGAGCGAATACACAGAAACTCGCTTGAGGCGAGGTCTGCAGGTCTTGGATCTGGAGACAGGACGATGGACTCATCGCCAATCCGGTAAGGCACATACGGTTCAACAGCTTGTCGGGACGCAACTCCGGGATCGATTGAGGAAGGCTCCCTTAATCGATCTGCGGAAGCTTGAGAGGGATGGTCCGCAAAACGTTCTTGCCAGCAAAATTGCTGATCACTAGCGAGTGTGGCCCGTACACAGGGCGCGTCCATGAACCTGTCTTGAAGGGCAGCCGTCTGTGCCGATGAGGCCGGATCTGGCAACGGTGGCAGGGATCTTAATAGGTTGCGGGCGGGGTTGACTTCGATGGGTGGGATACGTATCTCGGCCCGACCGAACTCGATGATGGACCGGGTAAGTCCCAAGCTCGAAAGGAATGATGCAGCCCTCGTGCATCGCCCGGCGAGCTTGACATACGTTTCGTCCACGAATCAGCGATCACCCCGGGACGTGCCGGCGGGGTCGTGCCGCGTCGATCAACAGTGGCGTGAACCGCTGCACCCACCGGTAGAGGTCACGTGATCCACTATCGATACCGCGCTCGGCGAGGAGTTCCTCCACGTCCCGATAGGGCAGCCCATACCGCAGGTACCAGCGCACCACCACCATGATCACCTCCGGCAGGAACCCAGAACCCGGCGAAACCCAGCTGCACCCGAGGTACTCGACGAGGGTCACCACAACATCGCCACAGCCTGGCAATCTTGTCCTAGACTAACGCAACAGCCCGTGGCACCGCGTCGGCCTGGCCAGCCAACCAGGTGGGGGCCAGGGATAGGCCTGTCCACGCAGGCGTGACGGACGTGACGACTGTGACCTGTATAGCCCGCGTCACACTAGCTAGACTGATCCAAGGCCCGAGTTCATCCTGAGAGGTTCATTTATGAGCACGACGCCCGTTCGACCGCCGGTGAACGAGGTAGTCATCTCTGCCTCGTTCGAACCGCAGGCGGTGCTAGACGGACCCCGGCTCATGGTGGGAATGTCGGATATACTTGCCGAATTCCCGGATGTTACCGAAATGCCTCCGTATGAGATGGCGGCCGAGTTGCCGACCGCTGAGCAGGTTCTGCAACCGGCGGTGCCACAGATACAGTTTATCTGCGCTCCAAAGATGCAGCGCAGACGACTCTGGTTCACAAAGACCGATGAGCCGGCGCTGCTCGTCCAAGCCCAGTCGAATTATCTTGCCCTGAACTGGCGTCGACAAGATGATGAGATTGAGTATCCTGAATTCGAAGACTTGCTTGACCGCTTCAGTCGTTACCTGAGTATCGTTGAAACTGCCTGTATTCGTAGTGGTGGTCAACGACTCTCGCTATCTCAAATAGAGATAACTTACATCAATATCTTGAAGCCGGATGGCGCGTGGGGCAGCTTCCGTGATATCAACCATGTCGTTGCAGTCCAGGTGCCCGACATGGAAAAATTCGAGCACTTCAACCTAGGGTACGCGCAAGCTATCGAGGATTCGGAATCAGGGGCGTTCCTAGGGCGCGTCCATGTGGCCGTGTCGACTGCATATCAACCAAAGATAATCGCGGGAAACGAACTCCATCCTTTGAGCGTCCGCGATATGTCTCCTGTTCTAAATCTGTCGATTACGGCACGCAGTGGGAAGTTGTCGGAGCTGGTCGATACGATCTCTCCTCGCTTCGAGTTGGCGTATTCGGCCGTCGAGTGCGCATTCAGGAAAATTACAACTGAAGCCGCGAGACAAACCTGGGGGTTGGCATGACGATCGTAGCTACGTCGCTGGACTCTCCCCGCAGCAGGCAAGAAGTCGCCCAGGCGGCTGCAACCGGTTCCGGGACAGTTACTCGGAGCATACGCGTTACAAAACCGGGTAAGGACGCATCGGTTACAGCGATGCTAGAGGAGCCCGGCAGCCCTCCTGCTTGGCTTCCCAAGCTTCTCCAAGAAGACTTTCCGGAGCGAGACGAGCACAACGTCATTGGTCCGAGCGCGTTGATTCGGTTTGCGCAAGCATGCGCAGCGCTTCCGCTGCGGACGCCCCAACCTTTCTTCAACGTTGGCGACGACGCGACACTCGGCGCCGAGTGGGATATCGGGCTATGTCATGTCGCGATACAGGTCGGCAACGATCCGGCCGTCGATATGCTGTATGTCGAGGTGAACGATCGCGAGATCGGGGAGATTCCGTTAAACGGTAACGAGCGAGTTCTGGCCTCGATCATGGCGAAGATCCTCCCTGGGAGTTTGGTGCTGTAGTGCCTGAAGGTGGCGATCTTGGCAAGATCCCTCTGGACTGCGTCGTTTATCGCGCTGTGAAACTCATCAACTTAAAGCCGGACGGCACTCCTCAGAGTGGTTGCTTCTCCGATTTGGCCGATGCTGATGGATCGAAAGACTACATGTCGGTCTACTTTGCCGACGAGATGGCGGCCAACGGGGTTTCGGTTAAGGACCTCGCGGCTCACTGGGGAGAGCGTTACGCAATCGTCGAGTTCACGGTTGCGGATTTAGTTACGGAGGGAGAGGCGGTCTGGCGGGACCCCGACGGAAAATTTCCAGGTCATGGAGCATGTAAGCGCGCTGACGGCTTGAAGAGAACCGTCGGACAAAAGCGTCGCATTGCAAAGTTGGCCCGGCGTTCGGATGCGTGAACTGTATCGGTCGTGATGCGTTGCGGCTGTGAGCCGCAGCCGCAACGCCGCGCAGGGACCGACCGGCAGGCCGCATGCCTGAGCCATCCTGCACTCGTCACAAAGCAGCCCACGTCGCCAGACCGGCCCAGCCGGGCAGTTGCCAGGAAGAAATACGCGTGAAGCCCAGCGAGACCCGACACGCTATGACGAAGCCTCCTTGCTGCGTTCTGCGCCCAGAGCTTTGTCGCCTGAGACAGTGCGGGATGACGCGCGTAAGGCGGATTTCCTAAAAAACGTTGTTTTCCCAATATCTGCGGCAAGTCGTTGACGCTCGTGTAAAGCGGTCTGTAAATCCGTCGGCGTACGCCTACCAAGGTTCGAATCCTTGACCCGCCACGCAGTACAAATGGAGTCTGACCAGCGATGATGTGACGAAGTCTTCGTCGGGGGGTGACGGTCGGTGTCCCCGTGGCTTCCCGCTGGACTCCGTTGGTCACCGCTGTATCTGGCACGGATTTGGCACAGCCAGTGGGTGGTGGGCTCGACCCGCTCCCCCCTCCTTCCCTCGCACCGGGCTGGCCTCTGCGTCGCGTCAACGGAGGGTCATCATCTCCTGCGAGCACTTCATGTGTGAACTCTGATTCGCTGTGCGTCCGCGTATCTGGGGTGTCGCTGTCTCCCGCTGAGCTGCAGCTAAATACCGATGTGGATCGACCAGTGTTAACCCGTCGGGTCGCTTTCGCTGACGGCTCGCTGATGATGATCATGCTGGCTTCGGTTGGAAGGGGCAGGGGGTTCTGGCACTGTGATCTCAGAGGCGGCGGTAGCCGAACAGCCAGGCGATGCTGCGTTCGATGACCCACCGGTGTTTGCCCGGCTTCTCGCTCGACTGGATGCCTTTGCGGGCGATACGGGGGGACATGCCGCGTTGGCGCAGCCAGTCGCGCAACTCCGGGATGTCATAGGCTTTGTCGGCGTGCAGCTTGCCGGGCCGGGTTCGTCGAGGCCCGCGTCGGGATCGGGTCGCTGGAATGGCGTTGACCAACGGCTTGACAGCGTGACTGTCATGCGTGGTGGCCGCAGACACACCACCAGCGAGCGGAGCCCCGCGCGATCGGACAGGACCTGGATCTTCGAGCCCGATTTACCTCGATCGACGGGGATTGGTCCGGTCAGCGAGCTCCCTTTTTTCGCCCGCACGCTTGCCCCGTCGAGCACCACCCACTGTAACCGCCGCCACAGATCGGCCTGTGTGCACTCGGTGAACCGGCGATGCGCCGTGGGCACCGTGACCCCAAAGTTCGGCGGTACATGTCGTCAGGCACAACCGCTGGTCAGCACGAACGCGATCACGGTGAAGACCGCACGATCGTCAACCCGCGACATCCCGCCTCCCTGCGGACGCGCCTTCGCCAGCGGGATCAACGGCTCTACCAGCGCCCAGAACCCGTCCGGCACCAACCGCCGGGACAATTCGTCCACCGCGGCCGGTGATCATGTGCATTCATCAGTCATGATCCAAGTGAGACACGCTCTTACAGCGCCGCCCGGACTGGACCAGCTCGCGTTCGACCGCGATGGCTGGTCTGGCAGACTGAAGACGGCTTGTGATCGGTCACGGGTCGAGGAGGTGCGCCGGTGCCGGCATTGGTTCGGGTAGAGAGTACTGATGGGCCGGTGTTGTTCGAGGGGGAATTCAGCGAAGCCGCCTTGCAAGAGATCGCCGTTCAGGACAAGGTTGAGGATGTCGTCAAGGCCACTGATGCAAGTCTCTCAGCGGTTGCTACAACAATACGTCGGTGCGCAGCCGATCTGCTCGCTACCTTTGGTGACCTAACAACTAGCCAGCAGGCAGGAGGTTCCCTAGCTAAGGCGGTGATCGAGTTGGGGGTGGGCGTGAGCGGTGAAGGCAACGTGATTGTGGTTCGGGGGTCAGCTAAAGCCAATCTTAAGGTCACGCTCACTTGGGACTTCAGCTGAGTCCGTTGTCCGAACCAGAGTGGACGCGAGCCATCGCGGCCGTCATCGACGGCAGAGGCGTCGTGCGAGGCACCGCATTCTTTGTCGGTCCGGACGTGGCGCTCACTTGTCACCACGTCCTTACGGCAGCGAGCATGAAGCCCCTGACGTTGAGGCAGGTGGGTTCCTTCAACGCTGAGACGGTGATTGGCGAAGACTGCGACGAAGAACTCGACTTGGCTCTGGTGCGGGTGCCGTCGAGAGCCGATCGGTCACGGGCGACGTTGAGCCCTGGCATGGCGATGATTGGCCACAGCATCTACTCTCGGGGATTCCCGCGCGACTACGACCTTCTGAAATATCCCGACGGTTTCCCCATGGATCCTGCACGGATCTCCGGGCTCACTACGCTGGTTTGGCGAGGTCAACCTATCCGTATGTTGGTGCTCGTTGACGCCGATGTGCAGAAGGGTATGTCTGGAGCGCCGGCGGTAGACATTGCAGACAACTCTGTAGTGGGCATCCTTCGTTTCTCAGAGGAAGGAAAGGAGAGGGCTCTCGCCGTGCCCGCTGAGGTTGCGACGCGCCGC
>JAFAXZ010000242.1 GCA_019240665.1 Pseudonocardiales bacterium | reverse complement strand
GTATGCGACGCTGGCCACCGGCCTGGGCCTGGGCTGGCTGGCCGCCATCCTGTATGTGGATGCGTTCGTCTCACCGGCCGGCACCGGCCTGGTCTATCTGGGCACCTCCGCGCGGCTGTCCTACGCGCTGGGTCACCTCGGTTACGTTCCCCGCGTTGTCAGCCGGATCAGCGGTCGCGGTGTCCCGTACTTCTCGATCATCCTGTCGTTCGTCGTGGGCCTGATCTGCTTCCTGCCCTTTCCGAGCTGGCACAGCCTGGTCGGACTGGCCACCTCGGCGACATTCATCATGTATGCGTTCGCTCCCATCACCCTGCTGGCCCTGCGCAAGACCGAACCCGACCATGCACGGCCGTACCGGTTGCCGGCCGCCTCGGTCCTGGCGCCGCTGGCGTTCATCGCCGCGAACGAGACCATCTACTGGACGGCCTGGGCCACGGTGCAGAAGCTGATGCTGATCGTCGCCGCCGGCTATGTGCTGTTCGGGGTCTCCTACGCGCTGGGTCGCCCGGATAAGCGACCGCGGCTGGACCCGCGGTCGCTGGTGTGGATCCTGCCATGGTTCATCGGCCTGACAGTGATCTCCTACCTTGGGCAGTACGGCGGAACCAAGCTCATCCCCGAGTGGGTCGACCTGGGCGTGGTGGCCGCGTTCAGCCTGGTGATCTGCGGGATGGCGGTCCGGCTCAGCCAACGAGGTGCCCTGCCGAGGCCGATCTCATCCGAAGTGGCCTGGCCCGTGATTGACGAACAACCGGGTGTTCGGGGTGTTGATCAGTAGCCTCGCGGCGTCGGGCTCGGTCAGCTCGCAGCGAGCCGGCCTTTCCAGGCGCCGCCTCGGCCGGTCGCGTGGCGGCGCGCCGAGTCCACTGTCATGGCGGCATACAGCATGGCGACGGCTGGCAGCGCGAGTCCGCGCAGCGGTGAGAGGCCGTAGAGCCGCAGCACCGGCGCCTGCGTCATGACCATCACGGCCCACGCGCCGAGCCCAGCCACAGCGGGCACCGGCGAATGCTGGACCAGCCCGGCGAGCCCGGCGACGGGCGGGAGGACGTAGAGCAGCCCCATGCCGGCGACCGTGCCGGCGAGCAGCCCCGGGCAGCGGCGCAGCTGAGTGTAGGCGCTGCGGGTGACCATGGTCCACAGGTCCGCGAGGTAAGGGTAGGGCCGTACACTGCGGACCTCGGGCGGGTCGCCGGTGAAGCCCAGCCAGGTCCGCGCGCCGGAGCGCTTGAGCAGCCGACCCAGGGCCACGTCATCGATGAGGTTGCCGCGGATACGGGTGAGCCCCCCGGCCCGCTCGAGTGCCGTACGGCGGAGTAGGACGCAGCCGCCGGCGGCTGCGGCGGTCCGGGCGCCGGGCCGAGCCACCCGCCGAAACGGGTAGAGCTGAGCGAAGAAGTAGACGAACGCCGGAACGAGGGCGCGCTCCCAGTAGGTCTGCGTGCGCAGCAGCGCCATGAGCGAGACGAGGTCGCGGTCGTCCGCCAGCGCCGTGGCGACCAGTCGGCGCACCGAGGAGGGGTGATGAGCGATGTCGGCGTCGGTGAACAACAGCAGATCGACCCCGGCGGCGCTGGCCGCTGCCACGCCGCGCTGGACGGCATTGAGCTTGCCGGTCCACCCCGGCAGCGGAGGTGGGGCGGTCAGCACAGTCAGCGAGACTCCTCCGCCGCACCGCTCGGCGACGGTACGCGCGAGTTCCCCGGTGCCGTCGCTGCTCCCGTCGTCGATCAGCCACATGGCGAGTTCGGCCGGGTAGTCCTGCGCGAGCAGGGTGGGCAGCGTCTCGCCAAGCACCACCGCCTCGTCGCGCGCTGGGACGACGACTCCGACACTCGGCCACGAGCCGGGTTCGGGGGGGTTGACCAGCAGCCGGGTCGAGGTGAGCCAGAAGTCGCCGTGTGTGAGCAGGAGATAGGCCCACGCCGCCGCTGATGCGGTCGCGAGCCGGCCGAGCAGCGGCACTCACCGAGCATGCCATTCCCGCGAGAGGAACGGCTAGCCCAGGGCGCCGCGTCGCTCGCCGTGGCCTTCTCACCAGCGCGGGCGTGTGACACAGGTCACGAAACGGTGAAGCGTGCGTAACGGCAACGATTTCCGGGAATGCCCCCCTGGAAGCTTCGGAATGACTGGAAGCTCGGAATGAGCAGACCCATCAGGATTTCGGAGGGGACGCTGTGGCCGCACCAAAGGTTGCTGATTATCTGCTGAGCCGTTTGCGCGAGTGGGGGGTGGGCACGGTCTTCGCGTACCCCGGCGACGGGATCAATGGCCTATTAGCAGCGTGGGGTCGGGCGGACAACAAGCCGCAGTTCGTGCAGGCCCGGCATGAAGAAATGGCGGCCTTCGAAGCGGTGGGGTACGCGAAGTTCACCGGGCGGCTCGGAGTCTGTGCGGCGACCTCGGGGCCCGGTGCGATCCATCTGCTCAACGGCCTCTACGACGCCAAGCTTGACCATGTGCCGGTGCTGGCGATCGTCGGGCAGACCAATCGCAGTGCGATGGGCGGTTCCTACCAGCAGGAGGTCGACCTGCTGAGCTTGTTCAAGGATGTCGCCAGCGACTACGTGCAGATGGTTACCGTCCCTGAGCAGTTGCCCAACGTCCTGGACCGGGCGATCCGAATCGCCTTGGCGCGGCGAGCGCCGACGGCGGTCATCGTGCCGGCCGATGTGCAGGAGTTGGCGTACTCGCCGCCGAGTCATGAGTTCAAGATGGTGCCCTCCAGCCTGGGGATCTGTTGGCCCGAGCTGGCGCCGGACTCCGACGCGCTGCATCAGGCGGCGGAGCTGCTCAACGCTGGCCGTAAGGTCGCGATCCTGGCGGGTTCGGGTGCCCGGGGAGCCGCCGCCGAGCTGGAGCAGGTGGCGGACCTGCTCGGTGCGGGGGTGGCCAAGGCGCTGCTGGGCAAGGACGTGCTCTCTGACGAACTGCCGTATGTGACCGGGTCGATCGGGCTACTGGGAACGCGGCCGAGCTACGAGATGATGCGCGGGGCCGACACCTTGCTGACGGTCGGATCGAGTTTTCCCTACACCCAGTTCATGCCTGAGTTCGACCAGGCCCGCGCGGTGCAGATTGACCTCGACCCGGTCATGATCGGCATGCGTTATCCCTACGAAGTGAATCTGGTGGGCGACGCGGCGACCACCCTGCGCGCGTTGCTGCCGCTGTTGGTCCGCAAAGACGACCGCGCCTGGCGCGAGAGCATCGAGTCCGATGTGACCCGCTGGTGGGAGACCATGGCGATGGAGGCAGGTGTCGAGGCGGATCCGATCAACCCGATGCGGCTGTTCGCCGAATTGAGCTCCCGGCTGCCCGACAACGCGATCGTCACCGCCGACTCAGGGTCGGCAGCCAACTGGTATGCCCGACAGCTGAAGTTCCGGGGCAACATGCGCGGGTCGCTCTCGGGCAACCTTGCCACCATGGGTCCGGGGGTGCCCTACGGGATCGGGGCGAAGTTCGGCTGCCCGGATCGACCAGTGATCGTGTTCGCCGGAGATGGCGCGATGCAGATGAACGGTCTCGCCGAACTGATCACCATCAAGCGGTACTGGGAACAGTGGTCCGACCCTCGGCTGGTCGTCGCCGTGTTACACAACGACGACTTGAACCAGGTCACCTGGGAGATGCGCGCCATGGCGGGCGCGCCTAAGTTCGTCGAGTCGCAGCGCCTGCCCGATGTGAATTACGCCGGATTCGCCACCGATTTGGGCCTGCAAGCCATCGCCGTCGACAAGCCTGATGACATCGCTTCGGCCTGGGACCGCGCACTGGCCGCCGGCCGGCCAACGGTGTTAGACGTGCGCTGCGACCCGAACGTGCCACCCGTGCCGCCGCACGCCACCTTTGAGCAAATCACCGACGCCGCCAAGGCCATGCTGGCCGGTGATGAGGACCGCTGGGGCGTGATCAAGCAAGGTGTCAGGACCAAACTCCAGGAGTTTCTGCCACATCGGCAGGGCTGAGTGGGGGTTACAGATGCTTCGCCGGGTGGTTGGCAGCCGATCCGGGTAGCGTTAAATTCCCGGATTGTCGGAATACTGCCAGGGAGCTGACATGGCCAATCTGTTAATCCGTCGCCCGACCATCGGTCGCCGCACCGCCCGGAGGGCTGTCGAGCCCGAAACGGACCCCACCTCTGCCCGCCATGGGGCGGTGGCCCCTGCTGAGCACCTCATCGACCGGATGGTGTGGAACGTGGAGCACGGCCGGTTCGAGCGAGCGCTATCCGGGTTGACCGCAGCCGCGGCGGTGGTGACCGGTGCGGAGATCTACCTGGAGCACTACCGGGCCAGTTTCGGTAATAAGTGGATGTGGAGCCCGATTGTGCTGACACCGCCGCTGGTGGCGGCTGGCATCGGGGGAGTGTTCTCCCGGCGCTGCGCTAAGACCGCGCTGCCGGTGACTGCGGCGTTGTATGTCGCCAACGGGTTACTCGGGGAGTACTTCCACGCCCGCGGGGTGGCCCGCAAGCCCGGCGGCTGGCGACTGTACTCCTACAACCTGCCGATGGGCCCCCCGATCTCCGCGCCGGGCCTGATGGCGATGGTTGGCGGCATGGGCCTGCTCGCGGCCGTGCTACGTCGGGAGAAGTGAACCCGTGCCCGATCTCACTAGTGCCGATCACCTGCCCAAGCGTCGTCCGGGCGGCGCGGCGCTGCACCCGTCGTGGCTGCCCCGGCAACGGCGGGGCACCACCCCGCAGATGATCGGGCGCTACCCCGACTTCAACGTGCTCGACGCGGTCGACACCTGGGATGAGGCCACCAAAAAGGTGGTGCTGGCCCGGCTCGAGCCCCCCGGCCCGCTGCGCTTCTTCACATCGGACGAGGAGCCGGTGTTGCGGGCATTGTGTGACACCGTGCTGGCCCAGGACCGCGAACCCCGCGTCCCCGTTGCCGAGATGGTGGACGGCAAGCTCGCCGATGGCCTCCTCGACGGCTATCAGTACGCCGATATGCCCGATGACCGGGACACCTGGCGGCTGGTACTCCGCGGGCTCGACCACACCGCGACCCTGGGCTATCAAACCGGTTTCGCTGGCTGCGCCGAAGCCCAGCGCGAGGCGATCGTGTCCGAGTTCGCGCAGGGTCGGCTGGTCGGCGGCGCCTGGGATGAGCTGAACGTCGCACACGCCTGGTCGGTGGTGATACGCATGATGCTCGCCGCGTTCTACTCGCACCCGTGGGCGTGGAATGAGATCGGCTTCGGCGGCCCAGCCTACCCCCGCGGGTTCATGCGCCTGGGCGGCCCCGGCGCGGACGGTCCCGCGGTGCGGGAGCCGTTCGAGCAACCCGGGGCCACCGACGAGGACCCGGTGCAGGTCGTCGACGCCTGGGAACGGTGATGGGTACGTTCTGGCGGGGCATCCTCAAGGGTGCGCTCGGGCCGCGGGACAACGACTCCCGGTTCTTGCTGGACGTACACTCCCGGGACTTACCGGGTGAGACCACCATGGCTCGATACCGCGATGATGACGAGGTCGACCTCGTCATCGTGGGGGCCGGCGCGGGTGGATCGGTGCTGGCCCAGCGGTTGGCCCGGCACGGCTGGCGAGTAGTGATCATCGAGGCAGGCCCGTTCTGGCACCCCGACGAGGACTGGGTATCCGACGAAGCCGGCAGCCACCCGCTGTACTGGACTCAGAAGCGGATCATCAGCGGGGCAGACCCGATCGAGCTCGGGAAGAACAACTCCGGCCGCGGGGTGGGTGGCTCGATGGTCCACTACGCCGGCTACACCCCACGATTTCATCCCAGTGATCTGTCCACCTACACCGATGACGGCGTGGGCGCGGACTGGCCGATCTGCTATGAAGATCTGCGCCCGCACTACGAGCAGGTGGAGGCCGAGTTGCCGGTGGCCGGCCAGGATTGGCCCTGGGGCTACCCGCACCGTTACCCCTTCTCCCCGCATCCGGTCTCCGGGGCTGCCGAGAAGCTCCGCGAGGGCGCGTTGCGGTGCGGTATCGAAATGCGGGTCGGCCCCGTCGGGATCGTTAACGGTACCTTCGGCAACCGCCCGCACTGCATTTACCGCGGCTACTGCCTGCAGGGCTGCAAGGTCAACGCTAAGGCCAGCCCCTACGTCACGCATCTGCCCGACGCGCTGGCTCACGGCGTGGAAGTGCGGGCCAACTGCATGGCCTTGCGGGTGGAGATCAGGCAGGACTCCGGCCGAGCCCGCGGCGTGGTGTACGCCACTGAGTCCGGCGGCGCCCACCGCCTGCAGCGCGCCCGGTACGTCGCAATCGCCGGTTACTCGGTTGAGACTCCGCGGCTGCTGCTGGCTTCGGTGAGCCGCCGCTTCCCCTCCGGGCTGTGCAACAACGTCGACCAGGTCGGTCGCTACGTCATGGTGCAAGGTGCTACCCAGACCGCGGGGCGGTGGCCCTTCGAACTACGGATGTACAAAGCGCCGCCGCCGGAGATTTCCAGCGAACAGTTCTACGAGACCGACCCCGCCCGCGGTTTCGCCCGCGGGTTCTCCATCCAGACCGTGTCCCCACTGCCCATCGGTTGGGCCGAGCACGTGCTGGCCGACGGACATTGGGGCTGGGCGTTGCGCGAGTACATGCGCGACTACAACCATTGGGCCACCATCGGGGTGCTCAACGAGCTGCTCCCACACCCGGATAACCGGATCACCCTGGCCGACGAGACCGATCCCTACGGCCAGCCTATCGCACGGATGGACTACACCCTGGGCGATAATGACAGGGCCAATATGGCCTACTCGACCAAGGTGATCACCGACATCCTGCATGCCGCCGACGCCCAGGACGTGCTCACCATCCAGCGCTTCGCGCACCTCATCGGCGGTGCTCGGATGGGCAGCTTCCCCGAGCACAGCGTCGTCGACGCCAACCAGCGCGCCTGGGCGGTCCCGAACCTCTTCATCGCCGATGGATCGGTCTGCCCCACTCAGGGCAGCGCCAATCCCGCCCTGACGATCATGGCCCTGGCGTCCCGGCTGGCGCAGCGGATGGCCAGCGGGGCGGCCATGGACGACGACCCCGGGGCCCGGACCGGTCGCACCCGATCACGCGCAGGGAACCGACGATGACGCTGTCCCGTCCCGTGCTGGCGACCGCACTCATCATTGCGGCGACCACTCTGGCGGGTCGGCTAGCCTTCGGCCGGGCCGTCCTGCTCGGCGAGGAACTGCTCCAGCTCCGCGGCGATCTCGTCGCCGGTGGGTATTGATCCGGCATCGAGGGAGGGCAGCGGGCGCCGATCAGACGTGACGGCGTCGAACTGCGCCTCCAGGCTGGCCACCACCGACATACTCTCCGGAGAGCGGGCGATCTGCTCGTTGACCTCGGCGAGAGCTCGCTGCGCCGCGGGGCGTAGTGCCTCCACGGGCAGGTTCAGTCCGCTGTTGCGGGCCAGGTGTTCCAGGAGGCCACGGGCGGATTCTGGGTACTCGATGCGTGCCAAATAATGGGGCACATGCACGACAAATCCCATCGCGTCGTGCCCTGCCTCGCCCAGCCGGAACTCCACCAGCGCCCCGGCGTGACCAGGGATCTGCATGGTATTGAACCACCGCTGGTAGCCAGAGATCAGCTCGCGACGGGTAGCGTGCGCTGTGACCGTCGCGGGCCGGGTGTGGGGGACCGCCATCGGCACCGCGCCCAGACCCACCGTCAGCTTTACCCCGAAGCGCTCGATCAGTTCGCGAACCGCGTCGGCGAACCGCTCCCACTGCAGGTCCGGCTCCGGCCCAGTCAGTAGCAAAAAAGCGGTGCCCGCGCAGTCGCGCACCTCGTAGAGCACCAAATTGGGTTGCTCATAACCCGCCCAACGGTCCTCATCGAAGATCATTGCTGGTCGGCGAGAGCGGTAATCCATGAGCTGGTCGACGTCGAACGTGGCGACCACCCGGTGCTCCAGGTTCGTCAGTAAATGTGCCACCGCCAGATGCCCGGCTTGGCCGGCGTCCACAAATCCGGTGAAGGCGTGCACGAGCACTCTGACTGCCCGGTTCGATGGCTCCGTCTCGATTCGATATAGCTCGGCATCCACGGCTGGTATAACGCGGCACGCGGGCAGATTCATCCCCCTGCGAGCCTCGACCTGGCCGGGCATGGAGTTAGAAGATCAGCGCGAGAGGGGTTGGGTGCGGTGTCGCAGGTGGGAGGACCTCGGTGGCCAGGCGGGTGATGTTCTCCAGGGTGCGGGTACGGTCACCGACGCCCGACCGAGGCGGAACCGTCCGCCGGAGAGTTGGTCGAGCAGTGCGGCTTGCCCGGCGAGTGCGACCGGGTGCTGAGTCGACAACACACTGACCGCGGTTCCGACCGCGATTCGGCGGGTGGCGCCGAGCAGGTAGCCCGCCAGAGTGATCGCTGAGGGACAGATCGACCTCGCCCTGCTGGGCACGCTCAAGCAATGCGGTGGAAACGTCGAGGGACATGGCTCCCTCCGGTGTGGTGTGCGGGTGTGCGGTCAGGGCCTAATAGCCGGGGGATAGCCGAGGATGACGGTTGTCGGGTTGTCAGTGTCAGTTGGGTGTCAGTCGGGAGGTGAGGGTACGGGATGTTCACCAAACGACGACCTGGGCAGTGTGACGGAGATCGATTTCACAAGGGGGCGTCCCGGCGGGCAGGCTCTGGCCCCATGCCGCTGCTCTCGCGACATCTCGTTGCCTTCCTTGCTGCTGTACTCCGTAGTCCAGCTACGGTGGGCGCCGTGGCGCCGAGTTCCCCGCACCTGGCGGCTCGGTTAGCCGCCGTGGTGCCCCGCGTCGGGGAACCGGTCGTGGTCGAGCTCGGACCGGGCACCGGTTCGGTCACGGCGGCTATCGGGTATCGGCTCGCTGGTCGGGGGCGGCATGTGGCGGTCGAGATTGATCCGGTGCTGGTCAACTATCTGCGCGCCGAGCACGCGGGCGTCGAGGTGCTGGGCGGGGACGCCGCCGAACTGGAGCGGTTGTTCGCTGAGCACCAGGTGTCCGCAGTGGACGCCATAGTGAGCGGGCTGCCGTGGTCACTGATCGATGCGGACACGCAGTCTGCGATCGTTGACGCGACGGCACGCTCGCTGCGGCCAGGGGGTTGCTTCACCACCTTCGCCTACCTGCATGCGCTCTCGACGACCCGGGCGCGCCAATTCCGGGCGTTGCTCGGCGAAGTGTTCGACGAGGTACTCACCACTCGCACGGTGTGGTGGAACCTGCCTCCGGCGGTGACCTACGTCTGCCGAAGGCCGCGTGCGATCCGACCAGGAGCCGATGGGCGCTCTGGCGCGGCAGGATAACCACCTCTTCGGACATTCCGGTAATTCGCGACGATCTGGCGGGGAGTAGTCCACACTCCCCCTGCGGTCCACAGCCGGCACGCATGCGACTGTTCCTCGCGGTGGCGCGGGAGGACCGTTCGACGGCATGAGCGCACCTACCGCCGGTCAGATCCGGCTGTCCGACCCTTCCGAGCTGATCGCTGCCATCCCGCACCTGCTTGGCTTCCACCCCCATGACTCCGTGGTTCTCTTGGCCCTGCACGGGAGGAGGCTCGGGTTAACTCTGCGGGCCGATCTGGTCGATAACGACGAGGCTCCGCTGTTGGCCGAGCAGCTACTGCTGCCGATCGCCCGACAGCGGCCCACCGGCGTCGCGCTGGTCGTGATCGGGGGCGATTCCACCCCGGATGGCGACCCCCCACACCGCACGCTGGTGGACGCTCTCGACGAGGTGCTGACCGGCAGTGGGCTCCCCGTGATCCATGCGGCGTGGACGGCGCAGACGGTGCGCGGCGCGCCGTGGCGTTGCTACGACGATCCGCGGTGTGCCGGCGCGGTGGCTGATCCCACGACTAGCCTGCTGGCGGCCGTGACGGTCGCGGCCGGTGCAGTGACCTTCAGGAGCCGGGAAGAAATGGTCGAGCTCATGGCTCAGGAGAATCCCGCGGCGCTGCAGCGTCGGGCGATGCTCCTGGACGCGGCCGACGCTGAGCACCCGCTGAGCACCCGGCTGGTAGGCCAACGACTCGCGCAGTTGAAGGAACTGCACCGAGCGGCGGCCGCGGGAGATCTCGCATTGAGCGACAGCACCGTCGCCGAGGTTGCCTCCGCGCTGTGCGACCATCGGGTTCGGGACGCCTGCCTGCCCTGGTGCTCGGGTCCCGAGGCGGCCGCCGCCGAGCGGCTCTGGCTGGCCCTTGTTCGCGCTACCCCCGCACCGGAGCGGGCCGAACCTGCGGCGCTGCTGGCGCTCGCTGCCTACATCCGCGGGGACGGCGCGCTGGCGGGCGTCGCGTTGGACGCGGCGTTGCACGCTTGCCCACAGCACTCCCTGTCCGGGTTGCTGCGGGCTGCGCTGGACGGAGGACTACCACCGGCGCTGCTACGCAGCGTCGCGGCAGACGCAGCTGCGGCCCTTCAACGACCTCGGCGCCGCTCCACCAAGCGACGATCGCGACAACAGCGCTGACCGATGATCCGCGATGTCGGCGCTCAGCTGGCGCTACGGGCGAACTCCCAAGCGTCAGCCACGATCACGGCGAGGTCTGCCCGCTCCGGTTTCCAGCCCAACTCGCAGTGCGCTCGATCGCTGGAGGCGATGAGCACCGCCGGGTCACCCGGTCGCCGTGCCGCGTACTGCGCCGGGATCGGGCGCCCAGTGACTTGGCGGCAGGTGTCTAGCACCTGCCGCACTGAGAAGCCGGTTCCGTTGCCCAAGTTGTAAATCCGATGCTCGCCGGGCACGGCCTGCTCGAGTGCCCGCTCATGGGCGTCGGCGAGGTCCACCACGTGGATGTAGTCGCGGATGCAGGTGCCATCCAGAGTGGGCCAATCCTCCCCGAACACCATGATCTTCTCCTGGCGGCCGAGAGCAACCTGCAAGATCAACGGAATGAGGTGGGTCTCGACGGTGTGCCGCTCCCCGTACCGGCCGTAGGCGCCAGCGACGTTGAAGTACCGCAAGCTCACGGCTGCTATGCCGTGCGCGATGGCATAGGAGCCGATGGCATGATCGATCGCAAGCTTGGTCGCCCCGTAGGGGTTGGTTGGCCGGGTGGCCGCATCCTCGGCGATTGGCACCGACGCGGGTTCCCCGTAGGTGGCAGCGGTAGAGGAGAAGACCAGCCGAGGAGTGCCGTGCTCGCGCATGGCCTCAAGCAGCCCTACCGTGGCCACCACATTACCTAACCAATAGCGCTGCGGCTGCGCCATCGATTCCGCGACCAGCGAGCGGGCCGCATAATGCAGCACACCGTCGAAGCCCTCGTTCAGCACCGCGCCAGCATCCTCGACGGCGCCCTCGACGAACCGGCAGCCGGCCGGCACAGCGTCCCGGTGCCCGGTGGACAGGTCATCCAGGACCACGACGTCATGGCCAGCCTCAATCAGCCGTGCGGCGCAGACGCTGCCGATATAACCTGCGCCCCCGGTGACCAGCAGCCGCATCCGATTCGGCCGGGTCACCGCCGACGACCCATGACGGCGTGCGCGAGCGCACCGTCTACCTCAACCGTGGACCCTCGGCCAGACAGCACCACCGGATGGTTTGTCCGCGCCTGGGCGGCGATCTCCACCACGTTGCCGGGCACTGCGTTAACCTTGTGCAGGTCCGCCATGAGGGTCGGATCCAGCTGCACATGCTCGGCGATACGTCGCACCTCCACCGTGCCGCCGCCGCGCCGGGCCACTTCGTCCAGCCGGACCAGATCAGGTTCGATCGGGGCAGCAGGCTCTCCAATCCCGAGCTCGTCGAGTCCCGGGATCGGGTTGCCGTACGGAGAAGTGGTCGGATTGCCCAGTAGCGTGACCAGCTTGCGCTCGACGGCCTCGCTCATCACGTGCTCCCAGCGGCAGGCCTCGGTGTGTACCTGCTCCCATTCCAGCCCGATCACGTCGACGAGCAGGCGCTCGGCGAGCCGGTGCTTGCGCATCACCGAAATGGCCCGGTTGCGGCCCGCCGTGGTGAGTTCGAGATGCCGGTCATCGGCCACTGTCAGTAGGCCGTCTCGCTCCATGCGTGCCACGGTCTGGCTGACGGTGGGTCCGCTTTGTCCGAGGCGCTCGGCGATCCGCGCCCGCAGCGGGACCACACCTTCCTCCTCGAGCTCGAAGATGGTGCGCAGGTACATCTCGGTGGTGTCGATGAGCTCGTTCACACCAGTCTCCCTTGGTTGCACCCATGGTAGTGGCCCACAGGGGTGCTGCGTGCGTCAGCGGCGGCAGGATGAGCGACATGCAGCCGGTGATCACGTCCGTGAGCTCCGGCTGCTCTGCTCATCGCCCCGAGCCGCTCACCGTGGTGGTAGTCGTTCACCGCCCCCATACCGTGCCTAGCAGCCGGTAGCGTGCTGGGTCATGAATCCTCCCCGCGCAGTGGTCGTCTGGGACGAGGCCCTCCTCGGCTACGACCTTGGTGGGCGGCACCCCTTGAATCCCATTCGGCTGGATCTCACTATCCGGCTGGCCCGGTCGCTGGGTGTGCTGGACGGCGTACAGCCGCTGACACCGGTGCAGGCTACTGATGATGAGCTGCGCACAGTGCACTCCAACGGTTACCTCGCCGCAGTCAAGCAGGCACCGCGCGGATACGGATACGTGGGGCATGGTCTGGGCACCCCGGATAATCCCATCTTCTACCGCATGCACGAGGCCTCGGCGCTCGTCGCCGGTGGTTCGCTGCTGGCCGCCGACGCGATCCTCACCGGCCGTGCGGCGCGGGCAGCGAACATCGCTGGCGGGCTGCATCACGCGATGCGTGACCACGCCTCGGGCTTCTGCATCTACAACGACTGCGCGCTGGCGATCCGTCGACTGCTCGACGGTGGAATGTCGCGGGTGGCTTACGTCGACATCGACGTGCATCACGGCGACGGTGTGCAGGAGGCCTTCGCCGACGATCCTCGGGTGCTCACCATCTCGCTGCACCAGCACCCGGCGACGCTTTTTCCGGGCACCGGGAGATCCGCCGACGTCGGGGCCCATGGCGCCGAGGGTTCAGCGGTCAATGTGCCGCTTCCACCAGGTACCAGCGACGGGGAGTGGTTGCGGGCCTTCCACGCGGTCGTGCCCGCGCTGCTACGCATGTTCCAGCCTGAGGTGTTGGTGACCCAACACGGCGCGGATACGCACGTTGAGGATCCGCTCGCCAACCTGATGCTGTCGGTGGACGGCCAGCGAGCTGCGCATCGTGCGCTGGGCAACTTGGCCGACGCCACGGCCGGCGGGCGCTGGCTGGCTCTTGGCGGGGGCGGATACTCTCTATTCCGCGTAGTTCCGCGTTCCTGGACACATCTACTGGCCACCGTGCTCGACCGCGAGGTGGACCCCAACACGGCGGTGCCGGCCGAGTGGATGGCGTACGCCGCCACCGTAGCGCGCGGCGCGCCGCTGCCGATCTCGATGACCGACGGCGTTGAGCCCCTGTGGACGCCCTGGGACGGGACCGACGACACCCCGCTGGACCGGGCGATCCGGGAAACCCGGCGCGCTGTTTACCCCCTACACGACCTGGACCCCGAGGACCCCTGGCTCTGACAGCACAAGGTTCTACGAAAGGACAGCACAAGGTTCTACGAAAGTCGGAAGGCCGGACCCCGAACGAGCCCGACCTTCCGCGGCGCGCGACAGCCTTAAGCCTGATGTCGCGTGGTCTGCGTCATGGGGATTGTGGTCTGCGTCATAACGTTGAGCTGACAGTGCCGGTCAGGGGCGGCGGCGTCAATGCCGCCATTCGAGCGGTGACGCGCTGAAGTCACATACGAGTCAGCTAGCGTAGGCCCGCAGTCGCTCCGCACGATCTCCGTGGCGCAGCTTGGCCATGACCTCGCGCTCAATCTGACGCACCCGTTCGCGGGAGAGGCCAAAGCGCTTGCCGATCTGATCCAGCGTGTGCGGCTGGCCATCGTCGAGACCATAGCGCAGTCGGATGACCTTCTGCTCCCGATCTTCGAGAGTGGCCAGCACCCGGCGCAGGTCGTCCTGCAGCAGTCCCGAGATCACGGCGGCCTCAGCGTCGGTGGCCTCGGCGTCCTCGATAAAGTCGCCTAGCGGCGCCTCCTCCTCGGCGCCGACCGGCATGTCCAAGCTTACCGGGTCCCGAGCATAGTCCAGCAGATCGGCCACCTTCTCTACCGGGATGCCGGATTCGTCGGCCAGCTCCCGGTGGGTCGCCTCGCGACCTAGCTGCTGGTGCAGGTCGCGCTTGATTCGAGCCAGCTTGTTCACTTGTTCCACGAGGTGGACCGGAAGTCGGATGGTGCGTCCCTGGTCGGCCATGCCTCGGGTGATGGCCTGCCGGATCCACCAGGTGGCATAAGTGGAGAACTTGAAGCCTTTAGTGTAGTCGAACTTCTCCACCGCGCGGATCAGACCGAGGTTGCCCTCCTGGATCAGATCCAGCAGTGGCATTCCTCTGCCGGTGTAGCGCTTGGCCAGTGACACCACGAGCCGCAGATTGGCTTCCAGTAGGTGGTCCTTGGCTTTGTGACCGTCGCGCACCAGCCGCGTGAGATCGGCCCGTCGGCTTGGCGATAGCCGCGTCGCGGTATCCAGGATATGACGGGCAAACACGCCGGCTTCGATGCGCTTGGCAAGCTCAACCTCCTGCTGCGCGCTGAGCAGCGCCGTGCGCCCGATACCATTGAGGTAAACTCGGACCAGATCGGCCGCTGGGCTCTGTGCATCAAGGTCTGCTTCAAGTGCAGCGTCCGGTTCGACGGTGATCTGCGCGGCGGTCATCAGGTTCCTTCCTGCAGCGGATCCTCGTGCCGACTCCGGTGCGTTCGGCGAATCGGCGCGCGACGTTGCACGAATCTGGCCAACGGGTACCCGCGGCGATGACTGGTACAACGTCGGGGGCCCGGATTCCGTTCCCGGACCCTCACATCCGGCACGACGAACGAGTGCCCGGCGAAGTGCCCGATCCGGCAGACCCTCAGAGACTTCTCAGGTTGGTAGCCGTTATCGCCGGGGTAGTAAGCTCTTGACGGGCGTCACACGTCGATGAGCACCGTGAACGGGCCGTCGGCCACACTGCGCACGGCCATTGTCGCGCCGAAGCGTCCAGTGGCCACGGTGGCACCGCGGGCCCGGAGCCGGGCGACGACCTCGTCAATCAACGGCTTGGCGTGTTCCGGGCGGGCGGCCGCGGTGAAGGAGGGCCGCCTGCCCTTGCGCGTCGCCCCGTAGAGGGTGAACTGGCTCACCACCAGCACCCCGGCACCGGTGTCGGCGACCGAGCGTTCGTCGCGCAGGATCCGTAGCTCATGCAGCTTGCGTGCCATTATTTCGGCTTGCGCGGGCCCGTCGTCGTGGGTCACGCCGAGCAGCACCAGCAGGCCGGGTCGCTCCAGCGCACCGACCACGTGGTCGTCGACGAGCACCGCTGCCTCGATAACCCGGCTCACCACCGCTCGCACGGCGATGGATCCTGCCAGGCGGACCGGTCGCCTGTGGTGGTTCCAGCAGAAGCGTTGCAGCATCCCCGTTGGGACGTAGGGTTACTGCAGGATGGTGCTCTCTCGAGTGCCGAGTGGAGGTGATTCTTCGTGACCCCGTCGACCGGCGATTCGCTAGGCGAAATACGCCACGACGCCGCTGACATCGCCTCGTCGATCCGGTCGCTGCTCAGTATCGACGCCGCGACTGCTGAGCTTGACCCCGCCGGGCTGGGGCTGGCCCTGAGCAGGCTTGCGATGGCGGTCGCCGGGAACCCGGTAGCACTCTCTCGGTCGGCGATGGAGTATGGCATGCGCAGTGCCCAGGCCGCTGTAACCGCAGCGCTGCGCAGCATGGGGTTGAACCAGGAAGGCCCGCTGGAGTTGGGCGAAGATCCACGGTTCTCCGATCGGGCTTGGACCACCAACCCGCTGTTCTACCTGGTGCGCCAGCAGCACGCGCTGCTTGAGCGCTTTCTGCGGGAGCTGCTGGCCGAAGCGGACGTGGATGAGATCACCCGGCGCAAGGCTGATTTCGCGCTACGTCAGGTGCTCGATGCCGCCGCACCGACCAATTGGCTACTGACCAACCCGGTGGCGCTGAAGAAGGCGTTCGACACTGGAGGCCTCAGCCTGGTGCGCGGTGCCAACAACCTGTTCCGCGACATGGCGACCAACAAGGGCATGCCCCGTCAGGTGACCCCTGGCCAGTTCCGTCCCGGTCACGAGCTGGCCGCGACACCGGGCAGCGTGGTGTTTCGCAACCAGCTGATCGAGCTGATCCAGTACGAGCCGCAGACCGAGACCGTGCATACGGTTCCGCTGCTATTCAGCCCACCGTGGATCAACAAGTACTACATCATGGACCTCGCTCCCGGGAAGAGTCTGGTGGAGTGGGCCGTGCAGCATGGACATACCTGCTTCATGATCAGCTACCAGAACCCGGACGAGACCCTGGCTAAGCTCACCATGAGCGATTACCTGCGGAAGGGGCCGCTGGTCGCACTGGAGGTCGTCGAGGAGATCACCGGAGCCCCGCAGACCAACCTGGCCGGGCTGTGCCTTGGCGGCACCATGGCCGCGGCAATGCTCGCCTGGCTCGCAGCCCGCGGGGAGAACCGGATCTGCTCGCTGACCCTGATGAACACTCTGCTCGACTTCACCCTGCCTGGCCAGCTCGGCGTGTTCATTGACGAAGCCGCTATCCAACGGCTGGATCGCATCATGAAACGCAAGGGTTACCTACCCGCAGACAGCATGGCCACGACATTCAACCTGCTGCGAGCCAGGGATCTGGTGTGGAACTACGTGGTCAACGGCTGGCTGCTGGGTGAGGAGCCGGCGCCGTTCGACATGCTGAGCTGGAACTCCGACTCCACCCGGATGCCCGCAGCCATGCAGACCGAATATCTACGATCCTTATACGTGCAGAACCGGCTGGCGAAAGGTGAACTCGAACTGGCGGGGCAGCGGCTGGATCTTACCCGAATCAGCCAGGACAGCTACTTCGTGTCCGCCGAGAGGGACCACATCGCGCCATGGAAGGCGGTCTATAAGAGCGCCCGGTTACCCGGTGGCACCGTTCGGTTCATGCTGTCCAATTCCGGGCATATCGCTGGCGTGGTCAACCCGCCGAACCCGAAGTCCAAGCACTGGGTTGGTTCGGCGGAGACGCTGCCCGAGGACCCGGAGGCATGGCGCCAGCAGGCCACCGAGGTCGCCAAGTCGTGGTGGGAGGACTGGACGCCGTGGATCGCCGGGCATGCCGGAGGGCGGCGACAGCCGCCTCCGATGGGCAGTACCAGGCACCCGCCGCTGGAAGCCGCCCCGGGCAGTTACGTGCGCGAGAAGTGAAGCGGTGAATGCGGAGGGGGTCCGATCCTCGGTGCCGGACGGGGAATGATGTGAGC
The DNA here is from genome assembly GCA_019240665.1 of Pseudonocardiales bacterium. GTDB lineage: Bacteria > Actinomycetota > Actinomycetes > Mycobacteriales > Pseudonocardiaceae. The sequence continues at coordinate 15,305 of JAFAXZ010000242.1, read as the reverse complement.
CATGGTGAGTGCAGCTGACAGCGACGAGGTGCCCAACCCCTGGCAAGCTCAACTAGGGGCGCTAGGAGCATTTATCCGGGCCCAGCGGCAGTTGGCCGACTTGTCACTGCGGGAGATGGCAGCCCTGACCCGGATCTCCAACGCCTACCTCAGTCAGATCGAACGCGGCCTGCATCAGCCGTCGCTCACGGTGCTGCGGGCCATCGCTAATGGACTGGGAGTGAGCACCGAACAGCTGTTGGCCAAGGCAGGGTGGACGCAGGCAGTGGCCAACGACGGCCCCGCTAACGCCCCTGCCGGCGTCCCAGCCGACCCACCGAGCGCCAGCACGGAGGACAGCATCCGTTGCGATCCGAAGCTCACCGAGGCCCAAAGAGAAGCGTTGCTCGGGGTATACCGCAGCTTCATCGAGGGTAGAACCCGGTAACAGCCCAGGAGAACGGTGGTGCTTGACATACTTATCAAACGTGCTTACTTTGGTGATCGCACCCGATGAGCTAAGGAAGGGATGACGATGACCACGTCTCAGATGACCACCTCCCGGGAGACCATGACCGACGCCGTCCGTCGCGGTCAGGAAGCCTTCACCGGCGCCCTGCAGATCTGGGCAGACAGTTTTCAGTGGTTTGTGCCAACCTCAGACGCCAAATTGCGCGGCGCTGTCGAGCTCGTGGATAAGGTGTTCGACTTCTACCACCACGTGCTGACGAGCCAGCGGGAGTACACCAAGAGCTTGCTGGCCGTCACCACGTCGGCCGCCACCAAAGCTGCTTCTACTGCGCAGAATGCTGCCAAGGGCGTGCAGGATGTCGCCCAGGAGACGGCCCCGAAGCGGGACATGCACGATGGCGCGAAGGAGTCGGCCCTGAAGAGGAGCTGACCTACTGGATCTGGGTAAGTCAGCCTCCGTGGCCCCGGCGTCGCATGACGCCGGGGCCACGGAGGCTGACGCGGCCGTTCGGGGGACCCGCTGTCCGCAAATTCCCGGCTCCCTCGCCAGTGACTGCCACCAGCTTCTACGATGACCGGGGAGCGATGCTCAGCCGACCGAGTGCCACCGATCGGTGCGAACGCACTGGAGGAGGGTCGATGTCGTCTATCGGGCTGCTGAGTGGGTCTGCCGACCGGGCGCAACGGCTTTCTGAGTTGCTGAAGGATGCGGGCGCGGACGCTGTGATCATTACCGATCCCACGGCGCTGCCGGGTGAGCCGGGCGGCGATGGCCTCGATTTTTACATCCAGCTACCAGTCACCATCCACCCCGATGGCCACACCGCCGTTGCGCGCGTCGGCTCGTTCCTGTCCGCGGGCCTGCTGGCCCGCTTCAGCGCGGTCGACCGAGTGCTCCCGGTGCTGGCGCCCGGCGCAACCGTGGTGCTGGTGTCGGGCAACACCCCGGAGGAGGTGTCGCTGCCCGACGACCAGCGGTCCCGGTTGGCGCTGCTCCATTTGCTGGCGCACGCCACTCGGGCCGAGCTTGCCACCCGACACGTCCAAGTCAGGGTGGTCAGCAGCCAGCGCAGCGACCAGGAGATCGTGCACTACGCGTTGGGCGGCGACGATACGCACGCCGACCGCAACCCGCAGGAGCGGACCAGTGCGGCCACTGCCTACCAGGACTGGCGCACCGAGGTAATGGGCCTGGTCGGCATCGACATCTGATGCCGTTCCCCCGGGAGGCTACTTCCGAGCAGTAACCTGGTGACGAGCCTGTCGATGTGCGCTTACTGTCGGGGAGGTCATTGGTGAGCTTGATGTTGAGCCAGGATGCGTCGGCGGATGCGTTACTCGAGCGGGACCCGCTGGCGTTGCTCCTGGCCATGCTTCTCGATCAGCAAGTGCCGATGGAACGGGCTTTCGCCGCTCCCTATAGACTGCGGCAGCGTTTGGGCCACGACCTCGACGTTCATGAGCTGGCCGACTACGACTCCGACGCGTTGGCGGACCTGTTCGCGAAGCAGCCCGCGTTGCACCGGTATCCCAAGTCGATGGCGTGCCGGGTGCAGGACCTCTGCCGGGCTTTGGTCGAGCGCTACGGCGGCGATGTGACGGAGCTATGGCGGGGCGTCTCTGACGCGCACGAGCTGCTCGACCGGCTGGTCGCGTTGCCTGGCTACGGAAAGCAGAAGGCGCAGATCTTCGTGGCACTTCTCGGTAAGCAGCGTAACGTGAAGCCCGACGGCTGGCGCGAGGTGGCCGGCCCCTACGGCGACGAGGGTGTGTACCGATCGGTCGCCGACGTGACTGACGCCGACTCGCTGGCCAAGGTTCGGCAGCACAAGCAGCAAGTAAAGGCAACTGCCAAAGCAACGAAATAGGAGGTCGGCAGTATCAAATCGGGACGTGAGGGCGCGCGGAATCGACATGAGCACGGCCGCCGACGAGGCGATGCCGCTGTTCTCATTACGGCGGCGGAACCATCCTACGCCGAGCAGTACGCCACACGTCGGCGCAAATACGCTATCCTCATGTCGGCCCGCATCCCCTGTCTGGTCCTGGCTGGCGTCTTCTATCAGACCTGGTGGCTTGCGCTGACTTTCGTCGTGCTTTCGGTGCCACTTCCGTGGATGGCGGTGCTCATCGCCAATGACCGTGCCCCCCGCAAGGCCGAGCACGTCAACAGGCTGGGACAGGGCCTGCCGGAGCGCGACCTTCGGGGCCGCGAGCTCGAGAGTCGTGACCCTCCGATCGTCGAGGGTTGATCTCGTTCCCAGACCACGCCCTTTCGTGCGAATATGGTGTAGACCACTCGTCTGGTTGATAACGCCGATGTAGCGGGTTATTCCGCAGATCTGCACCCGCCAGCGCGGTGAATTGATGCGGTGATCTCCGCATGTCTGGAGTGGGGCTGATCGGTTGGGTCTTTCGTGGTGCGTTGGTCGCGATCTAGAGTTGGTGATCAGCTGTGGTAGCGCGGGGAGGATCAGATGACGGATGTTGCGAGTAGAGCTTCGTTAGAATCGTTGTTGATGAATCGGTCGTTGAGTGATGTGGAGCTTATGCGGGCAAGTGGGGGGGCGCCCGATTATGCCATTTTGCCCGAGGTGAGTGTGCTGAAGATCGGTGGTCAAAGCCTGATCGACCGGGGGCGGGCGGCGGTGTATCCGGTGGTGGAGGAGTTGGCGGCGGTCAAGCGAAGCCATCAGATCCTCATTGGCACTGGTGCCGGTACGCGGGCTCGCCATGTGTACGCGCTGGCTGCCGAACTCGGTTTGCCGACTGGTGTGCTGACCGATGTCGGGGCCGCGGTGGCCGATCAGAACGCTCAGATGCTGGGATATCTGATGGCCCGGCACGGTGTGCCGGTGGTGGGGGGTTCGGCGTTCGGTGCGCTGCCGTTGTATCTCGCCGGGTGCGGTGCAGCGATCTTCTCGGGGATGCCCCCCTATGACATGTGGCAGCGCGTGCCTACCGAGGGGGTGATACCGCCGTACCGCACGGACGCTGGATGTTATCTTGTCGCGGAAGTTTATGGCTGTCGGAACATGATTTTCGTGAAAGACGAGGACGGGCTGTATACGGCCAATCCGAAGACCGACCCGAGAGCCACGCTGATCCCGGAGATCACCGTCGAGGAGTTGATCGCTCGGGATCTGCCGGATCTGATCATCGAGCGCCCGGTGTTGGAGCTAATGCGCCGTGCCCGGTATGTGCGCTCGGTCCAGGTCATCAATGGGCTCCGGCCCGGTTTGATCAGGCGCGCGTTGGCCGGCGAGCACGTCGGCACAATCATCTCAGCGGCGTGAGCGCATCTCAGCGGCGTGAGCGCCGCCCCCCGGCCACCGTGGAGAACACCATGACCAGCACCCTCTCGCATTCTGAGCCCTTTTTCGTAGCCAAGGACGTGCCTTCGGCGTTGATGCGCCAGACCTTGCTCGACCGCGAACTCCTGCGGCCCGTCGATCGCCCGGTGATTCCGCTGTTGCCGTGGCTGAACGTCGTCGTGATCGGCGGGCGCTCGATCATGGACAAGGGCTCCGAGGCGATCGTGCCGGTCGTGGCGGAGCTGCATGAGGCGTTGCTGGAGCATCGGCTGCTGATTCTCACCGGACCGGGTATCCGGGGCCGCCACGTACTGGGGGTCGGGCTCGACCTCGGTCTGCCCACTGGTGTGCTGGCCGCGCTGGCTTCCGCCGAGGCCGAACAGAACGGGCACCTCATCGCCGCGCTGCTCGCCGAGCAGGGCGTGTCCTACCTCCCACACGCCGCGACTGCTCACCAACTTGCCGTGCACCTGATGGCCAGCCGAGCCGCAGTGTCCAACGGCTACCCACCCTATGGCCTCTACGAGTTCCCTCCCGAGGTAGGCAAGATCCCCCCGCACCGCACCGACACCGGCGCCTTCCTCCTCGCCGATGCCTACGGCGCTGCCCGGATCATCTACGTCAAAGACGTCGACGGCGTGTTCACCAGCGACCCCGCAACGACCAGCACCAGCCCACCCGAACTCATCTCCCGAGCGAGCGCCGCCGAGTTACTAGCCCGCAACCTCGACACCCTGCCCATCGATCCGCTGGTACTCGAACTCATGGCACACGCCAAACACCAAAAGCAAATCCAGATCATTAACGGACTCACCCCCGGCGCCATCACCAAGGCTCTGCAAGGGGAGCACGTGGGTACCATCATCTACGCCGACTGACGCTGCGGCATGATGGAGCTGTGAGCACGCCGACCCAAACGCTGCCCGATGTCGATACTCGTCCAGAGGGGACCGACACCACCGGCAACGACACACCCAAGATGTTCCACTACGTGCGCAAGGACAAGATCGCTGAAAGCGCGGTGATGGGCTCGCAGGTAGTGGCCCTGTGCGGCGAGGTGTTTCCGGTGACTCGCGCGCCCAAGCCAGGTTCCCCGGTGTGCCCGGAGTGCAAGGAGATATACGAGTTGCTGCCCAGGGGCGGCAACGCCTGAGTCAGTCTGTCCAGACCTGGCGGGGACCGTCATCAGCGGGGGGCCGGGTGGCCTCCCAGATCCGGCGCCACGGGGCCATGTCGTGGTCCTCGGCGAGTTGGACGGATGCGGTGGTGGGGAGCACGCTGCGCGAACCGATGGGTAGCGCCAGCGAGTCGTCGGCTGCCGCCCGCAGGGCGCGGTACCAACCAAGGTCGCCTTCGGCCCAGAGAGTGGCCACCGCGCGCACCAGCCTGGTGCGGAACTCGGGCACCGTCTCATCCGCTCCGATGCGCAGCGGTCGCCCGATCCGGACGGTGACCCGTGGCCTGCCGGGGCGCGGCCAGCGTCGGCCACGCGGCATCGCGGCAAACGTGCCGCGCAGCGCGATCGGCACCGCAGGCACCTCCTTCATCGCGCACAGTTGCGCGGCACCCAGCTTGAACGCGGTGAGCCAGCCGTCCACGGTGCGGCCGCCCTCGGGGTACAGCAGCAGGCTCCATCCGCCGTCGACCAGTTCGGCGGCCAGGCTGCGGCCCCGGCGCAATCCGCGCCGATCCACGGGAAACGCGTTGAACAGCAGGGTGGTGGCCGCGGCGATAGCCCGGGAGTCGAAGAAGTAGTCGGCGGCTGCCCCGACCGCGAGATTCTCGGTGATCCGCCGTGGTAGGGCACCCAGGATCAATGGGGTGTCCAGGTGGCTGGAGTGATTGGCGACGAAGATTGCCGGACCGCGAACGCTGTCCAGGTATTCCCGACCGTGCACCACCGGCCGGGTCTGGCTCCAGATCACCGGCTTGAGCACTCCCTGCTGCAGCGCAGTACGAAGTACTTTCGCAGGAGTGGTGCGGGCCCACGCGGTGGGGAAGTCGTCCCCATTGTCCGGGAGCTTCCAGCGCTGCGCCGAGCGTGGCACCCGGGCCTGGCCGCGCCAGCCCCGGCCGTGTCGCAGCAGCCGTAGCTCGTCGCCCAGACCCGTCATTGCAGGCCCCTCATCGCACGTCCGCCAGCACCATCGGCGGGGCGTGCAAGTAGCTGATCTGCGGATTGCGACCCACGATGTCCCGAGCCAGCTCCAACGCGTCGGCCAGGCTGGATGCGGCGCGGAAGCCGAGCCGCGCGGTGGTTGACCGGTTCCCCCCGACGAAGATCACATCATCCAGGTGTTGCATCGCGTGCGCACCCCAGTACCACATGTAGAACGGGTGCACGCCATGGTAGGCGTAGCTGGTCCGGTACAGGTGGGTGTACCAGGGATCGGTGGCGAACTGCTTCTCGTACTTGGTCTCCAGCATCACCGGATCGGTGGTCTCGGCGAGTAGCTCGTAGAAGTCGATGTAGCTCGGGTGGTGTACGGGGTGGAACTGGTGCGGCACCGGGTGGTAGAAGATCGCCACTCCACCCTGGCGCACGATTGGCTTGCCCCGGTAGAGATTGAAGAAGTAGCCGAGTCCTAACGACATCACCAAGATCGGGTTCATGATCGAGTTTACATTGTACGGGCAGATGTAGGGCAAGCCGAAGATCGCCACATCGGCTTGTCCTTGCACCTCGGTCAGCTGCTGGCGGTGCACCGCGGCCAGGGTGTGCGGGTGCACCTGGCTCGGTGCGCCGGCATGCACCCCGGTGACGCCATACGGCGCCTCGGTGGCTTGCCAGATCCGCCGCCGCAGCCTTGTGGTGGCCAGGTCGTTGCTTCGTTTCACCGCCAGGTAGCTGGCCTGGTCGGTGAGGTTCCACTCCCACTCGCGACGGGTCAGGAAGCGCAGCGCAGCGGGGAATGGCTCGTTGTTCAGTGTGGTCTCGATGGTGAACACCGGCACATACCCGCCGATGACGTCAGCCATCCGATCGTAGGAATGGTGCATCGCCGAGTTGGGGGGATCGTTGAACGACCGCGAGTGCCGCAGGGTGTGCACATTGTGATGGTGGCGCAAGCTGGCGTAGCTGGCCAACCCAACGGACACCGACTTGGAGCCGCCGTTCATCGCGGTGAGCGTGATGTTGACGTAGACGATCAGGTCACTTTCGGCGGCCCGACGGTTGATCTCCACGTCCTCGCCGTGCGGTGTGGTGCCCAGGTGGGTGAGATCGTCGGGGTTCTCTGCGTCGTGATTACGCAGGTGGTCGGGGTGAAAGGCACGGAAAACCCGCTCGCCGACGGTGCGCTTGAGTTCCGCCGGGGTCATCCGCCGGTGCAGCGAGTTGGCAGCGATCAGTTCGACGTCGTCCACCCCGGCGGCGGCGGCCAACTCCAGCACCTGCTCGATCACCCGTTGTCGGACGTCCGGAGTGCGCATCGGCGGCAGCGGCAGGGACAGATCGTCGAACACAATAGTCAGCCGCATCCCGCGACGCAGCAGCTGCGGCAGTGGGTCGCTGCCGTGCGGATGCGCCAAGGCGTGCCGGATCGCGCCCTCGAGATCGACGATGGACGGCAGCGACTCCGGCGGGTAGATCACCCGGCTGCCCAGCGGCAGGCGCTCCAGCCGGAACCCCTCACCCTCGTGCATCAGCAGCGGGGGAGTCCGCTCGTCGACGTCAAGCACGAAACCTGGTCTGCCCACGCTCTCTCCTGCCCTTAACTCTTGGCGCTCACTCTTGGCGCTGCGCTTGCCTTTAACTCGACTGCCTCTTAACTTCGGCCGGGGGCGAAGACGACCTTGATGGTGCCCAGCCGGCCGGCCGCGGCAGCGTGATCGAGCGCGTCACGCCACTGTTCCAGCGGATATTTCGTGTCAACGTAGCCGTTCAACGGCGCCGACCCCGCCAGCGCGATGGCCTCTGGGAAATCACCCCGACTGGGCTCTTCCCCTACCGCGCAGGCGCCTACTGCTGAGGCATAAGCCCCGACCAGGAGCAGCTCGCGGTACCACAGCGGGGTGAGGTCCACCCCGCCTGACGGCATCCCCGATGCGACCACCGTGCCCCCGGCCTGCAGCGACCTCAGCGCGGTGTTCAGACCCGCCGCGCCTCCGGTGCACTCGAAGGCCAGGTCCATTCCGCCGAGCAGATAGCTCTCGCCGAGCTCGGGCTCGACCAGCAGGGCTCCGGTGCTGCGGCGCAGCGTCCTGGCGGTGCTGTCGATGCCGATAATCTGGGTGGCGCCCAGCTCGCGGGCCCGGTCGGCTTGGTGGGCGTGCTTGGCGATCACGTACACTTCGCCTGCCGCGGTGAGCTTGCGCAGCGCGAGCAGGGTAAGCAGACCCACTGTGCCCGCGCCGATCACGAGCACCGACGCGCCCGGACTGATCGGTACCCGGCGCACCGCGTGTACCGCGCAGGCCAACGGCTCCACAAGTATCGCGATTTCGTCGGACAGCGGGTCCGGCACCAGGTGCAGCTGGCTGGCGTGTGCGACCATGCGGCGGCTCCAGCCGCCCCCGGTGTCAGCGCAGAATCCAGTCTGCAGCCCAGCAGCCAGCGCTCCACTGGTGATGTGGCCGCAGCGGCTGGTATGCCCGGCGATGCAAGCCGGACAGGCCGGCAGGCCGCGCGCCGCACACCGCAGCACCGGGTCGATCACCACCCGACTACCCCGCGGCAGCCCAGGCAGCTCATCGAGGGTGCGCCCGAGCACCTCGTGGCCGGGGACGAAGGGCATCGAGGTCAATGGCCCGAGGTAGGGCGAGGAACGGCCGGTGAGCAGGCCGAGATCGGAGCCGCAGATCCCGGACAGCACCGGCTCGACCCGAATCCAGGACTCGTCGGCTGGGACGGGGTCGGCCTGCTCAACCAGCCGTAGCGGCGCCACATTGCTGGCCAGAGCCCCTGCCAGCCGCCCTCCCGCGCGGGTGCCACTGACCGCGCGAGCGGCGAAGTAGCGCCCAACGGAGCGGTGATACTGCAGCGCCAGGCTCACCGTGGTACTCCTCGCGTACCGTGATCTGGCCGGACATCGATCCTGACATCGGCTCGGGTGACGTCTAGCAGCACCTCGAGCAGCCCGCCGGTGTGCTCCCCCCAGCGGTGCACCACCCAGCGGCGGCGCCGGGCGTGCCGGAAAAGCTGGGAGTCCGGGTTGACCGCATGCGGATGCCCGACGGCCTCCAGCAGCGGGCGGTCGGAATAGCTGTCAGCGTAGGCATAGGAGCGGTCCAAGTGCAGGCCGTGGCCTTGAGCGTACTGTCGCAGCCACGCCGCGCGTGCCTCGTCGACCAGTGGCGGGGCTTCGAGAAATCCGGTCAGCACGCCGTCTTTCACGTGCATCCGGCTGGCCACCACCTCGTCGAACAGTACTGACAACGGCTCCACATGCAGGTCTACGGCACCGGTGATGAGTACGGTTCGGTGCCCGGCTGCGCGGTGGCGACGGATCTGCCGGGTGGCCTCGGGCATCACGCGGTGCAGCAGCACGTCGCCGAGCACCTCGGTGACCAGGGCCCGCAGCGCGTCGGCCCGCACGCCGGCGTAGCGGCGGAGAAAGGCGCGCAACAGTTCACCGCGGTCACGGCGCTCGGCGTAAAGGTATCGGGGGGCGCAGCGGGCCAGATCGGCCAGCTCGCGTAGCCAGCCGGAACGGGGCATTGTCGCCAATCGAGCCCACAGGTAGGACTCGACGACGTTGGAGTTCACGATGGTGCCCTCCAGGTCGAACACCGCAGCCACGTCGGTGCGTTCGGGCAGCGACAGAGACGATATCGACGTCGACTGCGACGGGGACCCGCGATGGCCGGCGGTGGAACGTCCCCGCCGCTGCCCGGCTCGGCGGACCGTGGCTGTGATCGATGGGCAGTGCACATCCTGCAGGTAGGCCCGCCAATCGATGACGGTGGGGTCGAAACCGTGCTCGGTGGCTCGCTGGGCTGGCAACGCGGCGTGCAGCTCCCGCAGCCGAGTGTCGTCGTAGATCACCTCGGCGCGGGTGTAGACGCCGTAGAGGTCGGCGTATTCCCGCAGTTGCCCTAAGTCCTGCTGCTGGCGGCCCAGGCTGGTCAGCCAATCCTGGGACCGCTTCGATGGTGGTAGTCGCAGCAGTACCCGCTCGGCTAGCGCAGTGACCCGTTCCCCGGCGTGCAGCGTCAGCTCTACCTGCTGGCTGCCGGGGAACCGCCAAGTCGGTGGCTCGACGTGGCCGCGATCACCGTCAGGCATGGGGTGGTTGTCGAAGTACTCCCGGCACAGCACGTACATGTTTTGAAAGGTCAACGGGTTACTGGCCCCGGAGCTGACGTGCAAGTATGCCGGTCCAGTGGCGGGCGGCCGGGCGGCGGCCGCGAGGATGGCGTTGATCACCAGATCGACCGGGATCACGTCGAGCACGGAATCGGGTAGCCCAGGGAATTCGCGCAGCACCCCTCGGCCGTAAGCGATGATCAGCGGGTCGGCCATCTTGAAGCCGTCGATCCACCCGGGGTACGGGTGTCGCAGCGCACTCTCCACGATGGCGGGCCGGACCACCGACAGCGGTCGGCCGGTGTGCGCCCACCGCTGTTCGGCGACCCGCTCACCCAGCGCCTTGGTCAGCGTGTAGACGTCTGGCCAGCCCAGGCTCCGGGCCCGGGTGCGACCATAGTCCACCAGCCGGCGGGTGACCCACTTCGTGCGTAACCGTTCGGCGGCGGCGGCGGTGGACTGGGGTCCAGCTTTGGCGTGTTGCTCGTCCGCTTGCGCCAGCGCGCGGCGAAGTACCTCCGGTCGCCGGGAGTCTCGCTCCACATCGGCCCGGGCGGCCAACGCCATCTCCAGCTCGAGCTGCCAGTCCACGTCGTGGTCCAGTGCTGCCTCAGCGACGACGCCCTTACGGGTGCCCGCGACGTAGGCAGTAGAAACGTGCACCACATGCGGCGAGCCGGCGAGTGCTTCGTACAGGGTCGCCACGCCCGAGACGTTGGTGCGGAATGCCTCGTCAACCGGGGGATCGAAGGACACTGTCGAGGCACCATGGATCACGACGTCGAGGTCGGCGGGTAGGGCGACCGAGCCGAGGTCGCCCTCGATGACCGTAACCCGCTCGCGCACCACCCGCACCAGTTCGTCCGCGCCGAGGCGCTCACTCAATGGGCGGAACACATTCTTGCGGAGCAATGTGCTGAGCCGGTCGGCCGCGCCGCGCTCGCCACGGGGCCGGATCAGCACCGAGACATGGGTGTCCGGGTAGCTGGCCAGTAACCGCTCCAAAGTCGCCTGGCCCAGGAACCCCGTGGCGCCGGTGAGCAGCACGTGGGACCCGGCGAGCTCCTCGCAGGACACCGGACGAGCAGGTCTCGCGGTGCTCATGTGCTCCTCCCGAGGCTGCGCCACGCCGAATCAGGCTAATTTCCTTGTGGCGCGAGCGCGCCAGCCGGATGGTCGCGGTGGTAGGCCGACAGGGCGGCCTCGCACACCCGGCGAACCGGCCATCCTAGTGCCTGCGCGACCCGCTCGGCGTCGGCGAGTTCAGGCTTGGCAGTCTGCTGTCCTCCCGGTCCGGCGGCGACCTTGACGGTGATCTCCTGCTCGGCCCCCGGCGGCCCCACCGGCACTGGCACGGTGATCCGCGGCAGCGTAGTGCGCTGCCAGAGCGCCCACCGCACGCCGAGCGTGGTGCTGTGCCGGAACAACGCGTCCACCACCGCTGGACGGACCTGCTCGGTGCACAGTGCGGTGAGCACCTGCCCAGGCCTGCCGTGTCGACCGACGGTGGCGGTGGTCCAGCAGTCCCACGCTCCGGCTGCCCGAACGGCGAGCAGCACTCCGGGCCACAGCTCGGGATCGAGATCATCGACGGTGGTCTCCACCACGGTGACCGGCTCCGCAGGGCCCGGGCCTGGCACGGCCCCAGACTCGGTACGGCAGCCAATCACCAACCGGGTGATGTTGGGTCGCTCCGGGTTGTCCCTGTGTCCGGCGCCGCTGCCCACCGCGTCGACCATCATCGGTGGCAGCGAGCCGGGCGTGGCCAGAGCCGCGATCAGGGCCGCCCCAGTGGGCGTGGTGCGCTCCCCGGCTAGGTTCCCCCCGGTCAGCGACAGACCATGGTCGGCCACGATCTGCAGCACGGCAGGTGCCGGGATCGGGATCGTGCCGTGCGCGCCGCGTGCGCTGCCACTGCCGGCTGCCAGTGCCGAGCAAGTCAGCAGCGCGTCGTCAGCGAGCAAGCCGAGCTGCTCAGCCGCGACCGCGGTGCCAACCACGTCGGCCAGCGCGTCGGCGGCCCCCACCTCATGGAACTGCACCAGTTCGGTGGGGATGCCGTGCACCGCAGCCTCCGCATCGGCGAGTAGCTGGAAGGTGCCGGCGGCTACGCGGGTAGCTGCTGCGCTCAGTCGGGCGGCCGCGATGGCGGCCAGCACTTCGGCCAGCCCCCGGGTGGGTTGGTCGGCGGCCGGGGTGATGACGACGGCTCGGGTACAGCGCAGTCCGCAGCGCCGGGTCTGCTCGGCCTCGACGTCCAGGCCGGGCACCCCTAACGAGCGGACTGCGGTGCGCACCACAGCAAGGTCAGCACCGGCGTCAAGTAACGCGCCGAGCAGCATGTCACCGGCCACACCCGCGGTGCAGTCCAGATACGCCGCTCTCAGCTCAGCCACCGTGCACCCGCGCGACGATCTTGACGGCGTGGGCCGCAGCACCGAACCCGTTGTCGATGTTGACCACAGACAGCCCAGGCGCGCAGGAGGCGAGCATCGTCGCGGCGGCAACGTACCCGCCTGCGCTCACCCCGTAGCCCACACTGGTGGGTACACCGACCACGGGCGCTCGGATCAGTCCGGTCACCACCCCAGGCAGGGTGCCCTCCATTCCGGCGATGGCGATCACGCAGTCGGCCGCGGACAGCTCGTCGAGGTAGAGAAGTAACCGGTGCAGCCCCGCGACTCCGACATCGGCGATTAACCGGTGGCCGGCACCGAGCGCTTGCAGGGTGGCGATCGCCTCGCGCGCAACCGGCAGGTCTGAGGTGCCTCCAGTGAGCACTGCAACGAACCCGCGGGTTGGGGGTAGGGCACCAACGATCACGGTCCGCCCGACCAGGTCGGCCACGACCGGCTCGGCTGGGAAAGCGCTCGGCGCCCGGCGCAGCACGCCGTCGGGACACCGGGTGGCCAGCGCGGGGAACTCGGGTTCGCTGCGCCGCTGTGCGGCCAGCAACCCCAGCGTCTGCTCCTCAGTCTTGCCGTCGGCGAAGACGACCTCGGGCACGGCGGTGCGTTGCCTACGGTCCAGATCCAGGCGGGCGATACCGCCTACTTCGCCGATCCGATCACCGGTTCCGGCTGCGCCGGCGGGCTCCTGCCCAAGATTCAACCTGGGGTCCTGCGGTGGCTGCGGTGCAGAGTCGACCACGGCGCCGACTATCTCACGCGATCCGGCGCCGCCCTGGACATGCGAGAATCGTCGACCATGCACAGTGCGGATTTCGTCAGCACCACCTATGCTGCGGCGACTTTGCTCGACCGGCTGGGACGGCTGGAGGGGTTGGTGGTGGCCTTTTCGGGCGGGGTCGACTCCGCCGTGGTGTTGGCTGCGGCCGTCCGGGCGCTCGGCGCCGATGCCGTGCTGGCCGCTATCGCCGACTCGCCCAGCCTGGCACGCGCCGAGCTCGCGGGTGCTCAGCGCGTCGCCGGGCAGATCGGGGCGGAACTGGTAGTGCTGCGCACCGATGAGCACATCGACCCGGGCTACCGGGCCAATGCCGGCGATCGCTGCTACTTCTGCAAACGGACTGTGCTCGCCGCGGTGCGCGGTCTCGCCCAGCGGCGCGGATTTGCCCACGTTGCTACCGGCACCCATCTCGATGACCGTCGCGCCTCGCACCGCCCGGGACTGCGAGCAGCGGTTGAGCTCGGGGTATGCGAGCCGCTGGCTGAGGCGGGCGCTACCAAGGAGATCGTGCGCTTGCTGGCGGCGCACTGGAATCTGACGGTGCGGGACAAGCCGAGCACCCCGTGCCTGGCCTCCCGGATCGCAGTCGGGGTACCGGTGACTGTCGAGGCGCTGGCGGTGGTCGAGCGGGCCGAGTTGGCCGCCAGCGAATACCTTGCCGACCACCAGGTTCCGGTGCGCGACCTGCGGGTCCGGCTGCTGGGTCACGCAGGATTCCGGGTAGAGCTCGACCAGGTCGCTTTGGACGGTGTTTCTCTCCAGGCACGGGCGGGGCTGCTGGCGCGAGTCGCGGAAGCGGGTCTCGGCGGGAGGGGGGACTTGGCGCGTTACCACTCAGGGTCACTTAGCGGCTGAGCGACGCCAGAGCGCAGCAGGGACCACAGCATGGACCCGGCTCGCTGGACCGGACCTGTGCTACGCCCGGCGGCATCGGGCCCCACCCCGTAGCGAGCAGCGGCGCGGCTGACCAGATGCATGTCAGCCAGACCGGGTAGCCGGTCGATCTTGTCGTCGATCTGCCTGATCATTCGGGCACCCTCCGCGCCGCCCATCAGGTAGCGCAACAGAAACGCTGTCTCCGCAGCCGGCATGATCCCTGACCCTACCGGGGTCCACGCCGCCCTGAGGACAAACCGGGTCAGGAGCCGGGCGGTGCGCGAGCGCTCCAGCCGCTCCCGCGCCTGGCTGGCGTAGAAGGCCACGTGCCGGGTCTCCTGCCGCTGGATGCGGCCGACTACCCTGGTCAGTTCGGGATGGTCCGTCTGGGCCAGCAACCGTCCATAGCCGGCGTAGGTGGACCATTCGTTGATCACGCCAAAGGTCATGTGCACCGCGATGAAGTCTTCACCAATCAGATTGGCCGCCAGCGCCTGGTAAATCGGAGACAACCAGTCACTGCGACCCTGGGCAAGCCGGATGTGGCGGATCCGATCGGGGCCCACGGCCCGGCCATGCGCGGCCAGCACCTTGTCCAGTACCTCGCCGTGCCAGAACTCCTCGTAGGCCCACATGGTCAGGAACGTCGTGATCTCGGGGTCCTGGTGTGACGGAGTAACCAGCAAATCCCGCAGGTAGCAGATGGTGTGGCTCTCGACGTCGGACATGTACTGCAACGCCCTCAGCGCAGCCTCGGGTAACGGTGTGCGTTCAAAGGCGGAGTAATCGACGTCGTCGTCGACTACCCGGCGGGCGGTAACGCTGTAGTTCATAATGTCGAAGGACATAGGCACTCCTATTCGGTTGTTGCGCGGGTGCGGGTGTCCCGCGGGATTGCCCGGGTGCGGGTGTCCCGCGGGATGCCGGTGAGCACAACCTGCTGATGAGGGTTCGCGTGCCTGGGCCAAGCGGTTCGCCGATGCGGCGACGATCTTTGAAGACTGTAAGAGAAGATCAGCGTCCAGAAGCCGACGTGGGGGGGTCGGCGGGGGACGGTGCGGCACGCGAGGCGGTCTGCACGGTACCGGCCGCGAGGCGTGCCATGGTCCGTCGTCGCCCGCGTCGGCGATCCCGCCGGGTCGGGTGAGCCGGCCAGATCTCTTCGATCGCGCTGTTGAACTCGGCGCCGAGCACGATCGCCATCGCGATGAAGAACGAGAACAGCAGAT
>JAFAXZ010000150.1 GCA_019240665.1 Pseudonocardiales bacterium | reverse complement strand
GCAGTCGAACACCGGGCAGCGGTCAACCACATGCAGTGGATGCAGCAAGCACTGCCGCTTAACAAATACGACACGGTGCTGCACCGAACCTCGATCACCTTCGATGCCTCGATCTGGGAGCTATTCGCACCGCTCATCGCCGGGGCGCGGCTGCTGCTTACACCCCCCAGCACCCACCGCGATCCAGGCGCACTCGCCCGACTGGTCGTCGACGGTAGCGTCACCGTGCTCCAGGTGGTGCCCTCCCTGCTCTCTTCGCTGCTCCAACAATCAACCGTCAAACAATGGCACGCCCTGCGGCGGCTGTGCTGCGGCGGTGAGGCATTTGCCAGCCACCTGTGGGCCCAATGTCGCAGTCACTTGAAATCGACCACCGTCTACAACCTCTATGGCCCTACGGAAACCTGTATCGACGCCAGCTTCCATCCCTGCCACGACACCGACACCAGCGTCACAGTCCCCATTGGTAGACCGGTGGCGAATACCCAGACCTACGTGCTGGACACCGGATTGCGACTAACGCCTCCGGGGGTGGCCGGTGAGTTGTATATCGGTGGGTTGGGGTTGGCGCGGGGGTATTGGGGTCGTCCGGGGTTGACGGCTGCTCGGTTTGTGGCGTGTCCGTTTGGTGCTCGGGGTGAGCGGATGTATCGGAGTGGGGATCTGGTCCGGTGGAATCCTGATGCTCAGCTGGAGTTTGTGGGCCGGGTGGATGATCAGGTGAAGGTGCGGGGGTTCCGGATCGAGCCGGGGGAAATTGAAACCGTCCTGACCCAACATCCGGCGGTGACCCAGGCGGTGGTGGTCGCCCGGGAGGATCAGCCGGGGGATAAACGACTTATTGCTTATGTGGTGGCTGGCGGTGAGGGTTGCCGATCGGAGGTGTTGCGGGATTATCTTCGGGAGCGGTTGCCGGAGTATATGGTGCCCGCGGCGGTGATGGTGCTGGATGGGTTGCCGTTGACGCCGAACGGCAAACTGGACCGTACCGCGTTGCCTGTACCCCAGTTTGGTTCTGCGGGTATCGGTCGGGTGCCGCGGACTCCGCAGGAGCAGTTGTTGTGTGAGCTGTTCGCGGACGTGTTGGGTCTGCCGGTGGTGGGTGCTGAGGATAACTTTTTTGATCTGGGTGGGCACTCGCTGTTGGCGACTCGGTTGATCGCGCGGATCCGTGCCACCTTAGGGGTGGAGCTGGAGCTGCGTGCGTTGTTTGAGTTACCCACGGTGGTGGGTGTGGCTGGGGTGTTGGACCAGTCGGGGCGGGCCCGGTTAGCGGTGGTGGGGCAGGTGCGTCCGGAGCGGGTGCCGTTATCGTTCGCTCAGCGCCGGTTGTGGTTTTTGCACCAGCTGGAAGGCCCGAGTCCGACCTACAACATTCCTCTGGCGCTGCGGTTGTCCGGCCCGCTCAACCGGGAGGCGTTGCAGGCCGCGCTGGCTGACGTGGTGGCCCGGCATGAAAGCCTGCGCACCATCTTCCCCCAGCACGAGGGGGTTCCTTATCAGCAGGTCCTCGACCCGGAATCAGCCCGCCCCGCACTGCACCTCACCGAGACCACCAGCACCGATCTGTCCCCAGCATTGAGGGCAGCGGCCCGCTACGAGTTCGAGTTAGACAGTGACATACCCCTGCGGGCGGAGTTGATGGTGCTGGCACCGGATGAGCAGGTATTGTTGATCCTGGTGCACCACATCGCCGGGGATGGGTGGTCCCTGGGTCCCCTGTCCCGGGATCTGGCCACCGCGTACGCGGCCCGCTGCCAGGGCCAGCACCCGGGCTGGGCGCCGTTGCCGGTGCACTACGTTGATTACACGCTGTGGCAACACCAACTGCTGGGGGACCAGGCGGATCCGGAGAGCCTGTTCGCCACCCAGCTGGCGTATTGGACTCAGGCGCTGGCCGGCTTGCCCGACCAACTCACGTTGCCCACGGATCGACCCCGCCCCCCGGTGGCCTCCTACCGCGGTGACTACCTCACCGTGGACATCGACGCCGGGTTACACCAGCGATTGCGGGAGTTAGCCCGCCGGGCCGGGGCCAGTCTGTTCATGGTGCTCCAAGCCGCGCTGGCGGTGTTGCTGAGCAAACTCGGCGCCGGAGACGATATCCCGATCGGGTCCCCCATCGCCGGGCGCACCGACCAGGCCCTGGAGGAGCTGATCGGGTTCTTCGTGAACACCCTGGTGTTG
>JAFAXZ010000087.1 GCA_019240665.1 Pseudonocardiales bacterium | reverse complement strand
GTACTACCGGGACATCATCACCGAGTCCGACGAGAAGCCGGTTGACGTGGTTGATGCACTGCGCGAGTCCGGCACCGATGTGCTGGTGTCGTATCTGCCGGTGGGCTCGGAGGACGCGGACCGCTTCTATGCTCAATGCGCACTGGATGCCGGGGTCGCGTTCGTCAACGCCCTTCCGGCGTTCATCGCCTCCGATCCGGGGTGGGCGCACAAGTTCACCTCAGCCGGGGTACCGATTATCGGCGACGACATCAAGTCCCAGGTCGGTGCGACGATCACGCACCGGGTGCTGGCCAAGCTTTTCGAAGACCGCGGGGTGGAGCTGGTGCGCACGTATCAGCTCAATTTCGGCGGCAACATGGATTTCATGAACATGCTGGAGCGCAAGCGACTGCAGTCGAAGAAGATCTCCAAGACGCAGTCGGTGACGTCCCAGGTGCCGCATGAGATGGAGAAGGCGGCGGTGCATATCGGACCGTCGGACCACGTGCCGTGGCTGGACGATCGCAAGTGGGCCTACGTGCGGCTGGAGGGCCGGGCATTCGGTGAAGTGCCGCTGAACATGGAATACAAACTTGAAGTGTGGGATTCGCCCAACTCCGCCGGCGTGATCATCGACGCAATCCGCGCGGCGAAGGTCGCGAAGGACCGGGGTATCGGCGGCCCGATCACCTCCGCGTCGTCTTATTTCATGAAGTCACCGCCCGAGCAGTACTCCGACTCCGACGCTTACGCCGCTGTAGAGGCGTTCATCCGCGGCGAGGTGGACCGGTAACAGCTACAGGACGACGTTGACCAGCCGACCGGGCACCACGATGACCTTGCGGGGCTCCTCGTCGTCGACCAGCGTGGCGATGCGCACCTGCGCCAGCGCCGCGGCGCGCACCTCGTCCGGGCCGGCCGAGGTCGGCACCACCACCCGAGAGCGGACCTTGCCGTTGATCTGGATCGGGTACTCCACGGTGTCCTCGACCAGGTAGCGCTCCTGTGCCTGCGGCATCGGCCCGTGCGCCAGCGACTGGTCATACCCCAGCCTCGACCACAATTCCTCTGCGATATGCGGGGCCACCGGCGCCAGCAGCAGCACCAGCGCCTCGGCCACCGCCCGCGGGGTTCCCGGGCTCGAGCCGTACCTCTTGGTGACGTAGTTGTTCAGCTCGATCAGCTTGGCGATCGCGGTGTTCAGCCGCAGTGCGGCGTAGTCGTCGCGGACCCCGGCGATAGTCCGGTGCAGCGCCCGCAAGGTGGTCAGGTCAGACTGACCGTCCGGATCCAGCGGGGTGTTCACTACCCGCAGCTCGCCGGTGTTTTCATCGACCAGGTTGCGCCACAGGCGCTGCAAGAACCGGTGCGCTCCGACGACGTCCTTGGTCGCCCACGGCCGCGAGACGTCCAGAGGCCCCATGGACATTTCGTATACCCGCAACGTGTCGGCACCGTAGGCGTCGCTCATCTCGTCCGGCGAGACGGAGTTGCGCAGGCTCTTGCCCATCTTGCCGTACTCGCGCCGGACCTGCTGGCCACGCCAGGTGTACCGGCCCTCGGGCTCCTCGACGATCTCCTCGGCAGGGACGTACACGCCGCGCGCATCGGTATAGGCGTAGGCCTGGATGTAGCCCTGGTTGTACAGCCGCCGGTAGGGCTCCTCCGAGGACACGTGCCCCAGGTCGTAGAGCACCTTGTGCCAGAACCGGGAGTACAGCAGGTGCAGCACCGCGTGCTCCACGCCGCCGACATACAGGTCCACGCCGCCCGGGTCGTCCGGACCGTGCAGCTGCGGACGCGGGCCCATCCAGTACCGCTCGTTGACCGGATCACACATCGCCTCGGAGTTCCGCGGGTCGATGTAGCGCAACTGGTACCAGCACGATCCCGCCCACTGCGGCATCACATTGGTGTCCCGACGGTAGGTCTGCAAACCCCGATTGCCATCAGCAGGCCCTAGGTCCAACTGCACCTGCACCCAGTCGGTGGCCTTGGCCAGCGGTGGGGCTGGCTCGGAGTCCGCGTCGTCGGGCTCGAACGTGGTCGGCGAGTAGTCCGCCACGTCGGGCAGTTCGACCGGCAGCATCGATTCCGGCAGCGGGTGCGGCCGGCCGTCCGGGGAATAGACAATCGGGAACGGCTCGCCCCAGTACCGCTGCCGGGCGAACAGCCAATCGCGCAGCTTGTACTGCACGGTGCCCGCGCCGGCGCCGTTGGCCTCCAGCCATGCGGTGATCACTTTCTTGGCCTCGTCGACGCCCAACCCGTCCAGGAACGAGGAGTTGATCGCGGGGCCTTCCCCGGTGTAGGCCTGCCCCTCGAAACCCTCCGGTGGGGCGACGGTGCGCACGATCTGTAGCTCGAAGGCCTCCGCAAAGTCCCAGTCACGCTGGTCCTGCCCGGGCACCGCCATGATCGCGCCGGTGCCGTAGCTCATCAGCACGTAGTCGGCGATGAACACCGGGATCTGCTGGCCGGTGGCCGGGTTGGTGGCGTAGGCCCCGGTGAAGACCCCCGTCTTGT
The DNA here is from genome assembly GCA_019240665.1 of Pseudonocardiales bacterium. Taxonomy (GTDB): domain Bacteria; phylum Actinomycetota; class Actinomycetes; order Mycobacteriales; family Pseudonocardiaceae. Next base: position 14,788 of record JAFAXZ010000087.1, on the reverse strand, counting down.
CCCGGCTCTCCTGGCGCTCCAGTTCGGAGCGCTGCGCGGCGGCCCGGCGGTACTGCGCGATCGCCTCCGCCGGGGTGGCGGCGCCACCGGTCCAGCGACTGTATATCCCAGGCGGCCACTGCGTCGCCGCGATCCCCGTCACCAGGGGGTGCTCCGGCGCCAGCACCAGATAGGTCGCGCCAAACACGGTGTCCGGGCGGGTTGTGAACACCTCGACATTGGTTGCTGTTGACGGGCTATCGATGGGGAACCGGATTCGGGCGCCGTGGGAGCGCCCGATCCAGTTGCGCTGCATGGTTTTGACCTTTTCGGGCCAGTCCAGCCGGTCCAGGTCGTCGAGCAGTCGGTCGGCGTAGGCGGTGATCCGCATCATCCACTGCCGCAGGTTGCGCCGGAACACCGGGAAGTTGCCGCGGTCACTGCGGCCCTCGGCGGTGACCTCCTCGTTGGCCAGCACGGTACCCAGCCCCGGGCACCAGTTCACCGGTGCCTCGGAAAGGTAGACCAGCCGCTGCGAGTCGATGATCTTCCGCTGCTCGTCTCCGGTCAGCTCACCCCAGAGCCGACCATCCGATGTGGACCGCGTGCCTCGCGCGTACTCGTTCTCCAGCTCGATGATCGGACGGGCCCGCCGCGCCTCGGTGTCGTACCAGGCGTTGTAGATCTGCAAGAAGATCCACTGTGTCCAGCGGTAGTACTCGACGTCGGTGGTGCAGACCCGGCGGCGCTCGTCGTGACCCAGCCCCAGCCGGCGGATCTGCGCCAAGAAGAACCCGATATTCGCCTCGGTGGTGCTCCGCGGGTGGGTGCCGGTCTCAGCCGCGCACTGCTCGGCGGGCAGCCCGAACGCGTCGAAGCCCATGGTGTGCAACACATTGCGCCCGACCATCCGCTGGTAGCGGGCAAAGACGTCGGTGCCGATGTAGCCCAGCGGGTGCCCGACGTGCAGTCCGGTTCCGGACGGGTAGGGGAACATGTCTTGCACGAACAGCTTGTCCTCGGGCACCGCGGCACCGTCGGCGGGCCGCAAAGACCCGACCGGGTTGGGCGCGTGGAACGTGCCCTGCTCGGTCCAGCGGTGCTGCCAGCGGCGCTCGATCGCACCGGCCAGGGTCGCGGTATAGCGGTGCGGCGGGACATCCCCGTCATCGGTACTGCTCACGATCGTCCTTCCGGGCTCGGCCCCGATCAGCGACATCCCCCGGAAACAGGAAACCCCCCAGGCGCTGAGGCCGTAGGGGGTCCGCCGCGCTGACTGATCCGCCGGTCAGCGCAGCCCGGGAAGGATCTGGCGGGCGGTGCTCATACCAGTGACGATAGCAGGTTGACCGGTGGCGCTCCCAGCGTCGGTATCCTGGCCGTCGTGTCCGTGTCCGCGCTGCTCGGGGTGGTGCTGCTGGTCGCTGGCGGCGGGCTGCTCACGGTCGGGCTGCTCGGCTGGCGGCGACGGTTGCCCCGCAACCGGTTCGCCGGCATCCGCACCCCCGCGACACTGCGCTCTGAGGCCGCCTTCAGCGCGGCCAATCGGGTCGCCGCCCCGCCGGTGCTCGCGGCCGGCACGGTCTGCGCTGCTGGGGGCGCGCTGGCTCTGGGGACGGGTGGCCCGGCGCTCACGGCGATCGTCGCGGTGGCCGGTGTCGGCGCGGTCGGGCTGCTGCTCGCCGGCGGATTGCTAGGTCACCGGGTCGCCGCTGCCATGCCCGCACCGAAAGGCAGCTGCGGCCGATGTACCTGCCGCGGCGGGGGCTGCACCGCGGTGCGGACCTGAGTCAGGCTCGCTGTGCTCATAAAAGTCAGCCCCGGGGCATTGACAGGAGGTCCCCCGGTGCGGAGAGGGTCATCGTGGACGCTGAGGACGACGCGCGCACGATCGGTGCCCGGCTGCGCCAGATCCGCAATTCTCGGAAGAAGTCACTGTGGGTGGTCGCGGGGCTGGCCGGGATCAGCAAGTCGAAGCTGTCCCGCATCGAGCGCGGAGAGATCGCGCTAGACAGCCGATCCGAGATCGTGGCCTTGGCGAACGCGCTCCGGATCGCACCGTCGGAGCTGACATCGCTACCCGTGCCAGCGCCGGGCGACGGAAGTACTGATGCTGCAGTGAATGCCGTTCGCCTCGCGTTGATCGCGGCGAGCCGGAACCGGCCCCACGGCCAGGTGATCCCGCTCGATGTACTGCAACGCAGAGTTCAGCAGATCCGCGAGACTCGGCGCCAGTGCGGGTTCGGCGCTGTCGGTGAGCGACTGCCGGACCTCATTGGGCGCTCTGACATTGCCACCCACCACCGCCGACACGGCAGGCATGATCGGCATGGTGACCATGACCCGAGCGCTGATCGCAGCGGCCGACAAGCGACCAGACGACGTTGCAGCGCCAACGCAGACCGCGAAGGAACTTGCTACCCAGTTCGGGGAGCTAGACGACAACCGTGACCCTCTTGGGTTCGGATTCGGGCCGACCAACGTCGGCCTCTGGGAGATGGCGCTCGCGTTGGAAGCGGGCGAGCCTGATCGCGCGGTAGGCATCGCGCAGACCATCCAGCCCAAGCGACATCCGTTCAAGACCCGCCAGTCGCAGTACTGGATGGACTACGGCCGGGCGCTGGCCCGACTGCGGGGCCGCCAGGACGACGCTGTGCGGGCGCTGCGCATCGCCGAGGAACTGTTCCCGATGCGAGTGCTCCGCAACCCGTTCGCCCAGGACGTCATCGGGGAGCTGGTCGCGCGGTCCCGGCGGGACGCGGTCGGGTGGGAGCTGCGGGGGATGGCGTACCGGGCGGGCCTGCCGGTGTAGCCGCCCACGGGGGAATCGGGGGAGACGTCCCGTATGTGGGACTTCCAGTGTCGCTGGTCGGTCATGGTCGTCAATCGTGAGCGACGTACCCGAACAGCATCGGATCGAGGAATCTCGCTCTGCGGCCAGTGCCAAGCTTGGATACCGCGGAAGTACCGAGTTCGCTCCGTGCTCAAGTGGAACAGGCGTCGCGGTGGTTCTACGGTCCGGGCCGATTCTACCGCTACCTCCGTGATCCAGTGACTGTCAGCGGCTGGCGAGCCCGCCTTCTGGCCACCTCAGCGTTCGCCATAAGCGTCGAGTGGCTAGCCGACGCTCGCATGACCGCTCGTGAGCCAGGTATGATCATCATAGATCGCAGTGTCCACACACTCCTGGCGCACTGGCGAAGAGTCATATTCGTCGACTGGCACGGCGTATTGTCCCGCGATCCATTTTGGATGTCGATCCTCGACGGTAATCATCCCCTCAAATCACGACTCGAGGCCAACCTGGCGCAGATCTTCTCGCGTGATGTTCCGACAGCGCATGAGTGGATGAGGGGGCAGCTGTCGTCTGCCGAGATAATCTCAGCTATGGATATCAAATTGGGTCGACACTATAGGGACGATTTTCTTCAGAGACGCCTCGATGTGGATTGTCGCCGCATGCGAGTGAACGTCGAGCTCTTCGAGATACTCCGCGTGTTGCGGGCCAGAGCCTTAATCGTCATCGCGACCGATAACATGGACTGCTTCGCCCGCGCCTTTGACTGTGTGAGAAGCCGAGCCCGACGGTCACCAGAGACGGCCCTGACTTTGACCGACTGGGCGATCTTCTGCGACGATATCGTCTGTTCGAGCGACGTTGGCCGCCTCAAGAGCGAAGACCCCGATGGCTTCTTTGGTCCGTGGCTATCAGCCCATGGACTATCATTTGCTGACGCACTGCTCATTGACGATCGCGCAGACAACTGCGAGGTATTCGCACGACGGGGCGGCTACGCGGTGCAGTGGAAGATGGGCACCAACCAGATCAGCGAGGTCACCAAAGCCGTCGAACGATGGATGGACGTCCCCACGGGAAGTTAGTACTGCGACACCAGAAGGTTGTCGGATGACCAACGGCGCTCCTGGCGCCGGTATCCTGGCCAGCGTGTCCGCGTCCGCGCTGCTCGGGGTGGTGCTGGTGGTCGCTGGAGCACTCTCTGTGCCGCTAGCTGTGCAGGAGTCCTCGTTGTCGAGCCTTATTTACCGCGAGCAGGCGGTCGTGACATTCCAGTTTCTCGTAGATGTTTTCGAGGTGTTTCCGAACCGTGCGGACGCTGATCCGGTTGAGCCGCGCGATTTGTTGGGCACTCAACCCGTCCGCGAGGAGGGTGAGGATGTCCAGCTCGCGAACGGTGAGGTGCGCGCGTTTGCGCGCTTCATCGATGTGCGCACTGTGAGTACGGCGTATCGCGGAGGATGAGTAGATGGTGTCCAGAAGAGCCAGCAGGGGCCGCAAGCGACGAGCCTGCCGCAGCTCGGCCTCAGTGAAATCTCGGATTGAGCGTTTGATGATCCAGCCGCTGGTTACGGTATTATCACCATCGGTGCCGATGGTCAGCTGATAGCGAGCGCCCAGGGGGGCAAACATCTCGCGGTACACCCGACCCGATCGGAATTCGCGATCGGAGATGAAGTCGCTAATGCGCAAGACCGGTTCGGAGTCAGGATGTGCCAGTTGGTGCGCCACGACGGGGTGTTCAGCTATCACCACATCGCGCGCGTCGCCCAAGCGGTATGCCATCGCATCGTTGAACCACACTTTCATCGGTGGGTTGGCGAGGTCGACACTTTTCCACCCGATGAGGTCGCCAGGAATGGCCTCGTTCAGGCATGCCGACGCGACCGTGAGATAGGTATGACGGTCGGGTAGCCCAGCAGTGTGGTAACTGAGATCAAGCTCGGTCAGAAGTGCCCGCACCATGGCAACTCCGTGATCCAAAAGCGGCGTACGCGAAAGAGCGTACGGCGTACGCGGAAGAACGCATGGCGATGCTCGCCGGTCGAATGCCACCGTGGAGTAGGTCGCCGCAGCGAGCTCGCTCCGTTGACCGCCCGCGATGCTGAAGGAGCGGTACGAGGTGAGTTCCCCGACGAGTCTGCCTGAGACCTGTCACCGAACCTGGGCGCTGTCTGCGCACGAACTCGCTCGTGCATCGAGGCGCGGGGTGTCATCGGCCATACCTCCATCCACCCACGGATGGTCTTATATATGTAAGAGAGCGCCGGATGGGCGGTTGATACCCCGGACCGTCTTCGGGGCGCACCACCGGCCGTCACCCGCTACTGGACTCCCACCGCGGCCACCGCCCAGTACCTGGGCAGCGGTGCGGGGGAGACAGGGAAGCTCTTGCCCCCGCGCTCACGGCGACGTGTAGATCTACGCCGCACCGGGCCCGGTCCTGTAACCCCGATTCCTATCTCTCGGTGAGACCCGCATCAGGCGGGCTCCTCAGCGGGATCACCCGGGAGTTGCGGTGTCTTTTCTGGAGAGAGACTAGAAAGGTTAGTAATGGTTACGACCGCCCAGGCCGTCAAGCCGTGGTTGTCTTCACGATCGTTTGTGGAGTCATTTTCCACGAACGTGCGGCGTTTTCCGGACAGTCCAGCTCTGGTCTGGCGGGGCGAGCCGGTCAGTTACCGAGAATTGCATGACCGGGCGCTGCGCGCCAGAGCAGAACTGAGCGGAGCGGACATCGGCGCGGCGCCGATTGGTGTGCGGTGCTCGAAGTCTCCGGACTCCATCGCTCTCGTTCTCGCGTGTCTGATGGATCAGCGTTCCTTCCTGTTGCCCGCCACCACGCTTCCCGAGCACACGCTCCAGGAACTCTTCCGTCGCGCCGGATGCGCCCGCGTGGTGACGGTGCCAGGCTCTTCCGGTCGGTATTCCTGGGTGGCCACGCCGGGTGCGGATGGCATCCGGCGTGGCCGCGTGGCCGCTGACCGCGTCCGGTCATTCTCACCCGATCCCGAGGCGGTGACGTTCATGCTCACCACCTCCGGTTCCACCGGGCTACCGAAAATCGTGCCGTTGAGCGAGGGCGCGGTGGACCGGTTCACCGACTGGGCGGGCGGGCAGTTCGAACTGGGGGCAGGCCGGGCGGTACTCAACTTCAGCCCGCTGAGCTTTGATCTGTGCCTGCTGGATATCTGGGCCACCCTCAAACACGGAGGATGCGTTGTGTTGGTGGAACCAGCGCGGGCAACCAGCGGCAAGTACCTTCGTGACCTGCTCACGTCCCATGAGGTTGAGCTGGTGCAGGCCGTCCCATTATTTTATCAGCTTCTCACCCAGGCGCACCGGGACAACGCAGGCGGATTCGCTAGCGTGCGCCATGTCATCGTGACCGGGGATAGCATCGCGCCACAGTGCCTGGCTCAACTTCCCGGGTTGTTTCCCCACGCTCGGCTGTACAACCTGTACGGCTGCACAGAAACCAACGACAGCCTGCTGCACGAGATCGATCCCACCGAGGCGCCTACCGGCGCGCTGCCCCTGGGTAGCCCGCTGCCCGGTGTGTGGACGCTGCTGGTCAACGAGGACGGCACCATACGGAATGGACCGGGAACAGGTGAGCTGTACGTGTCGACACCGTTCCAGACCTCCTGCTACCTCGACCTCCCGTATCACGAAAGCCGCTTCGTCGCGCATCCGGACGGGGCCGACGCGTTGCGCTATTTCCGCACCGGTGATCTCGTGCACCGCCACGAGAATGGCTCACTCACCCTGGAGGGACGCACAGACTTCCAGGTGAAAGTGCGCGGAGTGCGGACCAACATCGAGGACGTCGAGCGGGTCCTGGGCACGCACCCCGACATCGCCGAGGTGGCTGTGGTGGCCGTGCCCGACTTGGTCGCCGGGCACTTCCTGCATGCCGAGATAAGACGGGTCCCGGGTTCGGCGCTCACCAGTCTCTCACTCCGGCAGTTCTGCGCCGACCAGCTGCCCCAGACCGCCATTCCCTCGACCTTCCACATCACAGACGATCCGCTGCCCCGGACCTCAACTGGAAAAGTCGACCGCCACCTGACCGCCCGCCTACGCAGCAGAGAAAGCAGAAAAGAAAGCTGACATGGATCACACCCAGACGATCACGAAGTTCCTCGTCGACGAATTTCTCCCCGACGTCCCAGCCGAATCACTGGCCGCCGACTACGACCTCCTGTCCGGTGGAGTCATCGACAGCCTCGGGCTGTTGAAGGTCATCGCCTGGCTGGAGGATCGATTCGACGTCGTGGTCGACGACATCGAGATTGAACCGGACAACTTCCGCACTGTCGCCGCCATGAATGCGTTCGTGCAGAACGCCCGGCGAACCGGGTGAACGAGCATACCATGTTCGAGCTACTCGACGCCCTGGTCACCTGCCGGAATCCCGTTGACCTGGACATGTGCCGGGAGTTCTGGAATCGCCTGGACAGCCGGCAACTCCACCCGGGCGAGGCCGCTGCCGTGCTGGCCTGCCTGTCCACCCGCATGCCCCCCGCCGCCACGGTGGAGATCCTCATCCGGTCGCTGGAGGAGCGGCGAGCGCAACCGAGCCACCGGTTTGCTGGTGCGGTCAACATCGTCGGTACCGGCGGCGGGCCACGCACGTTCAACATCTCCACCGCGGCGGCGTTCGTCGCCGCCGCCATCGGTGTGCCGGTGGTCAAGACCGGGTCCCGCGGATACGCCAGCCGGGCTGGGTCCTTCGACCTGCTGGGCCAGCTTGGTATCGCCCTGACCAGGAGTTACGAGCAGACCGGCGAGATGCTGGACCGGTACCACCTTGCGTGTGCCGGCTACTTCGTCTACCCCGTCGAGCTCGCCGCGCTGACCCGGGCGGTGCTGCCGCTGCAGATGCGCACGCTGGGCCGCTTCGTCAACACGGTAGGTCCGTTCCTGGCGGCCATGCCGGTGTCGGCCCAGCTCACCGGCGTCTCCGAGCACTCCCACCTGGCGACTCTGCGGCACCTCGCCGCCCGGCAGGCGCCCAAGCGGGTCTGGCTGTGTACCAATGATCTCGGCGCCGATGAGCTGCTCAGCGTCGCGGACAACCTGGTGCACGACATCGGCGGTGCCCGGATTGCCGGCTCAGCCGGCGGCGGGCAGTTCCCGATCCGGCCCGCCACCCTGGGGCTGGGCGGGGGCGCGCTGTCCGACCTGCGGGCCGTCCCGGATGACAGCACGACGGTCGAGCACTTCGTCGGCGTGCTCGGGGGGCAGGGACCGCCCGCGGCCACCGCCACGGTGTGTCTCAATGCGGCCGCTCTGGCAGTGGCCGCTGGCACCACCGAGGACTGGGCGAGCGCGGTGAGCATGGCCCGCGAGGCCGTCGACGGCGGCGCCGCCCTGGAGCTGGTGCACCGCATTCGACGAGACCAGGCCAGGGTGCTCAAGGTGGTGCGCGCCTGATGACCAGTCCCGCCAGCGGCTTCTTTGCCCGGCGTCGCGCGGGAGAGCCTGGCCTGGCGCTGTTTCTCAACGCCGGAGACCCTCCCCTGGGCATGCTCGGCGACATCGTCCAGATGCTCGACGAACTCCGGGTGGACTGCCTCGAGCTCGCCGTGCCGTTCCCCGACTCCTGCACCGACGGACCCGTGATCCGGCGCTCCGCCGCCCGGGCCCTGCGCACCGGCGTCGACCTCGCTGCCGTGCTCGGGGTGCTGGACACCGTCCGCGCTGAGCGCACCCACCTGCGAGTTGCCCTACTCGTCGACTGGAGCCACACCATCAAACCGGACTCGATGCCGGAGTTCATCGCCAGGCTCGCCGAGTCAGCAGCGGACGCGCTGCTCGTCCACGGCCTGCCGCCCCGGCTGCGTCCCGATTACTACCGCGCCGCCCGCGAGCACCAGATACCGATCATCACCACCTGCTACCCCCGCTCCAGCGTCCCGGTGCAGGCGCAAGCAGCCGCCCACGCCAGCGCATACCTCTACCTGGTGGCGCACTACGGCCGGAGCGGAAGCCGACCCGCGGTGGGATTCGGCGAGCTCACGCCGGTCCTCGGCGCGCTGCGCGCCCAGGCCACGGTCCCCCTCGCCGTCGGATTCGGCATCCGAGACCACCGCGACGTTCGGGCTCTGGCCGAGATCGGTGCCGACGCGGCGATCATCGGCAGTGCCGGCGTCGAGCGGATCGAACACGCACTGACCCATCACACCGATCCCGTGCAAGCACTCGCCGATGTCGTGCAAGCGCTGCGGCCCACCCCCGCACGGGACTGACCATCTGATTAAAAGAAGGAAAAAGATGATTATCCGCACGATCGACGCTGTGCCGGCAATCGACTGGGGCAACGGCCTGAGCCGCAGGTTCCTGCTGCACTCCGACAATATGGGATACACGCTGACTGACACCACCGTCTGGGCCGGCACCAAGTCCCGGCTGGAGTATCGCCACCACTTCGAGGCATGCTACTGCATTGAAGGGAAGGGTGAAGTCCAGGATCTCGATGGAAATTCATACCCGATACGGCCGGGAACGATGTACGCGCTTGACAAAAATGATCCGCATTTCCTCATCGCGGCACCAGATACCGACCTGCGGCTGGTGTGCGTGTTCTCTCCAGCGCTGTATGGCAACGAGCGCCACAGCCTTGACTCGACAGAGTTCTCCAGCTACCAGCCGCGACTTTCGGGCACATGACGCCGATCAGGAGCACGAAGGTGATCAATTTCAACTCAGATCAGCGGGCGCTGCGCGCTGGTCTGGCCGAATGGTACGAAGCGCTCAGCGCAGGCCACCTCGAGTATGACGCCAGCGGTGTCTTCCCCTGGAACAAGTGGAAGCTCATCCAGGAGTGCGGGATTTTGCGGCTGCCCTTCGAGGAGCGCTGGGGCGGGCTCGGTCAGGACCTGCGCACCACCATGTACATCCTGGAAGGTCTCGGTTATGGATGTCGTGACGGTGGCCTGAGCTTCTCGGTCTCCACGCATCTGGTCAGTACCGGAATACCTGTTCAGACCTTCGGCTCGGCAGATCTCAAGGCGCGCTACCTGCCGGGCATCTGTGCGGGTGACACGATCGGGGCACACGCGATCACCGAGCCGGACGGCGGCTCCGATGCGCTGGCCATGCGCACCCGCGCCCGCCGGGAGGGCGAGCACTACGTGCTCGACGGGAGCAAGACGTTCGTGAGCAACGGTGCGGTGGCTGATCTGTTCGTGGTCTACGCCAGAACCCATCCCGACGCTGGTCCGCTGGGCCTCACCCCCTTTCTGGTCGAGCGCGGCACCCCTGGATTCCACATCGGTAACCCGATCGCCAAGATGGGACTGCGGACATCGCCGCTGACCGAACTGTTCTTTCACGAATGCCGGGTTCCGGTCGACAACATCATCGGTGCGCCAGGCGGCGGCTTCATCGTTCTGGATCACGTCATGAAATGGGAGATCCTGTGCTCATTCGTGGTCAATCTCGGCGAAATGGAGCATCGCCTTCAACGGTGCATAGACTACGCCCGCACCCGCAAGCAGTTCGGCGCCCCCATCGGTTCGTTCCAGGCGATCTCACACAAGATCGCCGATATGAGGGTCGGCGTGGAACTCACCCGGAAATGCCTGTACGACACCGCCGAAGCGGTCGCCGACAAGAAGAACGTGACGATCGATCTCGCTATCGCCAAGCTGGTGGCCAGTGAACACAACCTCGCGTCCGCAGCCGCCGCCGTACAGATCTTCGGAGGCAACGGCTATATGGCCGAATACGGCCTGGAAAAAGACGTGCGGAACGCCTTCGCCGGAACAATCTACTCCGGCACCTCAGAGATCCAACGCAACCGGATCGCGTCGATGCTCGGCCTGTAGGCCGGTAGGAAGAAGCAGCCATGAACGCGAAAAATCACCTCACCCCGGATCTTGCGCCCACGGATTTCCTCGACTACCGCTCCGCGGAGGTCCAGGACTTCATCGAGCGCTGGGCGCCCGCGGCGGTGGGCACGGACACCGAGCGCGCGGTGGCGCTCTACTACGCGGTGCGCGACACCGTGCGCTACGAGGTGTACGGCGCCGACTTCTCCCGATCGGGACTGCGGGCGAGTCGGGTCCTGCGCGCCAGATCGGGCCTGTGCATCCACAAGTCCGTGCTCTACGCGGCGGCCCTGCGGGCCATCGCGGTACCCAGCAGGCTGGTGTTCACCGACGTGCGCAACCATCTGGCGTCCGATCGCCTCCGGGCGTTGGTGGGAGGTGACGTCTTCCGGTATCACTGCCTCACCTCGGTCTACCTGAACGGCCGCTGGGTCAAGGCAACCCCGGTGTTCCCCGCAAGGCTCTGCAAGCTCTACCACATCGCGCCGCTGGAGTTCGACGGGATCACCGACAGCCTGCACCACCCCTTCGATCTCCAGGGCCGCAGACACCTAGAGTTCCTGTACACCCACGGTGAATTCGCCGACCTGCCCTACGATCTTGTGGTCAACGGCCTACGAACAGCACACCCCCGCCTCTTCGGCGACCCCGATCACCTGATCGACGGATCGCTGGTCACCGAAGCCCGGCCATGACGCCCTGGGTGAAGATCTGCGGAGCAACCCGGCCCGCGGACATCGACCTGTTGGCCGGTGCCGGCGTCGACCTGGTGGGGCTGTGGCACGGGGTGCCGGGCGGGCATGCCGAGCTCGGCATCGGGGCGCTGGCCGCGCTGGCGCACGCGGCGGCGACCGCCGGGTTGCGACCGGTCCTGGTCACGTTACAGACCACCGCTGCAGCCATCCGCCAGGTGCTCTCGGCGGCCAGGCTGGGCTGGGTGCAGCTGCACGGATACCAGCCGCCGGGCACCGTGCACGCCCTGAAAGCCGCGGACGATAACCTGCGCGTGATCAAGGTGCTGCACGTGCGCGCGGGTGACTGCCTGGAACAGACCCTGATCCGGGCGTACGAGCGGGCCGGCGCGGATTACTTCCTGCTGGATTCGGTGACCGAGCACGGCCGGCTCGGCAGCACCGCGCAGACCCTGGACGTCACCGTGGTGCTGGCCCTGGCCGATCTCATCAGCAGGCCGTTCCTGCTGGCCGGGGGGATCACGGCGGACCGAGCCGGGCAGCTGCTGCAGGTCAGCGGCCATCCCCGCTTTCTCGGTATCGATGTGGACACCGGCGCCCGGGGCAGCGATGCGCGTCTGGACCCGACGCGCATCGCGGATATCCGCCGGGCGTGGCCGCCCTCGCTCAGGGTGGCAGCCCAGCGATGACCCCGACCTTCCTCGATGCGCTGCTCCGGGCACCCGTTCCGGTGATCACCGAGGTGAAGCTCACCGACGGGACCGGCGCCGACCTCCTTGGTGCTCGCACGGTACGCGAGGTCGTCGATGCCTACCACGACGCCGGCGCTGCCTGCATGTCCGTGGTCACCGGTCGCTGGTTCGGCGGGAGCAGCCAGTTGCTGCGTGACGTGGCGGCGCTGACCGATGTCCCCTTACTCCAGAAGGACTTCCTCACCCGGGAGTCCCAGCTGCGGCAAGCCAAAGAGCTGGGGGCCTCGGCTGTGCTGCTCACCGCGACGCTGCTGCCCGTCGCGGTGCTCAAGGCTCTGATCGAGCATGCGCTGCGGCTCGGCCTGACCCCGTTCGTCGAGGTCCGCGACGAGGAGGAGATCGACGCGGTGACTCACGGCCCGGACTGCATCGTCGCAGTGAACAACAAGGACATCCGCGGCCGAGAACGTGATCGCGGTGACCTCGGACGCAGCCTGGCGCTGCTCGCGGCGGTGACGGGCAGCGGTACCCGCTGCCCGTCACCGCCGCCCGCCTGGTCAACTCCGGCTACGCCGGGCTGCTGGTCGGCACGGCCCTGCTGCGGGCGAGCAGCCCCCGAGCCTGGTTCGCCGAATTCGACCGACACCGCGGCACCCGCCTCGACCCGGAGATCACATGACCAGCTCACCCGCCCTCGCCCTGCGCGACGCCCTGGAATCGGTACGACGCCATACCCCGCAGGACTACGTGATCGTTGACGCCGCGCTGCCCACAGATCACATCGCGAGCAATTTCGCGGCCAGATTCGCCGGAATACCGGCCACCTCCATATCCCGTCCGGAGAAGGTCGTGCAGTATGCGGTGCCGGACTCGCCCATCCCGGTGCTGCTGGGCCTCTACGGCTGCGCGGACCGGGTACGTGGCTGGTTTCCCGGGCTTGCCAAAAGGACGAACCTCGCCACGGTGACCCGCCTGCTCGACGAGCTGCAGCCACCACAACCCGGGTGCGCCGCCGCCTGCCAACAGCGAATCGAGACCGGCCGCCTCGACCTCCGCACGCTGCCCGTGCTGCGTGCCACGCCCCGCGACGCAGGCCCGTATCTGACGATGGGCCTGGTGCACGCGCAGGATCAGGACCGTGGCGAGCTCACCCTGTCGACGCATCGCATGCTCGTGCTGGAGGGCAACCGGCTGGCGATCTGGATGGTGCCGGGCAGACGGCTGCGCGAGCTGTACGAGGCTGCGCTGCGGGCCGGCAGCAGACTCCCGGTCGGCATCAGCATCGGCGCCCCGCCGGCAGCGATGCTGGCCTCCGCGCTGAGCACCGCCGCGCTGCCGGTCGGGGTCAGCAAACTCGCCATAGCTGGGGCGCTGGCCGGGGCCGCGATCAGCACCGCGCCGGCGATCAGCCAGCCGCTCCCGGTGCTCGCCGAGTCCGAGATCGTGCTCGAGGGATACCTCGACCAGTCGGTCGCCGACGAGACCCTCCAGGGAGCACCATCGGTGTCGCTACCGGAGTTCCTCGGCTACGACGGGGAAGCCAGGACAGCGCTGCCGGTGGTGACGGTGACCGCGCTGACCAGCCGGCTCGCGCCGATCTACCAGGCGGTGATCGGGCCCGGCCGGGAGCAGTCGGTGATCCTCGGCCTGGCCGGCGCGCTCTCGGTGGCGCTGGCCGGGTCCGACCATGACTGGCGGATGATCACAGATTTGCACTACTGCGCGGCCGGCGGTGGAATGCTGCTCCTCGTCATCGCCGTGCGGAAGGATTCCGAAGCGGCGGACGGCCGACTGGGCAGGATCGCCCGGTGCATCTTCGACCGGCACCGGTTCGTCAAGGTGATCGTCTTCACCGACGACGACGTCGACATCACCTCCACCGAGGATGTCTGCTGGGCCATCACCACCCGCTCGAACCTCGGCACCGACTGCATCACCCTGCCGGGGTACCGGCCGTTGCCGATGGATCCCTCGCAACGGCCGGAGTGGGGACAGGCCCGGGGAGCCGACGGCGGCAGCGCCCGATCGTTCATCGACGCCACGATCCCGTATCGCCTTCGACACTCGACGAAGCGAAGCTTTCCGGCACTCGTGCAGGGATCAGTGCGGTGAGACTCGTGGTGGGGATCACCGGCGCGACCGGTTCGGTGATCGGCGTGCGAATCGTCCGTGGGCTGCGCACCCTCGGGGTCGAGACTCACCTGGTGCTCAGCCGGTGGGGACGCGCGACGCTGGAAATGGAAACCGACCTGAGCGCGGCCGAGGTCTACCAGTTGGCGGACCGGGTACACGGCTGCGGCCACGTTGCCGCACCGATAGCCAGCGGATCTTTCCACACCGACGGAATGATCATCGCACCATGCAGCATGAAGACCCTCGCTGCGGTGCGAACCGGATACGGCGAGGGTCTGATACCGCGCGCGGCCGACGTGACACTCAAGGAACGACGCCGGTTGGTGCTGGTGCCCCGAGAGCTCCCGCTCTCCGAGATCCACCTGGAGAACATGCTCGCCCTGTCCCGGATGGGCGCGGTGATCGTCCCCCCGGTACCCGCGTTCTACACCCGGCCCACGACCGTCGAGGATATCGTCACCTACATCGCCGCGCGGGTGCTCGACCAGTTCGGGCTGGAACTCCCGGGAGTGCCCCGGTGGTCCGGATCACAGCCTCGCCGAACGGTGCGCTACCAGCCCCCGCTGCCGGGGCCGCCCTTGAACGGGCCGACGACGTCCGCGGTGATCCAGCCGCCGTAGAACTCGCCCGGCTGCGGCGTCACCGGTTCCCCGTCCA
>JAFAXZ010000079.1 GCA_019240665.1 Pseudonocardiales bacterium | reverse complement strand
GCAGGCCCGTCGCGGCAACCTCTAGACCTCTAGACCTGGTAGGGGAGTGTCCGGTGATGGGGACCGTGCCGGGCGACCGCGAAGTCTGGGACATCGCGCGGTCGACGTGATGCGGCCAGTGCTGGTCTGCGGGGCCGGCCCGGTGGGACTGGTTACCGCGCTGCTGCTCGCCCAGTGGGGGGTGCCCTGCACGGTGCTGGAGGCGGCGCCCGGACCGGACGTCTCGGGCTCACGGGCGATCTGTCTGCAGCGCGACGTACTCGAGGTGTTCGACCGGATCGGTTGTGCGGCACCGATGCTCGCCGAAGGCGTCACCTGGTCGGTAGGGCACACCTTTTACCGTGATCATGAACTGTTCACCACGACGTTTCCGGATCCAGGCGGCTCGCCGCTACCGCCGTGGATCAACCTCTCGCAGTGCAGCACTGAGCGCTACCTGCTCGACGCAGTCGAGGCTAGTCCCCTGGTGGACCTGCGCTTCGACCACCGGGTGGTCGCGCTGACCCAGAATCGCGCCGGGGTCGAGGTCGAGGTGGCTACCGGCGGCGGACGGCGGCTGTGCGCCGCACAGGCCGCACAGGTGGTCGCAGCCGATGGAGCCCGCAGCGCGCTGCGCCGAATGGTCGGCGTCCGCTTTCCCGGCCACTCATTCGCCGACCAATTCCTCATCGCCGACGTTCGGGCCGACCTGCCGTTCCCCAGCGAGCGGCGGTTCCATTTCGACCCGGAGTGGAACCCTGGGCGCCAGGTGTTGGTGCACGAGCAGCCGGACTCAGTGTGGCGGATCGACTGGCAGGTGCCCGCGGATTTCGACCTGGCCGCCGAGCGCGCCTCCGGTGCCTTGGACGCGCGCATCCGCCGGATCGTGGGGGAGCGGCCCTACGAGATCGTGTGGCTGTCGGTGTACCGCTTCCATGAGCGGGTCGCCGACGAGTTCCGGCTCGGGCGGGTGTTTCTCGTCGGGGACGCGGCCCACCTGTTCGCTCCGTTCGGTGCCCGGGGACTGAATTCCGGAGTTCAGGATGCGGAGAACCTGGCCTGGAAGCTCGCTGCGATACACCACGGCTGGGTCTCGGGTCACGACGCCGAGCGGCTGCTGGACAGCTACTCCCAGGAGCGGCGGCCCGCAGCGCTGGAGAACCTGCGAGTCACCAACGCCACCATGCACTTCCTGGTGCCGCCGGACGAAGCCGCCCGAGCTCGCCGTCGGCAGCTGCTGAAGCGGGCGGTGCACGACGCCGACGCCCGCCGGTTGATCGACTCCGGAAAGCTCGCCGAGCCCTACTGGTACCTCGACTCGCCACTCACGACGCCATACCCGGCCGCGGCGCATTTCCCGACCGCGCCCGGGATACCGCGTCCCCCGGTGCCAGGCGTGCTGTGCCCGGACGCACCCTGCCAGGTACCCGAGCGGCCGGGCGTGACCCGGCTACGCCAGCTGTTCGGGGCCGGATTCGTGGTACTCGCCGCGCGCGGGTGGTTCTCGCTGCCCGGCACCGGTATCCCGGCCACTGGTTACGCCCTGCCTGCCATCGACCCGGCCGGAGTCGTGCGGCAGATGCTGCATGCCGCCGCTGACAGCGTGCACCTGGTCCGCCCGGACGGCCACCTCGCCGCCGTGCTGCCGCACCTCGACGACGCCGCCCTCGTCGCCGCGCTGCGCCGGGCCTGCGGGCAGCACCACTAAGCGTGCTGGGACAGCACCGGACTCGGCGACGCGGAAACCAGGACGCTGACGGACTCGGCGTGACGGCTTGCCCGCTGATCGAGTTGTCCGGCCGGCACGATATGTCGGGAGGCCCGCACCGCTCCAGTGACCGCCGCGGTCGCCTGGAGAGCGACCTGGGCTGCCGCCCGGGTCTGCAGTAGCCAGGCGATGGCGGGAGTCGACTCCAGCACCAGGAATGCGGCCAACACGACGAGATAGGGCATTCCCCGCGTGAGACTCAGCACACCCAGGATGACGCCTCCGGCGCCCCTCACGACGTGGGCGGTCGCCCACACAAGGCCGGGGTTGGAGCGGGTCATCCAGCGACCGGCGAGGAAGTACAAACCGATGCCGGCCAGCCCGGACACTGTCAGTATCGTCGAGGTCTGCGCCTCCAGCATGGTCATAGTGCTCAGCAGCTGGGCGACCACAGGGACGCCGAACAGTGACAGCAGCAGTGTTCGCCACGGCACGACAGTGCGCGATAGCTCGCTCGGTGCAGTGTGATCCATCTCCGGTTGGCGGATTCGGCGGGCCGCACCGCGACTGGTCGTCCACACCAGCACGCCGAGCAGCCCTAGGCCGAGCCCGCCGAAGAGGAACTGAGCAGGGAATGACAGTTTTTCTGTCGCCATCGCACCGAGTAGCAGCCCTCCCATAATCTTGCCCAGATCCAAGTTAAGCTGCAGCCAGGTCAACTGCCGGGCCTGGAAGTCCGTGGGCAGAATGCTGGCCAAGATGAACATAGGAGCTACGACTGCCACCGCCGCCGCGCCGATGCCCATCACAGCGATGGCAAGCACGATCGACAATGAGTCACCGTGGGACAGTGCTAGGGCCACCAGCCCGACGGCCATCCCCAGCAGGCCTAGCACCTGCACTAATCGGTGCGCCCGGTGCCGTCCCGCGAGCCGCCCGATTGACGGTCCCAGCAGGGCAAACAGTCCGGCCATTGACATCGTCACCCAGACATCGGTGGCTGTTCCCCCTGCGGAGAGCACGTAAGACGGCAGCAACACGGGTAGAAAGCAGTTGAACGCCAACCCCAGAGCGAGGTTGGAGGTCATCCACCATTCGAACGGCCGGGCATCACCATCGACGATGGCAGGCTGCTCGACCATAGCATTGGACATTACCTTGAAAGGAGCCCCGAGTGCGCCCTCCGCCATTGTTGCCGCCATTACGTCAGCCCACCGATGCCGAAGCGGTGCGGTTCGGGCAGCGTTCCGTGACTTATCGGAAGCTGCGTGTGGTAACCGCGGCACTGGCGTGTCGAGTGTCCGATGCCCGGCGGGTCGCGATCTGGGCGCAGCCGGAGCTGGAGACCTGCGTGGCGATGGTGGTAGCGCTCGCAGCCGGCGTGCCTGCGGTACCGGTTAATCCCCAACTGGGAACCCGCGAGCTGCAGCACCTCCTCTCCGACGCGACTCCTGAGCTGGTGCTCACCGCCCCGGAAGCCACGTTGCCGAGTGCGCTGCGTGCCCTGCCGCGGCTCGACGTCGACCTGCGGGCGGAGGGCGGGTCGATGCCGCCCGAGCCGGATCCCGAGTCGCCAGCACTGATCGTCTACACCTCGGGCACCACCGGCCCGCCAAAGGGTGTGGTGCTACCGCGCCGCGCGCTCGCCGCCGACATCGACGCGCTGGCCGCAGCATGGGGATGGACCGCCCAGGACGTCCTGGTGCACGCGCTGCCGCTGTTTCACGTGCACGGTCTGGTGCTCGGCGTGCTTGGACCGCTGCGGCTCGGAGGCGCGCTGCACCATCTGGGCTCGTTCTCGGTCGACGGGGTGGCCCGAGAACTGGGTGGCTTCGCGACGATGCTGTTCGGGGTGCCGACGATGTACCACCGGCTGGCCGCTGCTGCCGAGC
The DNA here is from genome assembly GCA_019240665.1 of Pseudonocardiales bacterium. Classification (GTDB taxonomy): domain Bacteria; phylum Actinomycetota; class Actinomycetes; order Mycobacteriales; family Pseudonocardiaceae. The sequence goes on along the minus strand of JAFAXZ010000079.1, from coordinate 10,719 downwards.
AGGATCCCCAGGTCGCCGTGGCGCTGGGCCGAGCGCGGTTGCTCGTCTCGGGCTCGGCTGCGCTCTCCGTCTCTGACCACCAGCGAATCGCGGCGGCCACCGGTCAGCACGTGGTGCAGCGGTATGGGATGACCGAGTCACTGATCACTTGCGCGGTGCGGATCGACGGGCCGCGCAGGCCGGGCACCGTCGGACCGCCGTTGGACCCAGTGGCGCTGCGGCTGGTGGACGACCACGGCGGGATCCTCGAGACAGCAGACGACGACACCGTTGGCGAGATCGAAGTCGCTGGTCCGACGCTGTTCCTCGGCTACCTCAACCAGCCAGACGCCACCGCCAAGGCGATGCGCGACGGCTGGTTTCGCACCGGTGACCTCGCTACTCGCGGTCCGGACAGTTACCTGCGGCTGGTGGGGCGCCGCGCCACGGACCTGATCTCCAGCGGCGGATACAAGATCGGCGCGGGGGAGATCGAGAACGCTTTACTGGAACATCCGGGGATCACCGAGGTGGCGGTGACCGGGGAGCCGGATCCAGACCTCGGAGAGCGGGTGGTGGCCTGGGTAGTCGCCGCCAACGATCCGCCGCCCCCTGCGGAGGAACTCGCGGAGCACGTCGCGAGACTGCTCGCGCCGCACAAGCGACCCCGGGTGGTGCATTACCTTCCCGCGCTACCCCGCAATGAGATGGGCAAAGTCCGGAAGGCCGAGCTACGGCCAGAGCCTGATCGCCGGCTCAGCCGGCGGTGAGCACCCGTCGGTTGGGTGCGCCGGAGCCCCAGTAGGGTATCCGCTTCGTCGGTCCGGACATCTGGGGGTCGAGGGGTGGGCGCAGCGCGGGCGGTCGGATTGCTGCTCGGGGTCGCTGCCGACGCGGCATTCGGCGATCCGCGCCACCATCATCCGGTGGCTGCTTTCGGGCGGCTCGCCGCGATGGCCGAACGCGCCTGCTACGCCGAACACCGGCTGGCCGGACTGGTCTACACCGGCGCCCTGGTCGGTGCCGCGGCAGCGGTCGGTGGCCTGCTGGAATGCGCCGGGCGCAGGCGAGCTGCCGTACAGGCGGCAGGAACCGCGCTAGCTACCTGGATTGCGCTGGGTGGGGCCTCGCTGGCCGAGGAAGGCGCCGCGATGGCCCAGGCGCTGGACGCTGGGGACCTTGACACTGCCCGGACCCGACTACCGCATCTGTGCGGCCGCGACGCGGACAATCTCGATCTGGACGGCATGGCAAGGGCAAGCGTGGAGTCGATCGCCGAGAACACCTCCGACGCTGTCGTCGCCCCGCTGGTCTGGGGCGCGGTGGCCGGTGTGCCCGGGTTACTGGCCTATCGCGCGGTCAACACCCTGGATGCAATGGTCGGGTACCGTTCGCCGCGGTACCGGCGGTTCGGTTGGGCCGCGGCGCGGCTGGACGACCTGGCCAACCTGCTGCCGTCCCGAGCCGCCGCCGTGCTGACCACCCTGTGCGCGCCGCTAGTGGGCGGTTCGGCAGGCGGGGCGTGGCAAGCTTGGTGGCGCGACGCGGCCGCACATCCCAGCCCTAACGCCGGGCAGGTTGAGGCGGCGTTCGCGGGTGCGCTGGAGGTGCGGCTGGGGGGCCGGACAGTCTACCCGCATGGCACGGAGCAGCGCCCGATACTGGGTCACGGCCGCACCCCCGATGCCGGTGATGTCACCCGAGGAGTCGAGCTGTCCCGAGTTATCGGGCTCGCGGCTGCGGCGCTGTGTGCGGCGCTGGCTGCAATGACTCAGCGGCCGTACCGGTCGGCAAGTGCAGCCATGGGTGGATCGTGCGGATCGTCTGTGTCGTCCGTATCCGGTAACCGATTGTCCTCGCGGCGCCATTCGGTCGCTTCCCGCCAGGCGAAGTAGCCCAGCCCCAGCGGGGCCATCGAGCCGAAAGCTATCCACTGCAGTGCGTAGGCGAAAGATGGTCCGGCGTCCAGTTGCGGCAGTGGCAGCGCGGACAGCACCCCGGGGGCACCGTCCACCAGCTGGAGGTAGCCTGGCTCGAGTCGCACCCCGGTGGCGGCGCTCACGGTGCGGGTACTCACCGCGTACACTTGCCGGTGACCATCTTGCTGTACGACCTCGCCGCCTTGCGGGTCCTGTTCGTCGGCTCGCAGCCGTCCGGTCACGGTCACCTCGCCACTCGGCACCGGAGGGTATTCAGGTATCCGCACTCCCTCGGCCGGCCGCAGATAACCACGGTCCACCAGGATGCTCGATCCGTCGGCTAACCGAAGCGGAATCAGCACCTCGTATGCTGGCTCACCCTGCACGGTGCGCAGCCGGACGACCATTTCAGCGTTGGGCAGGTAGTGCCCGGTGACCTGCACTTGCCGCCACTCGGTGCCCTGCGTGGGCGCGGTGTGGGCAGCGAGCACGCTGCGCAGCGGCTGCGGTGGGGTCGTGAAAGAACTCGCAATGCCGCTGTTACGGTCCGCCCGTTCCGCCGCGCGGCGGAACTGCCACGGCGCGAGCACGGTGAATGCCGCGACGGAGAAGCAGATCACCACCGCCGTCAGCGCCACCCAGCCGGGGCGCAGCAGGAACCGCCACCGCATATCACCACGGTAACCGGTGCTCACCCCAACGCCGCCCGCGCGGTGGCGGCCGCGCTTGCGCCGTAGCCGCCACCGAACAGCACCGCATGCACCAGTAGCGGAAACAACTGGTGCAGTGGGACACGCTGTTGCCAGCCGGGCGCCAGCGGGGCGACGTCGGTGTAGCCGGCGAGCACCCGTTCCAGGTATGGGTAGCTGAATAGGGCGAGCATCGCCAGATCGGTTTCCCGGTGCCCGCCGTGCGCAGCTGGGTCGAGCAGCCACGCCCGCCCGTCAGCACCAGCGTGCACGTTGCCCGACCACAGATCGCCATGCAGCCGGGCTGGCGGCTCAGCGGGTCCGGCCAGCTCGTCGACGCGCTCGCAGGCCCGGTGCACGGCGCGGGCTCCGGCGGCGCCCATCGCGCCACGGTCCACCGCGGCGCGCAAATAACGCAACACCCGATGCTCGGCGTACCATTGCGGCCACTCGGCTGCGGTGACGTTGGCCATCGGAGCGGCGCCGATCCACGCCTGCCGCGGTCCCCCGGGGGGTGGCGCGCCGAAAGCCGGGGCGCCCGCGGTGTGCAGCGCGGCGAGCTGACGCCCGAGCCGCTCGGCTGCGGCGCCGTCCGTTCGGCCGGCCGGTATGTGTTCAGTGACCAGCCAGTGCTCGTTGTGTCCATGGACCTGCGGGACCGGCGGGCCACCGGGTACCCGCAACCAGCGCAGTCCAGCCGCCTCGGCCATCGCCTGCCCCGATTTTCCCCGTTTGGCCACCACGGTACGGCCGTCGCCCAACTCGACCAGCCAGATGACGCCGCGGGGTGTCGCGGCCCGCACCGGCTGACCGGTGATCGCGGCGACGGACTCGGCGGCTGGGCTCATAGCCGGTGGCGCACCCACGCCAGCAGCCCCGGTACCGCCGCGCGCACCATGCCGAGCACGTCGTCGAAGCCGTGCTTACCACCGTAGTAGGGATCGGGCACGTCGAGATCTCTCCCAGCGGACTGGTCGAACGATCGCAGCAGTACCACCCGGTTCGGTTCGGCGACCAGCCGGCGCAGCGCCGCAAGATGACCGTAGTCCAGCGCCACCAGCAGGTCAGCGGACAGGTGTTGCGGGTCGAGCTGCGCGGCGACATGCTCGCAGGTGTAACCAGCCCGGCGCAGCGTTTCGGCGGCGCGTGGATCGGCGGGGTCGCCGACGTGCCAGTTCCCCATTCCCGCGCTGCTCACCCGCACTCGGTGGGCCAGGCCCTCCCGGCGCAGCGCGTCAGCGAAGACGGTCTCGGCCATCGGGGAGCGGCAGATGTTCCCCGTGCATACGAAGCACACATGGTAACGCCTCGGGCGGCCTGACCTATCCACGCCGCCTAGTGTGACCGATTCTCCAGCGAGGACGCCCCTGCGGCTGGCCAGGCGATCTCGCCTGGAGCAGCTGCACGTGGGCGGAGAAGTGCACAAGCATCCATATGACCGTGCGCGAGCGGGCTAGCAAGGTGCACAAGCATCCATGAGACGGTCGGGCCAGCGCGCGTAAGGTGGAGGTGATGACGACACGGACGCCCCTGATCGTCTCGTTGCTGCCGTCCGCGACCGAAATCGTCTGCGCGCTGGGACTGGCCGACTCGCTGGTCGGCGTGACCCACGAATGCGACTACCCACGTGGCGTCAACCGCAAGCCCCAGCTGACCGCCAGTCGCATCTCACACCAGGCCATGAGCAGCGCGGAGATCGACCACGCGGTGCGCTCGCAGCTGGACGGGCATGGCTGCATCTACGACCTCGACGAGGTCCGGCTGCGATCCCTCGCCCCCGACCTGATCTTGACCCAGGAACTCTGCGACGTCTGCGCAGTGAGCTACCGCACAGTGGAGCAGGCTGCGCGCCTGCTGGATGCCGACGTCACCGTGGTCTCGCTGGAGCCGACCACGATCGCCGACATTCTGGCCAACATCGTCACCGTCGGCGAGCTGACCGACCGCAACGCCCAGGCGGATACTTTAGTGAGCGGCCTACGCGCCCGCCTCGACGCGCTGGCCGCGTCGGTATCCGGGGTCACTCGCCGCCCACGTACCCTGGTCCTCGAGTGGCTGGAGCCTCCCTTTGCGCCGGGTCACTGGGTGCCCGAGCAGGTCAGCGTCGCAGGCGGCGACCCGACATTCGGCACTGCAGGTGGGGTCTCCCGGACAACCACGGCCGAGGAGATCAGCGGCTACGCTCCGGAGACGATCGTGCTGGCGCCCTGCGGCTTCTCCACGGCCGATACGCTGCATGCGCTGCCCAGGGCCCGGCTTCCCGCCTGCTGGCCGGAGTTGCCCGCGGTCCGGAACGGCAACGTGTGGGCGCTCGACGCGACCTCGTACTTCAGCCGGCCGGGTCCGCGGGTGATCGACGGGGCCGAGATCCTCGCGCGCATCCTGCACCCTGACGTGGTCGGCCTGCCCGAGGAGCGGCACGCCCTGCGCGTGCCGCCCGAACTGATGCACGTCTGACCCGACCGCCGTCGACCCACCACTGATAGGCCGCTTCGATTTCGTCCTCGTCGGCGGCAGGACGGTCCGTACCCTCGGAGGAGATGATTGGATGCACTGTCAGCTCGATATTCTGGTCGGTGGATGTTCTTCTCCGTCGAGGGGAATGTACACATCCACCCACCGAGCAATGTGGGGTTCGATATCTGCCAGGAGAGCTGACCATTCGGGAAAGGTGGCAGCACGGTCTGCGACGGCGGGGGCGAACCGGCGCCCGCGGTCAAGCTCGGCGTTCCACTCCGGAGGGCACACCTCGGTGAGGAACTGGCGTCGGCGAGCCGAATCGTGGATGAGTTCGTCGAACAGATGGCAGGGGTTCCGATCGATCACCACCCCGCCGATGTCGAAGATCAAGGCTCGGCGGGAGGCGGTCGGAGCGCTGGTCATCGTGGTCATTCCGCCTTCGAGGTGTCAGATACCTCCGTGAGCCGCTTGGGTGCCGGATCGACAAGCCGCGCCGCGAGCTCAGTGACTGGCTCGGTTTGGAAACTCGAGGTCACGTGAATCAGCCGCTGCGACTGCTCCTTGATAGCCGAAACGACTGCGGGTGATTGTAGCCTAAGCTCAGGTTGAACGTAGCCGAGGCGCAGTCGATGAAGGAATCGTCGAAGTGCGCGTGCAAACACACAGCCGCCTGATATGCTTACAGTCGCACATCTATCCCGATCGAACGAGCATCTCGACCGTAGGAACGCGGTCGAGGGTCAGCCAAGAGCTGGGGATGTGAATTTTTGTGGCCATTAGTCGGAGTGCCAGTAGCAACGGACCGCCGCGTGGGTGTGGCTGCCATCCTGACTCTTTGACGCGCACCCGCTAGCGTTGCAGGTCGATGGACCGGTTGCTGCGGCACCACGGCGATGTCGACGCCGCGCCGGGCTTGCTCGACTTCGCGGTGAACGTGCGCGGCAACGGGCCTCCGACGTGGTTGCGCGAGCGGCTGGTCGCGGCATTGGACGAGCTCGGTCGTTACCCCTGCGCTGCGCAGGACGTCGCCGCCCGCGCTGCGGTAGCCACCCGGCACGGCCGCGATCCTGCTGAGGTGCTCGTGCTCGGTGGAGTCGCGGAGGGTTTCGCCCTGCTGCCCGCGCTGGTGCCTCGGTCAGCCGCGGTGGTCCACCCATCGTTTACCGAACCCGAGGTGGCGCTGCACCGGGCCGGCATCCCCGTCAATCGAGTGCTCACCGACGCTGCGCACCGGCTGAAGCCAGTACAGATCCCCGCAGAGGCTGACCTCGTCGTGCTCGGCAACCCCACCAACCCGACCTCCGTGCTGCATCCGGCTGAGGTCCTGCGCGCGCTGGCCCGGCCGGGGCGGGTGCTCGTGGTGGATGAAGCATTCGCCGACGCGGTACCCGGGGAACGGGAATCATTGGCAGCCGATCGCCACACTCCCGACCTGCTGGTGTTCCGAAGCCTCACCAAGACCTGGGCCCTGCCGGGGCTGCGTGCCGGCTACGCGCTGGGGTCGCCCGATCTGCTCGCTCGGCTGTCCGCATCCCGCCCGCCGTGGCCGGTCGGCACGCTGGTACTGGAAGCGGTGCGGGCATGCAGCTCCCCGGCCGCGGTCGCCGAAGCCGCTGCTGCGGCTGCGCAGACCGTGCGGCATCGGGAATGGATGGTCCGCCAGCTGGCTGACCTGCCCGGCGTCACGGTCCACCAGCCGGCTGCGGCCCCTTTCCTACTGCTGCACGTGCCAGGTGGTGAGCGGGTCCGGACCGCGCTTGCCGATGCCGGCATCGCGGTGCGGCGCGCTGACACGTTTCCCGGCCTGTCTCCCAACCACCTGCGGGTCGCGGTCCGACCTCCCGAGATTGCCACGTTGCTCATGGACGGGCTGCGTGCCGTGCTGGCCCCGGCAGAGGCGACGTTATGAGTGCTGTCGCGCGTGACGTGGTGCGCGCAGGCCGCAGCGGTGGTCTCGGCGGTACGGTCGATGTCCACGTTTCGTACCGTCGCACCGATCCCTGGAGGATCGGCTCGGCGCAACCACCTGGGAGGCCCTCGCGGTGAACGCCGATCCCGCCGCACAACGCCGGCTGCTTGACTTGGCCGCGGTGGACGCCGAGCTGACCCGTTCCGCGCACCGCCGCCGGTCGTTGCCCGAGCTGGCCGAGGTCGAGCACGCCGAGGCAGACCTGCTGTCCGCCCGGGACTCGCTGGTCGCGGTGGAGACGGCGGTGTCGGACTTAGACCGCGATATCCGCAAGCTGGAGGCCGAAATTGACCAGGTGCGCGCCCGGGAGGACCGGGACCAGGGCCTGCTCGACTCCGGGTCGATCTCCTCGGGTAAACAGCTGGAAGATCTGCAACACGAGTTGGCGACCCTGAGACGTCGCCAGACCGTGCTGGAAGACGATTTGCTTGAGGTGATGGAGCGGCGCGAGGCCACCGTCACCGACCTCGAGCAAGGCCGTGCTGCGCTGGCTGGCATCGAGCGTCGGCGTTTCGATGCCACCCGCCGCCGGGATGAGGCACTAACGGAATTAGGGTCCACTGAGGAGCACGCTCGACAAGAGCGCCGCGCCCTCATCGGCGAGCTGCCCGCGGACCTGGTGGCGCTCTACGAGCGGATCCGGGCCCGCAACGGGACCGGCGCGGCGTTGCTGCGCGAGCGCCGGTGCGGCGCCTGCCGGCTGGAGCTGGACCGCACTGCGATCGGCCACCTGCGGGAGGCAGCCCCCGACGAGGTACTGCGCTGCGAGGAATGTGGTGTCGTACTGGTGCGTACCTCCCAACCTGGTCTATGAGGAGAGTCCGGTCTGTGAGTCGACGTGTGATCATTGAGGCGGATGGTGGCTCGCGGGGAAATCCTGGGCCGGCCGGGTACGGGGCGGTGGTGCGCGACGCCGACACCGGGCAGCTACTCGCTGAGGCTTCTGGGGGACTGGGCACCACCACCAACAACGTCGCCGAGTATTCAGGTCTCATCGCCGGGCTCCGCGCCGCGGTCAAGGAGGGTGCGCAGTCCGCCGAGGCGCGGCTGGACTCCAAGCTGGTCGTCGAGCAGATGAGCGGGCGCTGGCAGGTCAAGCAACCGCACCTGCGACCGCTGGCCAGTGAGGCGGCCGAGCTGGCCCGCCAACTCGGCGACGTCCGATACACCTGGGTGCCCCGGGACCGCAACGTGCACGCCGACCGGCTGGCCAACGAAGCGATGGACGCCCAGGCCGGCGTCATCCGTAAGCCGGAGGCCCAGACCGGGGCCCAGAATGCGCCGCTGGCGCATTGGACCGGTGCCACTGGCTCTCCGACCCGGCTGCTGATGCTGCGGCACGGGCAGACGGCGCATTCCGCGCAGCGCCGCTACTCCGGGCGCGCGGGGCTGCCGCTGACCGAGCTGGGGGAGCGCCAGGCCACCGCTGCGGCCGCGCGTCTGGCCACCACCGATGGTGTCGCTGCAGTAGTCACCTCGCCGTTGCTGCGGGCGAGGCAAACCGCCAAGCCCGTGGCCGACGCGCTGGGTGTGCCGCTCACCGTCCACGATGGATTGATCGAGACCGATTTCGGGGTCTGGGAGGGACTGACCTTCGCCGAGGCCAGAGCTCGAGACCTGGATCTGCACACAAGGTGGCTCACCGATACCTCGTTGGCTCCACCAGGCGGCGAGAGCATGGATGCGGTGCACCGCCGGGTGCGCCGGGTGCGTGACCAGCTGATCGCCGAGCACGGCGCTGCGACCCTGATCGTGGTCAGCCACGTGATGCCGATCAAGGCACTGCTGCGGATGGCACTGGACGCCGGACCGTCGCTGCTGCACCGGTTGCACCTGGATGTCGCATCGCTTTCGGTGGCGGAGTTCTATCCCGATGGTCCCGCCACAGTAAGGCTAGTCAACGACACCGGTCACCTGGTGAACAAGTAGATCGACACCGCCACGCCCACCACGACCACCGCGACTCGCAACGCCGGTGCGGGCAGCCGACCGGCGAGTTTCGCACCGAGGAAGCCCCCGACCAGATTGGCGGGGGCGAGCAGCGCGACGACCAGCCAGTCCACCGGCGCGCCAATCGCGAACACGCCCGCGCTGGCCACACTGATGATCAGTGAGAGCACCCCCTTGACGGCGTTGAGCCGGCGCAGATCGTCCTGCGCAGTGAGGGCAAGCACCGCGATCAAGACGACGCCGAGCGCCCCGCCGAAGTAGCCACCGTAGATCGCGGCAAAGAACACCGCAGGCAGTAAGACCGTGCGGCAATCCGGGGTATCGGATTCGGGCTCGCCGATCCATCGGCCAAGCCACGGCTGCACGCCAAGCAACACGCTGGCCAGCGCCACCAGCGCGGGTACCACGGCGTCGAACACGGTGGCGGGTAGCACCAGCAGCAGCAGGCTGCCCACCAGCGAGCCCGCCACCGCGACGCCGGTGGCGGACAGCACTCGGCCCTGCTGCCCACGCAGCTCCCGTCGGCTGCCCAGCGCCAGGCCTGCGCTGCCGGAGCACTGAATGACCGAATTGGTGACATTCGCCGCAAGCGGTGGGAAGCCCACTGCCAGCAGTGCTGGGAACAGCAGCAGCGACCCGCCACCTGCCAGGGCGTTGACTGTGCCAGCCAGGACGCCCGTGATGACCAGTAGGGCAAGGTGGGCGGCGGGCACGAGGCGCCACGCTAACCCGCTGTGGGGGACCTATGCTAGTGGGGCGGACGAGCTGGCTGGGCGGTCGCGTCGGGCTTGGTGACGGGCCCGTCGAGGAAAGTCCGGACTCCTCAGGGCAGGGTGGTTGCTAACGGCAACCCGGGGTGACCCGCGGGACAGTGCCACAGAAAAGAGACCGCCTCGCGCGAGCGGGGTAAGGGTGAAACGGTGGTGTAAGAGACCACCAGCGTCCCGGGTGACCGGGACGGCTCGGTAAACCCCACCCGGAGCAAGGCCAAAAGGCACGCCGGCTTCGGCGCGCTGCGCAGGCGATCGAGGGTGGCCCGCCCGATGCCTGCGGGTAGGCCGCTGGAGCCTGCCGGCGACGGCAGGCCGAGATGGATGACCGCCGGCCGGGACGCTGCAAGGCGCCCGGTGCACAGAATCCGGCTTACCGGCCAGCTCGTCCGCCCCAAGCTCCTGACCAGCGAAAACGCTGTCACTGAGCTGCTTTTGTCCGCGCAGTATCCGCAGCAGGATCTTGAGCACGGAATCGATGGCCGTCCGCGTCGTGTCGTCCGCATCCGGCCACAGATGCGAGTAGGTATCGAGGGTCTCAGCAGCGGTGGCGTGCCCCAGCCGGGACTGCACCGTCTTGACCGACTCGCCGTGGCGGATGAGCAGGGAAGCGTAGAAGTGCCGCAGTTCGTGCATCCCGGTCCCCTGGGGGACTGCTTCGACGGCGGCCACTACTGGGCGCCAGATGAACCGGGAGAACCGTGGCCGCAGCAGCGGACGCCCGTCGTCATCGACGAACAGCAACCCCTCCGGGCCGGTACCGAACAGCCGTAAGTGCTCGGCGAGGGCCTTTGCTACACATCGGGCAAGGGCACGGTGCGCACGCTGGCCGCTGTCTTGGGCGGACCAAACCGGGGCCGTCCGTTTTCCTGGCCGAGGAGTTGACGGTCCACGGTGAGGCAGCGTTTGAGGAAGTTCACTCGGTCTGCTGTGAGCCCGAATGCTTCGCCTTGCCGTAGGCCGGTGCCGGCGGCCAGCACCAC
>JAFAXZ010000047.1 GCA_019240665.1 Pseudonocardiales bacterium | reverse complement strand
TCCACTGCGCAGTTCCCGGAGTACGGCCGGACCCCACAACCCCGCCACACAACTCCACACACGTTACGGCGGCCATAGCGGAGGGGAAACGCCCGGACCCATCCCGAACCCGGAAGCTAAGCCCTCCAGCGCCGATGGTACTGCACCAGCCAGGGTGTGGGAGAGTAGGACACCGCCGAACACACCCCCCCACAAAAAGGGGCCCCACCACACCCAGGGGCCCCTTTAACTCTGCGAGCAACGAGAGGATTTACGACCGTGTCAGCCGGACCGAATCCGACCGGAGATGCGGACCGGAACGATGGCGTGGACGGGACGGCGGGCTCTGATCTACCGCGTCCAGAACTCCCCGTGGATGCGGATGCCAGCGAGTTGGACCGAGAAGTTCGCAAGGAACTGTTGACACTGCCGAGGGGTCTGGCCGACCTGGTCGGGAGTCATCTGATCATGGTAGCGCGCGCGCTAGACGAAGACCCGCAACTGGCCCTTGCGCACGCTCGGTTCGCGCGCAGCAAGGCGGGTCGGGTCGCTGCCGTTCGGGAGGCTGCCGGGCTTGCCGCCTATCACGCCGGAGAATGGTCCGAGGCGTTAGCAGAGTTGCGCGCGGCGCGTCGACTAGGCGGTGATCCCGGTCGGCTGGCGGTGCTGGCTGATTGTGAGCGCGCGCTGGGACGCCCAGAGCGCGCCTTGGAGATTGCGCGGAGTCCAGAGGCCGGGCGGCTCGGCACTGACGAGGCGGTCGAGCTGCGGATCGTGGCGGCCGGGGCACGGCGCGACCTCGGTCAGTTCGATGCTGCGGTGGTTGCGCTGCAGGGGCCGGACCTGGATACGGCAGGGGAGGAGCCCTGGCGGGCCAGACTGCGGTACGCATACGCGGACAACCTGCTCGCCGCTGGTCGACAGCAGGACGCGATCCGCTGGTTCCTGGCTGCGGCCGAAGCCGACGTCGAGGAAGCGACGGACGCGGCGCAGCGCGCGGTCGAGCTCAGTGAGCGGTCGGAACCGGAGTGAGCGGGCCGCTGAACGGTTACGACGGGGTGCTGCTCGACTTGGACGGCACCGTGATCCGGGGAGCCCAGGCCGTGCCGGAGGCGCCGGATGTGGTCAATGAGCTGCGCCGGGCCGGACGGGCGGTGCAGTTCATCACCAACAACGCATCGCGGGCGCCCGAGGAAGTTGCCCAGCACCTCACCGCACTGGGTGTCCGTACCGCTCCGGAGGAGGTCGTCACCAGCGGTCAGGCTGCGGTGGCTTTGCTGGCAACCCAGCTTCCAGCTGGTGCTGCCGTCCTGGTTGTCGGCGCCGAAGCGCTGGTTGTCGCGGTACGGTCGGTCGGGCTCCGGCCGGTGGTCGCGGCGTCTGAACGACCGGCCGCAGTCGTACAGGGCCACTCTCCGGAGACTGGGTGGGCTCAGCTGGCAGAAGCGTGCCTGGCGATCCGCGGCGGCGCAACGTGGATCGCGTGCAACGTTGATCCTACGTTGCCCACCGAGCGGGGTCTGCTACCCGGCAACGGTGCCATGGTGGCGGCGTTGCGGGCTGCTACCGATCGGAAGCCCACGGTGGCGGGTAAGCCAGCGCGCCCGCTACTCGATGCGGCCGTGAACCGCATCGGTGCGCAGCGACCCCTGGTGGTCGGCGACCGGCTAGACACCGACATCGCCGGGGCGCGGGCCGCTGGGCTGGATTCGCTGCTGGTGTTGTCCGGGGTCGCTGATGCCGTCGCACTGCTTGCGGCGCCACCAGAGCAGCGCCCCGGTCACCTCGGCGCCGACCTCCGGGTGTTGCGCGGGTCCCTGGAGAAGACCCGGATCCAGGCCCGGCCCGGCTGGCGCGTCGAGTTGGCCGATGGCGCCCTGCTACTGCACGGCGGCGGGGCCGCGGGCGACCCTCTTGACGCATTGCGGGCGCTGTGCGCCGCTTGGTGGGTCGAGCGCACCGGACCGGTGCAAGTGCACGCGTGCGACGACACCGCCGCCACGGTATTGGATGTGGTGGGCCTTGGCGAGGTCGTTCGGTGATCGCGGTTCGTCAGGGTGCTCGCCGCTCGGTAGCGTTGGCTCGATAGCGTTAGCGGGGACCCGAGCGGCCAGGAGACCAGCTAGATGACGTCCCAGCCATCCCCACCCACCCCTACCGGCATCACCGACGCGCTTGCCGGGCTGCAGGATCTCGATGAGCTTCCGACCGCGGATCACGTGGCGCGCTTCAGTGCCGCGCACAACTCGCTTACCGCGGCCCTGTCCAGCATCGACGAGGTTTAGGTGGCCCGGAGGTTGAGATGGGGCGCAGGGCCCGACTGGACGCGGAGCTGGTGCGGCGTGGTCTGGCCCGATCCCGCGATCACGCCGCTGAGCTCGTCGCGCAGCGTCGGGTCCGGGTCGGTGGGGTGACGGCCACGAAGCCGGCCACCGGAGTCGACGCAGACACCCCGCTGCTGGTTCGGGCGGAAAATGAACCCCGCTGGGTGTCGCGGGGCGCCCGAAAGCTCCTGGGCGCGCTGGGTGGCCTGATCGGCGGAGGCCCGGTCGTGGCGGGTCGGCGCTGTCTGGACGCCGGTGCCTCCACCGGTGGTTTCACCGACGTGCTGCTGGACCGCGGAGCCCGGGAGGTGGTCGCGGTCGACGTCGGCTACGGGCAGCTCGCCTGGTCCTTGCGCACTGACGAACGGGTCCAGGTGCATGATCGGACGAACGTGCGGACACTGCGGCCTGAAGCCATCGGTGGTGCCGTCGATCTGACCGTGGCTGACCTGTCGTTCATCTCCCTGCGCCTGGCACTGCCCGCCTTGGTCGGATGCACCAGACCGGAAGGCGACCTGCTACCAATGGTTAAACCCCAGTTCGAGGTTGGCCGCGGACGCCTGGGCGCTGGCGGTGTGGTTCGTGACCCGCTGCTGCGGGCACAGGCCATGCTGGACGTGCTGGCGGTCGCGGCCAACCTCGGGCTTTACCTGGTTGACGCCACCGCGAGCCCACTGCCAGGACCGTCCGGCAACGTCGAATACTTCTTGTGGCTGCGCCATGGTGCGGCCGATCCGCTGCGTCCGGCCGAGGAGCTGGTGCGCGCCGCCGTGCGGAGGGGGCCGCAATGAGGTTCGGACGTGAGGTCCTGCTGGTGTTGCACACTGGGCACCCGGAGAACCTGCGCACTGCCGAGCAGGTCGCGCACCGACTGGGCAAGGCGGGGATCGGCTTGCGGGTGCTCGCCAAGGAGACCGCGCACCTCGATCCCGCGCTGCACGACCACGAGGTGCCTACCGGGCCGGAGGCTGCCGCGGGCGTGGATCTCGTGGTGGTTCTCGGCGGCGATGGCACTCTGTTGCGGGCCGCCGAACTGGCCCGGCCATGCGGCGTTCCGCTGCTGGGGGTGAACCTCGGTCGGGTTGGCTTCCTCGCTGAGGCCGATCTCGACTCCCTCCATCAGGCCGTACGCGCCGTCGTCAACGGTGACTACCTCGTTGACGAGCGGATGACCGTCGACGTCACCGCCAGCCTCAACGGGTCCACGCTGGCCCGCACCTGGGCGCTCAACGAGGCCAGCGTCGAGAAGAGCAGGCGGGAACGAATCCTCGACGTGGTGCTCGAGGTGGACCGCAGGCCAGTTTCTGGGTTCGGTTGCGACGGCGTGCTCTGCGCCACCCCCACCGGGTCCACCGCCTATGCCTTCTCCGCAGGTGGACCCGTAGTGTGGCCGGACGTCGATGCGCTCGTCGTGGTCCCCAGCAACGCGCATGCGCTGTTCGCCCGCCCACTGGTGGTGTCGCCGGACTCGATGGTCGCGGTGGAGACCGATCCGCAGGGGCATGCTGCGGTGCTCTGCTGCGATGGGCGCCGGACTTTTGCGCTGCCAGCGGGCACCCGGATCGAGGTGGTCCGTGGTGTTACCCCGATCCGGTTGGTGCGCCTGCACGACTGCCCGTTCACCGATCGGCTGGTGCGTAAGTTCGAGTTGCCGGTGCAGGGCTGGCGAGGCCCCCGATCGGGCTGAGGGGCGGGCTGCCCTGCGGAGTGCGCGCGGCGCGCTAGGGTGCGGCCCGTGCTCACCGAGATGCGCATCGAGGGCCTCGGTGTGATCGACGAGGCCA
>JAFAXZ010000210.1 GCA_019240665.1 Pseudonocardiales bacterium | reverse complement strand
GACTGCCCGAGCTGGTGGCGCAGGGTCTGGCCGCTGGCCGGTTGCGGTTCGTGGTGGGAGCCGCCGCTGCGGTCGGTCAGGGACCCGACGCGGCGGAGGTGATCTTCCTCTGCGTGCCCACTCCGATGGGTGCCGGCGGTGCGGCAGACCTGTCGGCGGTGGAAGCGGTGGCCACCGAGGTGCGAGCACTGCTGCCGACGGGCTGCGTGGTGGTCAACAAGTCGACCGTGCCGGTGGGCACCGCAGCGCGCACCGCGCGATTGCTGGCCCGTCCGGACGTGGCGGTGGTCAGCAATCCCGAGTTTTTGCGGGAGGGTTCGGCGGTGGAGGACTTCCTCAATCCCGACCGCATCGTAGTGGGCTCCAACGCACAGGACGCCGCGGAGCGGGTCGCGGCGCTGTATGCCCGGCTAGGCGCGCCGACGGTGCTCACCGACGCCGCCAGCGCCGAGCTGGTCAAGTACGCGGCGAACTGCTTCCTGGCGATGAAGCTGTCCTACGTCAACACCATTGCCGAGCTGTGCGAGCGATTCGGGGCCGACGTGCTGGACGTCACCGAGGGCATCGGCTATGACCGGCGGATCGGGCAGGCTTTCCTGCAGCCAGGCCCCGGTTGGGGCGGGTCCTGCCTACCCAAGGACACCTACGCGCTGCTCCAGGTGTGCGCCGCGGTGGGCTTCGACTTCACACTCCTGCAGGCCAGCCTGGACACCAACACCCGCCAGCAGCACCGGATGGTCGACAAGATCCGCGACGCCGTCGGCGGATCGTTGGCTGGGCAGCGAGTCGGGTTGCTCGGGTTGACCTTCAAGGCCGGCACCAATGACCTGCGTGACTCCCCGGCCCTGACGGTGGCCACGCTGCTGGCCGCCGAGGGCGCCGATCTGATCGGCTACGACCCCGGGGTACCCGCCGCCGTGCCCGGCGTCACCGACGACCTACAGGTCACCGATGACCCACTCAAGGTCGCCTCCGGCGCCACCGCTTTGGTGGTGCTCACCGAATGGCCCGAATTCCGGCTCCTGAACTGGGGTCGGCTAGCTGAGTTGGTCGAGCGCCGCATCGTGATCGACACCCGCAACCTGCTCGACGCCGACGTGCTGCGCCGCGTCGGCTTCGAAGTCCGCGGCCTGGGCCGCAGACCCGCCTCCGCGCTAACGCCGTCCTGAATGGCGCCAGCGGCACCGAGCCACAGCCAGGGTAGTCAGCGATCCGGCGCCCAGAATACCGCCGGTCCAGGATCCGGTACCCAGGACACCGCCGGTCCAGCCTGCGAACGCCAGCAGCGCGGCCAGCATGCCAACTGACAGCAGCCCGACCAGCGCCACCAGCAGAAACCCCCGCCACCACTGACCGTCGCGGCCCTGCACCAACAGGAACAGCAGCCGCCACCAGGGCGGGTCGTCCGGTTGCGCCCCCACCGGGTCGGTTCTCTTGATGTTCACGACAGCTTCCGTCGGCGCGAGGCACGCAGGTGCTCGGCCCAGCTGGTCCCCACTAGCCGCGGCACGCTGCGGCGGTAGCTGCGCACGTATCTGCGTCGTTTGTCCTTGTCGAGGGTCTCAGCGAGGCAGGAGACCACCTCAGCCAACCAGGCCGCGCCCTCGCCATCGGGCAGCACGCCACGCACCCACCGCAGCGATCTGGGGGCAGCCAGGGGCGGGACCGTGCGACTGCGTGCCAGGGCCCATAAGCCGAGCCGGCGTGCTACGGCGCCCCCGACGCCGTGGATGCCGACGAGGAGACCACCAAAGAGGCCGCCAAGGAGGCCGATGAGGAGACCACCGAGGACGTCGAGGACAAGAACGACGAGGATACAGACGAGGAGGACGCCGCCGCCGCGAACGCCAACGAGGACAACGACGAGACCACCAAGGACGACGAAGCCCATGAAGCCACCGCCGAGGCCGACATCGAGGAGGTTCCTTCTTCCCCCTCGTCTGTTCATGTCGGGCCTGCCTCGGGCGCGGAGGCAACGGAGCGCGGGGTGAGGAGCCGGCTCAGGCCGCTGCGGTCCCGACCGTGTTGCAAGGCGTGGATGGCGCGTGCGTGGCCTTCCATGGTCAGCCGGTAGTAGCGGCGTGGGGGTCGGCCTTGGGCATGGGCGGGCTCGAGGTCTTCCCAGCGGTCGCTGACCCATCCGGCGCCGCGTAACCGCTGCAGGATCGGGTAGATCGTGCCCGGCTCCAGCCCGCTGGCCTGCACGATCTCCAACCCGTACAGCTCGGTGTCAGACTGCTGGAGCAGCGCCCCCAGCACCGCCTGCATACCCACTGTCATGCGTAACCCACTCATAGAGTCAACACTACATAGCTTGTGTCCGAGTGTCCACAGCTCGACGGGATCCGGGGTTGAGTAGTTGCGGAGCAGCGGTTGGCGCTGAGATCGATCATGATGTGCGTGGTCAAGGTCGGGGGTAGGTATGTGATCGTGGTCACTGCGGTTTGCGGTCATGCCGGTGGGGTTTCTGGCTGATGAGTAGGTCGCTGCGTAGGGGTCGTTCCGGCAGATGCCGACCCGGCCGGAGCTGGAGCGGTTCTTCTTTCTGGATGCCGATGATGGTGATCTGATCGCGTTGCGGCGGTCCGATGGTCACCGGTTGGGCATGGCTTTGTAGATCTGCACGGTGCGCTACCTCGGGTTGTTCTTGGAAGATCGACCTAGAACGGTAGTAGGGCCTGCTCGAACACTCTGGACCAAAGATGATCTTAATCCGCCGAATGTCTTTAACCTGTCCACCTGATGGGTGTTCTCTCACTTGGGCCTGGATGTCGCCTCGCAGCGGCATTGTCCCAGGTCGGATTGGCGCCCAGCCTGATTGCCACTCGATTAACCCGCTCGTGGCGGAAACGGGGTCAGAGTGTCTGTAGGAACTCGTAGGATTTCTGGATGTCGGTGCTCAGTATGCGGTCTTTGTCCAGGAAGGGGACTCGGCTTCGGTAGGCGTCGAGTAGGGTCCGCGTTCCCCGGCCCAGGGCGAGGTTGGGATTGGCACGCTGTCGCAGGTTCACCGCTTGAGCGGCGTGGATCAGTTCGACCGCAAGGATTTGGAAGGTGTTGTCCACGATCGTGCTTACGTGGGTGGCAGCCTCTGCGGCGTTGGTGGCGGTGTCCTCGATGTCGCCGGCTACGGGGATGGAGGAGGTCGAAACGGGATTAGCAAGGTCCCGGTTTTCGGTATCCAGGTCGGCGGGGATCTTCTGGATGGCGGCGAAGGCGATCGAGACATTGTCGGGGGACAGGAACCGACTGAGGCCGGTGAACTCGGGTGTGTCTAGACGGAAGATCCGCTCCACGGACGTGGAGGAGACATGCACGAGCGCAATCCCCAAGGATTCGAGCTGCAGCACCCAGGCGAGGGGCTCAAAATTGGCGGTCGGGATCACCGCACCGACCCAGCCGTTGCCGTTGACATAATAGGAACGCTCCTGGGCCGTCGCGTTTGGCGGGGGAACAGCGCCGAGCACGACCGTGGGGTTGTCGTCGGCGGTGTTGATCTGCACCGTAAGGTCACTTTCTAAAGTGTTCAAGGCGGCGTCGGCGCTGCCGAAGACCTGGCTCGCTGTGCGGTAACTCAGGGGGTCCTGCAGGGCCCGAGTAGTCGACGTCGACCATAGGTAGCTCCCCTGCAGGTCGCTCAAGATCTGGTCAGCGGCGCTGCGCTGGCCCGGAAAGGCGCGGACCTTCTGGACCGTCGGCAGGAACGGCGTCACGTTGCCGTTGAGCCCCTCCAGGCTCAGGGCGAACACGTGACGTGCAGCTTCGAGCATCCGGCGGGCGTCGTCGGCCGCGAAGACAGCGATAGCCGCCGAATAGGCGTTCGAGCTGAAGATCGACAGCGCGTCCTTGCCGAAGGGCACGATTGGTGCCAGGTCAGCGGAGCGCAGCGCTTGGGCGGCGGTCATCGAACGGCCTGCATACAGCACGTTGCCCTCCCCTATTAAAGCCAGCCCGACGTGCGACAGGATGTCAATGTCAGCCTCTCCCACGGTCCCTTTGCTGGGTACCAGCGGTGTGATGCCTTTGTTGAGAAACGCCTCCAGGGCCGTCACCACCTGTTTCTCGACGCCGGTGTGGCCGATCAGCATCGTGTTGAGGCGGATCACCATGGCGGCCCGGATGATCTCGCGCGACACCGGAGGACCCACGGCGGCGCTCTGCACACGCAGCAGGTTGGCGTTGAAGCCTTCAGAAAGGTGCCGAGCGTGCTCGTCAAGCTTGCCGCCCTGAAAGATGGTCTTGTCCTTGTTCTCTCCCACGCCCCGCGTGAGCCCGTAGATCGGCTTGTCTTCCTTGGCCGCCTCCACCAGCAGCTGAAACGAGTGATCCACCCGGTCCATGACAGCAGCGGGGATGATGATGGGCGCGCCGCGTGCCACCGAAATCACCTGCGCGATGGTCAGGCTGTGCCCGTCGAGGACGGAATCGGCCTGCCCACTCGTCGCGGTATAGCCAGCCCGGACAGCCAGCGGCCCTGCCCCACTGATGCCCCATGACACCCCACACCCCGGTGCGATCCCGACAAGGAACAACGACGCCAGCACCAGCGCGACCCACGAGCGCTTCCCGTCACGCATTGCCGCCCTTCCTCTCGTTGACCTCGCCAGCCGGGCAGGCCAGCTCCCGCTGAGCCTCCGAGCAATGATCAGAAGCGTGGATGTGCTCCGGGAAGGGCGAACCCTTCCCGGAGGATGATCTCAAGATCCACAGATCCTGATCAAGGGGTAGCGTTGACCCGCTGGTTCGGGAAGGCTTGCCCGTTGGGCTTGCGCTCGGGGTCACAGTCGGCCTTGGGCTCCACGCCATGAGCCATTCGGTGGTGGATACACAAGCTGGCAACCCCACAGCTATGAACTCGGCAGCCGAACAGGAGGCCGGGAGAGCGGGACAAACCGCGGGAGGCGAGCTACGAGCGCGGTTGACCTGGGGGTCGGTGATGGCAGGCCGGGTCGAGAGCGACGTTCCTCCGCAGGTCAGCATCACCGCCCTGGACCTCGCCCGCCGGTGCTGACTCCCAGCTCAGCACTACCTCCCACGGTTTGTCCCGCTCTCCCGCTCTTCCGAGGTCCTCGCGCTCAACGTCACGGACCTGGACCTGCGCAATCGCCGGGCCAAAGTCCGCCGCAAAGGCAGCGCCCTCGACGTCATCGTCTGGCAGACCGCTACCGCCCGCCTCCTACCCCGACTGCTCACCGGACGCACGACGGGACCGGCATTCCTCACCGGCATGACCGCAAACCGTAGTGACCGCGATCACATACCTACCCCTGACCTCGACCGCGCACATCATGATCGATCTCAGCGCCACCGCTGCTCCGCAACTACTCAACCCCGGGATCGACTGGAGAGCTCAAGCAGCCGAAGGAAGCACTGGACGTCAGCCCGATGATCTGCTGTGCTTAGCCTTGCCTTACCACTCGATCGAGGGGCGATGGAGCCATGTACGTCTGCATCTGTCGGGCGGTGACCGAGGCTGAGGTGCGTGGGTGTATCGCCGACGGAGCGTGCACCGTCAAGGACGTGGTCAAGGGCTGCGAGGCTGGCACTGGATGCGGCTCCTGTGTCGGGAAGATCATTGCCCTGCTCGGCGCTCATGCCGATGAGTTGGGCAGCCCCCTGCGGCGCAGCGCCTGATCACCGGCTCTGATCTGCATATCCGCTGCTCAGGGCAGGCTCACCTTCGGTGACAACCCTGCCCAGCCCGCGTACCGTCGCGATCATCCAAGGGTCAATCCTCCAGGGGGTTCGTGCTATGCGCGGCGATGATGAGGTCCTCGCACTGCTCAACGAACAGCTCACCAGTGAGCTGACCGCCATCAATCAATATTTCCTGCACTCCAAGATGCAGGCCAACTGGGGGTTCACCAAGCTCGCTGAGCACACCCGGTCAGAATCCATCGAGGAGATGCAGCACGCGGAGCAGGTCACCGACCGCATCCTGTTCCTGGAGGGCCTTCCGAATTACCAGAAGCTGCTCCCGCTGCGGATAGGGCAGACCGTGCGAGAACAGTTCGAGGCGGATCTCGCCGTCGAGATGGAAGTCGTCGCGCGGCTGCGTCCCGGTATCACGATGTGCCGGGACAAGGGCGATATCACCACCGCCAACCTCTTCGAGCGCATCCTCGCCGATGAGGAGGAGCACATCGACTACCTCGAGACCAATCTCGAGTTGATCGGCAAGCTCGGCGAGCAGCTCTACCTCAGCCAGCTCGTGGAGCGGCCGCCGACCACCAGCTGATAGGGAATTAGCGCAGGCACGACTACCGTTACCGGCGTGGTCGAGCATCAGCTGTTCGAGGTGGACGAGGCCCGCGCCTTGCTCCCCGAGGTGCGTCGGCGAGTCGAGGCACTGATTGAGGCGCGAGCAGACCTCGCCGAGCTGTCGATGGACCTGCGCCGCTCCGGCTCGTCCTCGCTTGGCGGTCTTGCGGAGATGAAGGCGCTGCAGGCCCGGCTGGACGACATGCTGGGGTGGTTTCCTGACCAGGGC
>JAFAXZ010000353.1 GCA_019240665.1 Pseudonocardiales bacterium | reverse complement strand
GTCGACGGTGCCGTCCCCAGCGGCTACCTGGCGCAGGAACGCCTTCTGCTCTGCCGTCATCTTCATGAAGTCGTGCGCCACCAGGCCGATCGCCTCCTCGACGTGCTCGTCCCGCAGCGGTAGCGTCAACGACCTGCGCAGCGTGAGGTTGACCACCTGACGCAGCAGGGTGAACAGGTCGCGCAGGTGGCCCCCGGACGCCTCGATGACCTGATCGAGCTGCTGGCCGGTGAAGATCTCATCGGCCGGGAGCCGGCGGGCGACGACCTCCCGCAGCTCCGCGACCGTCGTGGCCACGGTGTCCGCGGCTTGGCCGGGGCGCGGCCAGACGTGCGGCACCGGAACCGGCAGTACCCGGGAGTCGAAGGGCAGTGCCCCAGGCGAGGTGAACTGCAGGTAGGTGGGCACGGTGTAGATCATGTGGTGGGAGCCGAACTTGAGCTTGCTGGCGTGCGCGACGAACAGCGCTTGCACCGAATCCTGCACCGCCACGTCGTTCTCGCTGGTCCCGCGCAACTTCTCCAGGCCATCCACGATGAGCACCGAGCCCTGACCCGGGTCCTCCGCTGGCAGCAGGGTGGTGAGGAAGGCCGCGACTTCCTCGTAGAGCCGCCCGATGTGGTAGGTGAGTTTGCGCCGCAGCTCCGTCACGACCGATTCGCTGCTCTTCAGCTCCCGCTGCAGCTCGAGTTCCACCGACGCGCCCATCGCCTCGAACTCCACACCGTCCCGGGACATGCTGGCGGACAGGCCGGGGACGTCGACGGAGATCTTGAGGCGGTCCAGGAGGCGGCGCAGCCTGCCGACGAACCCTGGTCCGGGGTCCGCTTCGGGCGCGCCGAGCACGTCGTGCGCGCCGAGGGCCAGCGCGATGAGGAACTCGGTGACGTCGATCGGCGAGGACTCGTTGACGTAGGCGCCGACATCGAAGATCGCGGCGTGGAAGCCGGCGCGCTCCAGATCGCCCCGCAGCCGGCGCAACTCGGTGGTCTTGCCGGAGCCGGATGGGCCGGAGAGCAGCTGAGTGGTGGTGTCGAGGGCCAGCTCGATCGTCGCCAGCAGCTCGTCGACCGCGGCCCGGCCCGCATCGGCCAGCGGGACGTATCGCGTCTCCTTCGGGTCGGCCGGGTCCAGCGGACCGAGCGTGAGCGCGGCGGACCATTCGCGGAGCTGCTGCCGCGATGGCGTCGTCATGACCGAAATCATAGGAGATCCGCGCGATCTGCTTGCGGATGTTCCTCTCCGGCAGGGTGATGCAGAGTGCCGTCGAGGACGGTGACCGCGTGCCCGGTGAGATGCACGCGTTCGCCATGGACGGCGGTGTGGACCAGGCCGGTGCGGGCGGACGCCTGCAGCCCGGTGAGGCTGTCCCGGCCCAGACGGCCCGACCAGTAGGGGGCTAGGGCGGTGTGCGCACTACCGGTGACCGGGTCCTCGGGGATGCCTTGAGCCGGAGCGAAGAAGCGAGAGACGAAGTCGTAGCCGCTGCCCGGATCCGACGCCGGGGCAGTGGCGATGACCCCGCGGATGCCGTCGCGGCGGGTCAGGTGGGCCAGCGCGGTGAAGGCGGGGGCCAAGGAGCGAACGCCCGCCTCGTCGGGGAACACGGCGAGCACATCGCCGAGAGCACCGGTGCTGTAGGCGGCGTTGGGCTTGGCATTGAGGGCTTCGGGGAGCCCTCCAGGGATAGATATCTCGTTGGCCGGGGCGGCAGGAAAGTCCACAGTGACGGTGCCGTCTTGGCGGGTGTGAGCGATCAGGATGCCGCTTCGGCTCCGGAACCGGACAGTGCCGGTTGCTTCTCGGTCACTGTGCAGAGCGTGGGCGGTGGCCAGGGTGGCGTGCCCGCACAGATCGACCTCGACGGCGGGGGTGAACCAGCGCAGTGCCCAGTCAGCGTCGGCAGGCTCGGGCAACGGATAAGCGAAGGCTGTCTCGGACAGGTTCATTTCGGCGGCGACCTGCCGCATCCAGCTCTCATCGGGCCAGGCATCGGTGTCCAGCAGGCAGACAGCTGCGGGGTTGCCCGCAAACGGCCGGTCGGTGAACGCGTCGATAATCCGGATACGCACAAGAAGATCGTAGGATGGCGGCGAGATCGATGCCGGGGCTGATCTTACACGTGAGTTCTCTGTGTTTCATGAGTCGTGGCTGAGGCATAACACTAATGGTTCCCGCAGTGCGTGGCACGATGGCGCCATGCTGCGCTGGATCACCGCCGGGGAGTCGCACGGGCCTGCTCTGGTCGCTGTGCTGGAGGGCATGGTCGCCGAGGTCGAGGTGACCTCCAAAGAGGTGCAGGCCGAGCTGGCCCGTCGCCGCCTCGGGTACGGGCGTGGAGCGCGAATGAAGTTCGAGGCCGATGAGGTGGACTTGCTGGGGGGGATCCGGCACGGCCGGACCTTGGGCGGCCCGGTGGCGATCCGGATCGGCAACACCGAGTGGCCCAAGTGGGAGACCGTGATGGCGGCCGACCCGGTGGACCCGAATGTGCTCGCCGCGCAGTCCCGTAATGCGCCGCTGACCCGTCCCCGGCCCGGGCACGCTGACCTCGCCGGGATGACGAAGTATGGCTTCGACGATGCTCGGCCGGTGCTGGAGCGGGCTAGCGCCCGCGAGACCGCCGCCCGGGTTGCCCTGGGCACCTTGGCCAAGGCGTTCCTGCGTCAGGCGCTGGGGGTCGAGGTGCTCTCCCATGTGGTATCGCTGGGGCAGGTGGACGCTCCTGCGGACGTGCTGCCCGGACCTGGTGACTTGGAGCGGGTCGACGCCAGCCCGGTCCGCGCGTTTTCTGCAGAGGCGGCGGCCGCGATGATCGCTGAGGTGGATGCGGCGAAGAAAGCCGGCGACACGCTGGGCGGCGTGGTCGAGGTCGTAACGTACGGATTGCCGGTAGGACTGGGCTCCTTCGTGCACGCCGACCGGCGACTGGATGCTCGGCTGGCTGGCGCCCTGATGAGTATCCAGGCCATGAAGGGTGTCGAGGTGGGCGATGGATTCGCCACCGCGCGTCGCCGGGGCAGCGCGGCGCACGATGAGATGGTGCCCGGGCCCGCCGGTGTGGTGCGGCGCACCAACCGGGCCGGTGGTCTGGAGGGTGGCATGACCAACGGAGAAGTGCTGCGGGTCCGGGTGGCGATGAAGCCGATCTCCACAGTGCCCCGTGCCCTGGCCACGGTGGACGTCGTTACCGGCGAGGCGGCCGTCGCAATCAACCAGCGCTCCGACGTGTGCGCGGTGCCCGCCGCGGGCGTGGTTGCCGAGGCGATGGTCGCGCTGGTGCTCGCCGATGCCACGCTGGAGAAGTTTGGCGGTGACGCCCTGCCCGAGACCACCCGCAATGCCCGCGCTTACCTCGCCTCCACCCGTTAGCGCTGACTGCGGACATTCCGCTGCTGATCAATCAACGCCACCAAACCAGCTCTCTGGTGCAGGCCTCATGAGTAGATGGCGATTGTCGCCGCAGGCATATGCCGAATGCCATGGAGTCGGAAGCGCGGTGTTGGGGATGCCTTCTCGTGCAGATGTGTCCCCTCGGTAGCCCAGCCTGCAGCTGAAGTGACCTCTTCGCCAGCCGTAACCGGTAGGTCCTGGCTGAGGAGACTCCGCCCCCGTACCGCCCTCCCACACTAGTTGAATTTTCTTCGTGGTGATAATCCACCCCGTGGTGAATCGGGGGTGGGGAGGAGTCGTGGCGGGTCTTGGCCTGCTAGGGCTGGGGGGCTGCGGGGCAGTGCTCGTGGTGCTGCTCATGATGAGGGGCCTGGAAGTTACCGCTCATGTTGCTGGAATCATGGGGGTGATGCTTAGTTTCCCCGCGCTGGCGATCGCGCTGAGGGGCTGGGCGCATCGAAGTAGGGTGGCTACGGCAGATCAGGTGGGGCAGGCGCGGGAGAGCCTCGCGGGCTGGGTTTTCGATCAATGGCGTCACGAGGCTTTAGCCCGGTCGCTGGGCAACCCGCAGCCGATGCCGGTGCGGTGGCGGCTCACCGAGCATGCCGTGATGGACCGCGTCCGGTCCATCACGGTCGGTGAGCTGTCCTTCACCGGCCGCAGCGATCGGATCGGCCCACTGGCGGAGCAGTTCCGAGGCTTGTTGTGTCGGCGCCTGGTCATTCTGGGGGGGCCTGGCTCGGGGAAGACGACCCTGGCGGTGCAGCTGCTGTTGCAACTGCTTGCCACCTCCCGAGCGGGCGACCCGATCCCGGTGCTGTTGTCCCTCGCCAGCTGGGACCCCACCGAACAGCCTCAGCTGCATGACTGGCTCGCCGAACGGCTGGCCGCGGACTACCCCTCGCTGCGGGCGTTTGGCCCCGACGTCGCGCGTGCCCTGGCCGAGCAAGGTCACATCCTGCCGATCCTCGACGGCTTGGACGAACTCCCCCTGGCCCGCCAGCCGGAGGTGATCATCGCGCTCAACGACTCGCTCACCGAGGCCGACCAGTTGGTGTTGACCAGCCGCACCCGGGAGTACGGAACCGCCATCGCTGAGGCGCACAAGGTGCTCAACGCGGCTGCGGTCATCGAACCCGAGCCGCTGAGCTCTGCCCAAGCGGCCGAGTACCTGGAGGCATGCCTGTTTCCGGATCCCAGCCCATTGTGGTGCAGCGTGCTCGATCGGCTCCGGGCCGGAACAGCGGGGCATCTCGCGACAGTGGTGGCCACCCCGCTGGGTCTGTGGCTGTTGCGCACCGTTTACATCACTCCCAGAGCCGATCCCCGTCCGCTGGTGACCTGCGAGGTAGCCCGCGACGCAGCCCAGATGCGGGCCCACTTGTTCGACCGGCTCATTCCGGCCGTCCTCACCACCCGTCCCGCATCCCGCAACCCCCACGACCCTTTTCGACCACGGCGCACCTGGGACTGCACCAAGGTCCGCAGCTGGCTGATCTACCTCGCCTGGCACCTTGACCGAACCGAGACCCGGGATCTGGTGTGGTGGCACCTGGCGCGCCACACCTTTACCCGCCGCATGCTCGGGCTGAGGGTCGGGCTGGGGGTCGGCCTGGTGGCCGGGCTGGGGGTCGGGCTAGGGGTCGGGTTGGTGGTCGGGCTGGGGGTCGGCCTGGTGGCTGGGCTGGGGGCTGGGCTGGGGGCTGGGCTGGCGGCCGGGTTGAGGCGCCACGACTGGCTGACCGACGACCCTGCCTATGTCAACCTGCAATTGAAGCATCGGACCGAGATGCTGGTGCGCGATCTGGGGGTCGGGCTGGGGACCGGGCTCGTGGCCGGGCTGGGGACCGGGCTGGCGGGCGGCCTGGTGACCGGGCTGCTAGCCGGGATCAGAGTCGGGCTGGCGGGCGGGGCGGTGGCCGGGGTGGTGTTCGGGATGGTGGCCGGGCTGGTGATCGGGCTGCTCTTCGATCTGGGGGTCGGGCTGGTGACCGGGCTGGTACGCGGGCTGGTGGTCGGGCTCGGGGTCGCGCTCGGGGTCGGGCTGAAAGTCGCGCTGATGATCGGACTACAGACCGGTCTGATGGTCGGGCTGGGGGGCGGGCTGGTGATCGGGCTGGCCAAGTGGATGGGAACACCGAGCAGGACTAGCTGGGCTAGCACACCGCGCTCAACCTACCAGGTGACTCGAGCGCTGACCGTCATCCAAATCTGTGTCGCCGTGCTGGTGGGCGGACTACTGGGCGGGCCGGTGGGCGGGCTGCTGGGCGGCATGAGGGGCGGCCCAGTGGGCGGGCTAGGAATCGGCCTCGGAGCCGGGGTTGGGATGAAGGTCGGGCTGTGGGTCGGGTTGGTGATCGGGCTGGTGGGCGGGCTGGGGCAGATCAGCAGCGGCGCTTGGCTCAGTTACACCCTGACGTTATGTCGGCTTGCTGCCGCTGGAAAGCTGCCGCTCCGGCTCATGGACTTCCTCGACGATGCCTACCGGCTGGGCCTGCTCCGCACGACCGGCCCGACCTACCAGTTCCGACACGCTGAGTTCCACGACCACCTCCTCCGCACCAGCAGCTCACGAACAGAGACCGATACATAAGTCCCACTCGAACCCTTAACCCCCTGATCTGGTCCGTCGTCGCAGCCGATGTCGTAGGTTTGTCACCGGTTGGCCCTGAGCTGACGTTCGCACCAGCACATCCTGACTGACCTGCTGGTTTCTGGTCGTTGCCGGTCGTTGTTGGTCAACACTGATCGACGTCTGACGGCCTGGAGACGGCCTGATCTTGGTCGTCAGCGACCCTCGCATGACGGCGCTCCGGCGGTCGTGTCGCGCCTGAGCCGCCAGTGATCGAGACGGCTGTCGTGGCAAGGGCGACAAGCGGGAGGTCCTGCGATTAACAGATGCGGGCGGACCCCTGATCAGATCGTGTGACGGGGGCATACGGTGTTCGCCGGGTGGTGTCCGTGGAGGGAGTTGCGCACTAATCACCCGCCTCGCTCTCGACACGTACAGCAACGATGACTAGGCGTGAGACCAGTTCGGAGGGCTCGCTCACGACTACTTTCCGCGACGGCTTGGGTCAACGGCAGTCATGGCAGTCACGATCATCGGCCACTGCGGACAGTGTCAGGGCTAGGTGCCAGACCCGGCTACGGCAGTCGGTTGCATACGGGGTTGGCGGGAGAACCGCGACGATCACTGGCCCTGATCGACCCTCGTATCGCTCGACATACTTATCAGTGCCGCGTATTTTAGTGATCGC
>JAFAXZ010000311.1 GCA_019240665.1 Pseudonocardiales bacterium | reverse complement strand
TATACCGGAACGACGGTGACTGGCTGAGCCGGTCATACTGCAAGGTAGCCCGGAAGGCCCTCGTACGCCCAAAGCATTGCAGCCAGGTGACCACCTCGCCTTGGCCGTCCACCCAGTCGTAGCCGGAGACCGGCACTCCGAGCACGATCTTCTCTGCGGGAATCTGGGTCTTGGCGTAGTCCAGCACCTGGTGGACCCAGGTGATCGGCGCGACCGGTCCTGGCGTTGACGCGGCCCAGTGGTAGTCGTAGGCCATCAACCGGACCTCGTCGGCCGCCTCACCGATAGCTGCATAGTCCTGCGCGACGTTGCGCTGGTCCTCGCCGGCGTCGCTGGTCTTGGCGAACACGGCAATCGAGAGGATCTTGTTTTTGTCATGGAGCCCGTCGGCCAGTCGGGTCACGAAGGTGGTGAACGTCTCCCGGTCGGCGGCCCGCAGATCCTCATAGTCGATGTCGATCCCCGCGTAGCCCTCCCGCTGCACCAGGGCGATGACATCGTTGATGTGCCGGGTCATCGCGGCGGGATCGTGCAACATGGCCGCGACCGGCTCGTAGGCCCATCGGCCGTTGGTCACGTTCGCGAGCGTCGGCACCAGCGGGATCCCTGAACGGCGCAGCTGCGCCATGCCGACCGCGGTCTCGGTGGCCCGCGCGGCTACTTGCGGGAAGATCTGACCGTTCCGTGCGATTCCGTAGATCCACGGGGAGACCTCGTTGAAGCTGCCCCGGTTCGCCAGCACGACGTTCGGGCCCTCGGTCAGGTTCCAGAACGGCAGCGATCCCACCACGAGGGTGGCTGGTCGCTCGCCTGGTCCGAGCATTCGCGGCACCGTGACCAGCAACGCCACCGCGCCCAGGAACAGCAGGACGAGGAAGCCCGATCCGGATAGCGTGGCCCGCCTCCTCGGCGCTCGCTGAGCGATGTGCCCACCTCCGTTCGTGGCGGCGGCGCCGCGCTGCGGGACGATGCTGGTGTTGGTCATCAGGGCATCACTGTTGGTGTCAGACCCGGCCGGCTCTGCTCGGCAATCACGGACCGGAGGATGTCGTCCAGCGTCCGGAGGGGACGGAAACCGATCATCTCCCGTGCCCTGGTGCAGTCCGGGACGCGTCGCTGCAGGTCCTCATATCCCGGGCCGATGCCCTCCTCATACGACAGGTGGATGATGTCGCTGGCCGAGTGAGTCAACGCCAGCACCCGTAGCGCGAGGCCGGCGATGGACACCTGCTCGCAGCTGCCGAGGTTGATGGCGGTACCGTACGCTCCCTGGTGTTCCACCAGCGCCAGCAACGCCGGCACCACGTCGTGCACGTGGCAGAAGCAGCGTATCTGGGCGCCTGTCCCGAAGATCGTCAGCGGCTGGCCGGTGAGGGCTTGGGCCACGAACCGGGGAATGACCATGCCGTAGCGCCCGGTCTGCCGCGGGCCCACCGTGTTGAACAGCCGGACGATCACCGCCTGCAGGCCGAGTTCGGTGACGTAGGCGTGGGTGAGACTCTCGTCCACGGCCTTGGCCTCGGAGTAGGACCAGCGGTGCAGCAGTGGTGAGCCGACCACCCGATCGTCGTCCTCACGCAGACCGATCTTGGTGTTCTTCCCGTACACCTCGCTGCTGGAGGCGATCAGGACCCGAGCGTGGTGACGGTGCGCCGCGGTGAGGACGTTTTCCGTCCCGTGGATATTGGTGCGCAGGCTTTGCAACGTCCGATCGCGGATGACGAACGATCCGACGGCCGCGGCGAGGTGGAAGATCGTGTCCACCTGGCTGGCGAGCGTATCGACCAGCGCCTCATCCAGTACCGAGCCCGGTACGTAGCGGAAGTGGGAGTGGTCGTAGATGGGGGACAGGTTCTCCATCGAACCGGTGGCCAGGTTGTCGAGCACGACGACCTCATGACCCGCGGTGAGAAGGTATTCGGTCAGGTGGGAGCCGATGAAGCCCGCTCCGCCGGTGATCAGCGCGTGCATCGGTCGCCTCCTACGGGGTTGACAACGTGGCTGGCATCAGCTGGGCCCCGCCGGACGGGGCGCCGCCGCGCTATCAGCCGGTCGTAGAGGTTGTCGATTCGGCGGGTCACCGCCTCGATGCCGTACTGCTCGCGGATGG
Source organism: Pseudonocardiales bacterium (assembly GCA_019240665.1). Classification (GTDB taxonomy): domain Bacteria; phylum Actinomycetota; class Actinomycetes; order Mycobacteriales; family Pseudonocardiaceae. The sequence continues at coordinate 8,683 of JAFAXZ010000311.1, read as the reverse complement.
TGGGTACGTCCTCGCGCGGGCGAGGGCCGCCGGCCAACTCGGCGGCGATCTCCCGGCGTAGCCCTTCGACCTCGCCAGGTACCTGGCGGGCCCGCTCAGTCTCGATGCCTTCCAGCGCCGGGCAGGTCGTGTAGAGCGCGGGTATGCCATTGGCCAGTGCCTCCAGCACCGACAGCCCGAAGGTTTCCTGCTCCGAGGACGCGACGAACAGGTCCAGCGACGACAGCATGGCGGCGACGTCGTGCCGCTCACCGGCAAAGGTCACCAGCTCCGCGACGCCCTGGCGCTGCGCCTGCGTTTCCAGGTCGGGCCGGATCTGCCCGTCACCCACGATCAACAGCCGGTGCTGATCGTTGAGCAGCGGCGCGGCAGCCCTGATGACCAGGTCGAAGCGCTTGATCGGGTCGAGCCGGCCGAGCACGCCGATGACGTAGGCATCGGGGGGGAGAGCGAACTCGCCGCGGATCCGGTCCCGGGCGGCGGCATCGTAGGCGACCCGGGCGAAGTCCAGGCCGTTGGGGATGGTTTCGATCTTGCGGGCGGCTACGCCCCATGTCGTCAGCCGTTGCGCCACCGTGTCCGACACCGCGATCGTGGCATCCGAGCACAGGTCCGTGCCCAGGTAGAGGGCGCGCACCCCGAGGGTCATCCGCCGGCGTTCCAGATGCGTCGCGCCGATCGAGTGCTCGGTGGTGACCACCACCGGCGTGCCGGCGAGCCGGGCCGCGAGCCGGCCGTAGATGCAGGCGCGGTAAAGGTGGGTGTGCACCACGTCGTAGCCACCGGCGCGGATCAGGCGGGTCAACCGCGGCAGCGCGGACAGCTCGGTGTTGCGGGTCATGCCCAGATCACGGACCCGCACGCCGTCCCCGGAGATCATCCCGGCGACCGGACCGGGGTTGTAGAGAGTCACCACGTCGGACTGGTGGCGGGTGTGTTGGAGCAGCGATCGCAGCTGGAGCTCCGCCCCCCCCACACCCAGCCCGGTGATCACGTGGAGAACCTTCACTTTCTTCCTCCTGACGACACGGTGCGCAGGGTGCGGGCCAAGATCACCATGTCCATCCATGGCGACCAGTGCTCGATGTAGAAGTTGTCGAAGCGGATGCGATCGGCGATGGACGTGTCTCCGTGCAGTCCATGCACCTGAGCCCATCCGGTCAGTCCAGTCCGCATCCGGTGCCGGTCGTCATACCGTGGTATCTGCAGCCCGAAGCGCGCCGCGAAGTACGGGCGCTCTGGACGGGGCCCCACGAGGGACATCTCTCCGCGCAACACGTTGAGAAGTTGGGGCAGCTCATCGAGGTGGGTCCGCCGCAGCCATCGACCGAGGCTGGTGGTGTGCTCGGGAAGCACCGCCCAGCGGGTGTCCGAGTCGGCGTGGTCGATCATGGAGCGCAGCTTGAGGAGCTCCATCGTCTTGCCGGACCGGGTGAGGCGGGTTTGGCGAAACAGCGCGGGCCCGCCACCGTCGTGCCGGAGGGCGACTGTGAGCGCGAGCAGCACGGGGGTGACTGCGACGAGTAGTGCCGTGGCACCCACGAAGTCGAAAGCGGCCTTGGCGCCGGCGCCGAGCCGACCGTGTCCGAGACGGCGAAGCGGAACCAGCGGGATGTCGCACAGTTCGTCGAGATAGCCGCGGGGGAGCGCGGCGCCCAGCTCGTACATCCGCGGCACCACGCAGACGTCCACCGGTAAGGGTCGGCAGGCCCGCACCAGCGGTACCAGGTCTGCATCCCGAGCAGCTGGGAAGCACACGATGACGCGCTGGATGCCGTAGCGGGCGACCACGTTGGCGAGTTCCGGAAGCTCGCCGAGCAGTGGCAACCCGACCCGGTGCTGCGGTGGCTGGCTGTCGAGGAACCCCCGGGGCGCCACCCCGAGTTCTGGGTGACTGCGCAGCAGTTGGGCGACCCGGACCGCGGTGGCGCCGGTGCCGACGATCAGCGCCGGTTCGACCAACCGCCCACGCCGGTGTGCGGCTTTCAGCGCGGCGCAGGCCCCGGCGCGCACGGCGACCAGCGACGCGGCGGAGAGCAGTCCCAGTCGCAGCCCGTCGGATCCCTGCCATGGCAGCACGGCGAGCAGCGGCATCGCCACCACCGCCACGGTCCGCGGCAGCTGATCGGACACCCGACGGCAGATCCGGAGCCGGTGCTGCCCATCGGCCACCAGGAGCATCAGCACCGCGCAGGCATACGTCGTCGCGCCCCACCCCGATGCTCTGCCTAGCAGGCCGGCTGTGGCGAGCGCGGCGACGTCCGCCGCGGGGAGAACCATCGACAGCAGAATCCTTGATGCGCTTCGGCGCAGCCGCCCGCCGAGACCGTGTGCCGGGCTGTGTAAGGGGGCCGTCGGATCCGGCGCGGCGAGTGAGGTGGTCACCGGCGGGCGCCCACGGTGATTCGTGGCCCGGGGATGGTGGTGAGTGCGCGGGTCACCGCGTGCGCCGCGTAGTCGGCACCGTAGACGAACCGCATGACCGGTCCGAAGGTTGGTGCCACGGCAGGTCCGATGAAATACAGATCCGGTACCGAGGACTGAAAGTCTGGGCCAACGTGGGGACTACCCGCCAGGGTTCGTACCGTCGAACGCAGCCTTCCATCCAGGAAGGTCAGCCGGGCCAGATCGATGCGGTAGCCGGTGGCGGCCAGCACGTGTTCAGCTATGACCTCCTTGGTGCTTCCGCCGTTGACCCGCAGCCCGAGCCGCACGCCCCAGGGGCCAGGTTCTACCCACCGCACCGAGTGCCCAACCAGCGTGCGGATCTTACCTTCCACCCGCGGGCGCAGCCAGTGGGCGCCAGCCGGTCCCAGCGCGCTGCGCGCGGTCCGGACCCGCCACGTGGCTGGCAGCCGGCGGAACAGGGCGGGTTGGGTGGAATAAAACCAGGTAGGCCAGCCCGAACCCAGCGGGGCTTCCGGTTCCCGGAGCCGCCGCCGGATCGATCGTTGGTTGGGCAGCGGAGCGCCGTTCCACACCAGTCCTGGTGCGCGGGCGAGCACGGTGACGCTCGCCCCGGCCTCGTGCAGGAGAGCGGCCGATTCCAGCGCGGACTGGCCGGCGCCGATGACCGCGACCGCGCGGTCAGTGAACACGCCGAGATCGTCGTGTGCGCAGGTGTGCGTGCATATCTGCGCTGGCAGCGCGGCCAGGGTGCTGGGCAGGTGAGAGAAGTGCTGTACTCCGGTGGCCACGACCACCTTGTGGGCCAGCGCGGTGGTCCCATCGGCCAGGCTGAGTTCGTAGTGCCCGCCGGCCCGGGTCACGTCGATGACCATCAGCTCTTCCAGGTGCGGAACCTCGGCACGCTGGAACCAGTCTCCGTAGGCCACGAACGTCTCCAGCGCTACCGGCAGCCCGTAGTCGGTGTAGTCCCGGCCGGTGGACTCGCAGAACGCGCGCAACGTATGCCTGCGGGCTGGATCGGACAGGTTGGAGGCGTATCCCTGGGACTTGAGGAACATGCCGGCTGGCATCGCCTCCCGCCACAGCTGCATCGGCAGCCCGAACTGGCGGAAGGGGACGCCAGCGGCGCGCAGGTGGGCACCAAGTGACAAGCCGTAGGGGCCGGCGCCCACGATGGCAACGTCGACAGCGCCATTCATGTCGTTGCCCATGCCAGGATTCATGTCCGCGTCCATTTCTGTCTGGGGCGGGTCATCGCCCGCCACCCCATGCGCAGGCACATCAGCCCAAACGGTGCGAGATCATCTCGGGCGTACCAGGCCAGCTCGTCGGCCCGGCGCAGCGATGTCACCCAGGACCGGAAATCCAGGCCGCAGCGCCGGTAGGCCAGTGCCGCGATCGGGTCGTAGTTCTCCACCAGGAAGCTGCGGCCGAAGTGTGGTGAACCCTGCGGCACTGCCCGGCCGGTTAAGTCCAGATGCGCCGCGACCACCACATCGACGCCCGCGGTGTCTTGAAACAGCCGGAACTGCGCACCCAGCCTCGGGTTGAAGTCCAGCAGCTTGTACTGGCCGTCCCGGGGGTCGAAGCGGTAGTCGAGGTCGGCGATGCCCCGAAAACCCAGCCGAGCCACCAGGTCGGTGGCCTGGCTGTGCAGCTGCGGGTTGTCCACCCAGCGTCCGAAACTGGTCAGCCCGGCGTGCGCCGGATAGGAGCGTTCCTTGGTCCCGACGAAAGCGGGCCGGCAGCGCGACTGGGCGTCACAGTAGCCGTGGAAGAAGTAGTCCTGACTCTGCTGATGGTGGGGGATGTGGTCCTGCAGCATCAGGGTGCCGCCGTCGGAGTCGGCGCAGGCTCGCCAGCTGTGCGCGAGCTCGTCACGGGTGCGGAGCACCGAGGTGCTGCGCAGCCTCTTCGTGCTAGTGGACCGCCATGGGGTGGCCAGCTTGGCGACTAGCGGGAACCCGACTCGGTCGGCGAATTCCTGGGCGCTGGCGAGAGATCCGGGCAGCTCGGCCGCCACGCACGGCATGCCTAGCTTGCGGCACAGCTGGTACAGCGTGTACTTGCCGGCTAGCTGGCGCGGCAGGTCGTGGGGTGGGTCGGGGAACAGGAACCAGCGCCGCAGCTCAGTGCCATGCTCGGCGAGGAAGATGGCGCCAGCGTCATCGGTGGGGATGAGCACGGCCGGGCGGCCGATCCGCTCGGCAAGCGTCACCAGCCCGGCCCGCACCCGTTCTGCATCCTCGGCGTCTGGCCGCCAGATCCATCGATCGTGCAGATAGCGGGATCTGGCTGCGGGTGCCAACGGGTCCTCGTGCACGCCGTAGACCGGCACGCCCAGGCGCCCCAGACTGCGGATCGCACCCAACCCGCCGTGGTGCAGGACGTTGCGGTCGAACTTGAGGATGACCGCCGGTGTCGTGATGTCCAGCTGTGTCGTCGTCATCTGGGTGTGCAGGTTGCGGGTCTGGGTGTGCAGGTTGCGGGTCATTGACGGTCGGTCCTCACACCACGCAGCGCTGCGTGGCGCCGTCGAACAGGTAGGTCGCGTCAAGCACCCGCGGGCAGCCCCGGACCCAGCTGTAATCGGTGTCGGGGTGCACCACGTGGATGACCACCAGGTCCCAGTCAGCTCTGCTGGGTGCCGCGACGCTGCGCATCAGCTGACCTTCGGGTGTCTGGACGACTGGCACCAGCGGATCGTGGTAGCTGACGTCCGCGCCGTTCCGTGCGAGTCCGTCGATGATCAGCAGTGCCGGTGATTCCCGCACGTCGCTGACGCCGGCCTTGTAACTGGCGCCGACCACGATCACCTTGGCGCCGGCGGGTGAGCGACCGTCGCTGGCGAGAACCTCGGTGGCCCGCTCGACGACGCGGGCTGGGCGTGCGTGGATGGACTGCATGGCCTGCTCGATCAGCGGCGTCGGTCGGTGCTGCCCTTGCAGTTGCCACAGCAGGTAGTGCGGGTCGCACGGGATGCAGTGCCCGCCCACCCCGGGTCCGGGGAACGCGGCGAGGAAGCCGTAGGGCTTGGTTGCCGCGGCCAGGGTGACTTCGATCGGGTCCAGCCCCAGCGTGCCGCACACGTCACTGAACTCGTTGGCCAGCGCCAGGGTGACCGCGCGGAAGATGTTCTCGTACAGCTTGGTCAGCTCGGCCGCTTCCGGGGAGCTCACCAGAAATACCGAGTCGGTCAACCGCTCGATCACTCGCGCGGCCTGCCTACTGCACTTGTCGGTGATCCCGCCCACCACCCGTGGGGTTTCCCGCTGGAGGTGGTCGGGATTGCCGGGGTCGATGCGCTCCGGGCTGAAGGCGACGGAGACGTCCGTGCCGACGGTCAGACCCCGCTTGTGCAGGGGCTCGACGAGCAGCTGCCGCGTGGTACCGACGAAGCTGGTCGAGGTGAGGATGATCGTCTGTCCTGGGTGGGCGTGTGCCACGACGGTCTGGCAGGCGCTGCGTAAGGCGAACAGGTCCGGGATGCGGCGCTCGTCCACCGGGGTGGGGACGCAGACGATCACGGTGTCGGCCTCGGCCAGCGCGGCGCTGTCGCTGGTGAGCCGAAAGCTCTCGTCGCCTCGTGCGTTGACCAGCCGAGTCCAGTCGAGGTCGCTGAGATCGACGTCGCCGGACTCGATGGCGCGCAGCCGATCGTCACTCACGTCGAAGCCGGTGATCTGCGACGAGCTGCCCAGCAGCGCCAACGCCGTCGGCAGCCCGACGTACCCGAGGCCCACGATCGCCACCGGCCCCAACCGGTCCTGCCCCTTACCGGCGGCCGGCTGTCCATCCGGCATGGAGAAGGGCACCAGCCGTCTCTCCAGAAGTCGCTCACGCCCGTTGATCGCGAGCGAAAGCCGGTGTTCAGCCACAATATCCCCCCGACCGTGGATCTGTGCTGTGCCGACGGTCGCATCAGCAGAGCGCTGGGTCCTCCGTCATAGGCGGTAGGTCGTCTACGCCGTTCGGCGGATGCTGTCGAGCGGTTCAGGCGGCCGCGGCCTGAGCTGGTTCGGTGAGCAGGCGCAGCAGGATCGGGTCGGGGTCGAGAGCTTCGCCGCTCCAGGTGGGGATGAGGCTGTCGTCGGTAATCTCCAGCCGTTGTGCGGCGTGGCTTTCCACGAGGTGTTCGAGAGTGCCGGTGGTGGGCGGAGCGGCCTGCGGGATCGGTGCGCCGTTGGGCCGGCGGAACTCGAGATCTCCGTTGATCCAGTGGATTTGATAGCCGTGGTCGTGGATCAGGGTGTGGTGGAAGCGGCCAGACTAGGACCAGGTTGGAGATGTCGGTAGGACCACCGGCCAGCCACGGCACGATGTGGTGTGCGTCCACCCGTTGGTTGGTGCACCCCGGGAACCGGCACTTTCCGTGATCACGCGCCCGCAGCGCGCGTAGCAGGCGGCGTGACACCAAGCGGCGGCGGCGCCCCAGGTACAGTGGGTTGCCTCGGCGATCTGTGATCAGCGCCGACACCCTGGCCTGGCAGGCCAGCCGTTGGGCGGTACTGATCGGCAGCGCTGGACCGCCCTCAATCTCGGCGGTGGCGGTGTCGCCATGCACGTGCACCACCACGTCGAACTGCTCGCTGACCGATCCTGAGCCGTCTGCGGTAGCCTTCTCACGTGCCGCTTCGGCAAGTGCCACCAACGCATTGGCCCGCCGTGCCGCGACCCGGTCCACCGCCGCACCCGGCGCCCGCTCGCCGGCCGCGGCTACCAGCTCAGCTTGCGTGGCCTCCCACCCCCACTCCGCGTCGTGTTGTTCCGCGGAACCGGTCTGCGGTTCGATGCGCTCTGCGAAATCCTGCGCAGCGTCGGGGTATTCCGCGCCTTGCTGCGCAGGTTCGAGGAATGCTTCGAGCGCCGCGAGGAACAGTGCACCCTGCTCACCAGGCAGCCGGGCGCGGAGCAACAGCGAGCCGTCCTCGGCCCAGTCCCAGCTGACCGAACGCCGCGCCGTCACCGCCGCGGCAGCATCGGCGCCCGCAGCTCGGGCCAGCCGGACTACTCGCTCGAGATGGCTCGCTGTGCCGGCCAACGCCACCTCCAGCAGGTCTCCCTCGGTCAGCGGGGTCGCGATCCGGGTGATCGCGCGTGCCTTCGCATACGAGATCCGACCTGTCCCGAAGGCTGCCGTCACTAGTGGCAACGTCGGCAGTGTCCGCGCTACTCGAAGCTGCTCCCGCGCCGTGCGCAGATCCATCCCGACCCGCCAGGACAGCCAGTGTGCACACGAGCGCAGCCCGGGACCTGTCCACGCCCCCCTGGCGTCGAACTCGGCCAGCAGCAGCAGAAACCGGCATTGCGCCGCCGCCAGGTGCCCAGCCAACCCGACCAGCTTGGCCTCCAGCTCGGGCGTGCTCAACTCTGCGACGTCCATCCCCAGCACCTCCACCTGCATCAAACGTTTGTGCGAACACTAGCGGAGGTCACCGACACAAACGGTTCCGCGGAACACCATCAGGCAGTTCCTGGACCGATGGTCGACGGGCTGCGTTCCAGACGCGCGACGATCGACCGCAGCGACTCGCTGTCGGCCCGGCTAACAGCGATCTCCTCGCCTTCCGCTCGGTGAAGGACAGTCAGCGGCCCTTCGGATTGCAACCCTCCCTCCGCGTCCGGGAGCCACCGACCGTTGCCGCAAGCGAGCACCGCTCTCCAACACGGAGGGAGCGAAACGTTCGAACGCGACAACGCAGTCTAATTTCGTCTATCGGTGAAGACACTCATTTCGAGATTAATGCAACCCCAATCGTGATACATCCGAGCAGTGCACAGGACATGGAGCACTGAAGAGCCACGTGTTTACGCCAGATGACCCGAGACATCACAACGAGTTGTGTTGACAGCGCACGAAGATGACGACGTGCTTTCCTGGATAGCAGCTCGATAGCGAGCTCGGTGGGTTGCCAGCGGCGGATGTGTCCGAAGTAGAGATAATTGTCCTGCCATGATCTCGCCGACGCACGGTGCCCAATCTGGGGAAATACTACTGCGCCTGCCAGTACTATTGAGATATACAAAAGCGTCAGACCGCAGCGGTGTGTCCAGAACAGGGCGCCGCCTGGGTGGTTAGGGAATTTGACAGAGCCTGAGAAGGCGAGAACGATGCTCAGCAATCCCGTTTCAAGGGTCATTACGATGGATGCCTTTGTGTCGACCTTGGCTGTCCAGTCCTGCAACGATTGGTGGATATGCCAAGCGAAGTCCTCGGGTGTTGACGTCGGCAAGCCGTCAGCTATGAATCTTGCTGGAGTGATACGTCCGGACC
>JAFAXZ010000219.1 GCA_019240665.1 Pseudonocardiales bacterium | reverse complement strand
GATAATCAGAACGTCTATTCGCTGATCAATTTGTTCAGCGGTGGCGCGTTGCTGAAGATCTCGGTGTTTGCGTTAGGCATCATGCCCTACATCACCGCGAGTATCATCATTCAGCTGCTCACCGTCGTGATCCCGCGCTTCGAGGTGCTGAAGAAAGAGGGTCAGTCCGGTCAGAACAAGCTCACGCAGTATACCCGGTACCTGACGATCGCGCTGGCTATCCTGCAATCCACCGGCATCGTGGCGTTGGCCGTGCGCGGTCAGCTGTTCTCAGGCTGCTCGCTGCCGCCGATTCCTGACCAGTCGGTATTCAACCTGGTGGTCATTGTCGTGGTGATGACCGCGGGTACCGGGGTGATCATGTGGTTGGGCGAGCTGATCACTGAACGGGGTATCGGCAACGGTATGTCGCTGCTGATCTTCACCTCGATCGCCGCGCGCATCCCCGCTGAGGGCAAGAACATCCTGGACTCGCAGGGTCCGCTGGTATTCCTGCTGGTATGCCTGTTCGGTCTGGCGATCATCGCCAGCGTGGTGTTCGTCGAGCAGGGTCAGCGACGGATCCCGGTGCAGTACGCCAAACGGATGATCGGCCGCCGAATGTACGGAGGTACCTCCACCTACCTGCCTCTGAAGGTGAACCAAGCCGGTGTCATTCCGGTCATTTTTGCGTCGTCGTTGCTCTACCTGCCCGACCTCATCGCGCGGCTGACCAGTTCACCCACCGGTGCCCAGAGCTGGTGGCAGACTTTCATCACCCGCTACCTGACCGACCAGGCCAGCTGGGCCTATATCTCACTGTACTTCTTGATGATTATCTTCTTCACGTACTTCTACGTAGCGATCACGTTCAACCCCGAAGAGCGTGCCGAGGAGATGAAGAAGTACGGCGGTTTCATTCCCGGTATCCGACCGGGGCGCCCCACCGCCGAGTACCTTGGCTTTGTACTCAGCCGGATCACGTTGCCTGGTTCCTTGTACCTGGGCGTCGTGGCAGTACTGCCCAACTTGTTCCTCGACCTGACCGGCAACGGGCAGAACCAGAACTTCCCCTTCGGTGGCACCGCGGTGCTGATCATGGTGGGGGTCGGGCTGGACACCGTCAAGCAGATCGAAAGCCAGTTGATGCAGCGCAACTATGAAGGGTTCCTGCGCTAGTGCGAATCCTCATCGTCGGCCCGCCGGGAGCGGGCAAGGGTACCCAGGCTGCGGTGCTGAGCGCGGAGCTCGGTGTGGTGCACATTTCGACTGGGGACATGTTCCGGGCGTACGTTGACAGCGAGACTGAGCTGGGTCGGCAGGTCAAGGCGTACCTGGATGCCGGCGCCCTGGTGCCTGATGAAGTGACCAACGTGATGGTCGCACAACAGCTTACCGAGGACGTTTGCCGGGCCGGGTTCCTGCTCGACGGATTTCCCCGCACGGTCGGCCAAGCCGAGGCGCTGGAGGCTCTGCTGCGCGATCGCGACTGTGAGATCGACACGGTGCTGGCGTTCGACGTACCCGAGGACCAGGTAGTCGAGCGCCTGCTGGCCCGCGGGCGCGAGGACGACACCGAGGACGTGATCCGGCACCGCCAGCAGCTCTATCGCGAGGAGACCGCCCCGCTGCTCGACTTCTACTCCGATCGGCTAGTCACCGTGCCGGCGGTCGGTTCGGTGCCGGATGTGACGGCTCGGGCGCTGGACGCGTTGCGTACGCGAGCGTGATGAGCGCGCGATGACCGGGGACGGGGTGCGTGCTGTGGTACGACGGTTGCGGGGGAGGACCGGCATTGAGCTCAAGTCTTCCGGTGAGATCGACGCGATGCGTGCTGCCGGTGCGGTGGTGGCCCGGACATTGCGGTTGCTCGAGGGTCACGCCAGGGCCGGGGTGAGCACTGGTGAACTGGACGAGCTGGCTGAACAGTCGATTCGGGATGCCGGCGCGGTGCCGTCCTTCAAGGGCTACCACGGGTTCCCCGCGTCGATCTGCAGCTCGGTGAACCAGCAGGTGGTGCACGGGATCCCGAGCCACGAGCAGGTGCTCGCCGATGGTGACCTGCTGTCCCTTGACTGTGGTGCGATCCTTGAGGGCTGGCACGGCGACGCCGCTGTGACGGTGCATATCGGGACCGTGGCTGAGGCCGACAGCAGGCTTTCCGTGGCCTGCCGGGCCGCGCTGGAGGCTGGAATCGCGGCGGCCCGACCCGGTGGCAGGCTGACTGACATCTCCCATGCCGTGGAGTCTGCGGCGCTGGCTGCCGCGGCCGCGCACGGGACGTCGTACGGGATCATTGCCGACTATGGTGGCCACGGCATCGGTACGGCCATGCACATGGACCCGTTCCTGCCCAATGTGGGCCGGCCCGGCCGCGGCCCCTGGTTGGTGCCCGGCATGGCCCTGGCGATCGAGCCGATGCTCACCGCGGGCGGCGACAAGACCGAGGAACTCGGCGACGGCTGGACCGTGGTGACCGTGGACGGCTCCCGCGCCGCGCACTGGGAGCACTCGGTCGCCGTCACCGACGACGGCCCGCTGGTGCTCACGGTTGAGTAAGCCGCGTTCGCGCCGCGGGCGCGCGAGAGATGTACGGTGAGCCGCGTGCTGCCCTGGTTCGCCACGCTGGCTGGCCGACTGGATGAACATGTGATCGACAGTGTGCTGCTGCGCGACAACCCCTTGGGCGATCCCGCGCGCCGCCCGCTGTGGGTCTATGTCCCGCCGGATTACGAGGGCTCGCAGCGACGCTACCCGAGCGTCTATGTGATCCAGGGTTATACCGGGCATCTGGCCATGTGGCACAACCGCAGCCCGTACCGCCAGCCATTCCCGGAGACCGCCGATGCCGTGTTCGCCGCCGGCGATGTCCCGCCCGCGGTGATGGTCTTCGTCGACGCGTGGACGGCATATGGGGGCAGCCAATTCGTCGACTCCCCGGGTACCGGGCGGTACCACAGCTACCTGTGCGACGAGGTCGTGCCGTTCGTCGATGCGCGCTACCGGACGCTGCCCGACCGCGCACACCGGGCGATCAGCGGCAAGTCTTCCGGCGGGTTCGGTGCCATGATCACGCCGATGCTGCGGCCGGACCTGTTCGGCGCGCTGGCCAGCCACGCCGGGGACGCGTTGTACGAGTTGTGCTATCTCGCCGAGTTCGGTAAGTCGGTGCGCCACCTGCGCGACTACGACGGTGACATCGGCGCTTGGTGGGCCGACTTCCAGTCTCGGACCGCGTTCACCAAGCCCGCCGATGAGGACCTGCTCATGACGCTGGGCATCGCCGCGTGTTTCTCCGCTCGCGAGGACGGCACGCCGGAGCTGCCGTTCGACCCGCGCACGGGGGTGCTGCGTCCGGAGGTCTGGCAGCGGTGGCTGGACTGGGACCCGGTGCGGATGGCGCCGCGGTACGCACCGGCGCTGCGCTCGCTGCGCGCGGTGTGGTTGGATGCCGGTACCCGCGACGAGTGGTACCTCGACCTGGGCGCGCAGGCATTCCGCGAGGCGCTAGGCGCCGTCGGGCTGCCCGACGAGCGGGTGCACTTCGAGCTGTTCGACGCCAGCCACCGCGGGATCGACTACCGCTACCCGCTCGCGCTGGCCTGGCTGTGCCGCCGGATCGCCGAGCAACCCACGTGATCGTCGTCTGCACCGTCTACGCCAAGGAAGCGGCATCGTGAAAATCGAGGCCAGGCAGATAGGCGGGACAGCTGCGACATCGTCCAGCTAAGCCAAGACAGAGAAACGGCCCCCGTGGCGGGGGCCGTTGGGCTCAGGCTGCTCACCTGAGCGGGGTGCTCAACTAGATCCTGATCATCACTCAGCGGGTCGGTCAAGGGGTAGTGACCAGCGATGTGGTCCGTCAGGCTGGTCGTACCAGACGTACTGATCGTGGGTTGTGGCGGTGAGGCCGAAGCGCTCGTAGGAGGGCCGGCCCTGCTCATTCCAGAAGCTCGCGGCGTGCTCAACGCGGTCCCACAGCCGTTGCGGGCCGTACTGGCGTACGGGATATCCGCGCGCGGTCGGAGTGGTGGCGACCTCCGCGCGGGAGCCGTCCCGGGCGAGGAGGAAGACTGCGGGCTGGCCGTCGTCGTCAGTCATGCGACCGTGGGTGACCTCGGGCAGTTGCCATTGGACGATGAACCCGAACAGGCCGTGCGTGTTGAGGGTGAGGGGGTCGATCGTGGTCCATGACTGTGTGGCGGGTAGCTCCAGCACGGGCCATCGAGGTTGAGAGGGTTCGACGTCGTGGCGCAGGGTCATGAATCCGGCCCAGTGCGGGACGAACCGGCCGGTGGCGGTGCCGTGGTCGTCCACGGTGAGCCGCACCAGGGTGCCCCCGAGTGGTCCATGCACATCGGTGAGGATCACCGCGCCGGGTGCTGCCTGATCGAGCCAGGAGGCGGGGATGGCGGGCACGGCGCAGGTGGCGATGATCCGGTCGTAGGGTGCGCCCGGCGGGTAGCCGGTGTGGCCGTCGACGGCGGCCAGGGTGGGGGTGTGGCCATTCGCGGCCAGTCGTTCGCGGGCGAGGTCGACGAGTTCGGGGTCGATGTCCACGCTGGTCACGTACTGGCTACCGAGCCGCTCGCACAGCAGGGCGGCGTTGTTACGCCCCCAACGCAGTGGGCAACTTCTGTTTTGAGGTGACGCTGGGTTACCGGCGGGTGGAGCGTGGTCGGTGATGGCCGCGCGGTCGCGCAAGCCCAGGGGGTTGTCGGGGGTTCCGGGTGGGCCGGTGGAGGTCGCTCCGGTGGGGTTTGTGCCCGCTGTCGAGCAGGCGCGGATTCTGGCCGAGGTGCTTTCGGGTATGGAGTTGGGTGCTTGGGATCAGCGCATCGTGGCCTGGTTGGCGGGGTGGGATGCGGCGACGGTGTTGACCATCGCGTCGTGGGTCGTTCGGGCTCGGGAGACGAGGCCGGTGCGGTGAGGGAATCTGGTGGCCAAGTGGGTGCGTCGCTCCCAGTGTCTGACATATTCAACAATATAGTTACGTCATGGCTGGTGATCGTCGGGTGGATGCCATCGAGTACTCCCTGCGCATCAACGCGGCGGTACAGCTGGTGGAAGCTGAGGTGCCGGTGGCCGAGGCGGCCCGGGTGTTGGCCGGCCGGTTCGGTGTCTCGCAGCGGCAGGCCCGCCGGTATGTGGACCAGGCCGCTTCATCCGGGCGTGTGCCGGTGCCCGAGCCCAGCGTGGTGTTCACCGTCAAGCTGCCCGCGGCGCTGGCCGAACGGGTGCGCGCACACGCCCACCAGAGCCAGACCACGATCTCCGCCGTGGTCACCCACGCGCTGAGTGAGTTTCTCACCCGGAGCCGCAGGGAGCGTCGGCCCAGGTGAACGACCGGGCACTTGAGGTCGAGTTCATCTTCGACCGTCATGCGGCCACGGATTTGTCGGTGGCCTACGCCATTCTCGTGCCAGTACGGCGGGCTCGCATGACGCGGCCCGTCCAGGAAGAAGGAGAGTCGCCTGATGACGAGTGCGGCGATTTACGCCCGGGTGTCTTCAGCCCGGCAGAAGAAAGACGAGACGATCGCGTCGCAGACCGCGGCGCTGCGCGCCCACGCGCGGCAGTTGGGACTTGAGCTGCCGCAGGAGTGGGTGTTCGAAGACGAGGGACACTCCGGGGCGACGCTGGTGCGTCCCGCCCTGGAACGGCTGCGTGATGTGGTCGCCGGGGTCGGAGTCGACGTGGTGCTGTGCTATTCCCCGGACCGGCTGGCCCGCAAGTTCGCCTACCAAGCCCTGCTGATCGAGGAGTTCGCCCGCGCCGGCACCCGGGTGGAGTTCATCAAGGGTCCGCGCGGCGACAGTCCCGAGGACCAGTTGTTGGTGCAGTTCCAGGGCATGTTCGCCGAGTATGAGAAGGCACAGATCCTGGAACGCTACCGCCGTGGCAAAGCCCACCGGGCCAAGATGGGGTCGGTCAACGTGCTCTCCGGCGCCCCCTTCGGCTACCGCTACGTCCGTAAGAATGACCACGCCGGGGCCTGCTACGAGATCGTCGAGCACGAGGCAACCCTGGTCGCCGAACTCTTCCGCCGCTACGCCGACGAGGGGGCCTCCATCGCCCAGCTAACCCGCTGGCTCACCCACTCTGGCGTGGCGACCCGTACCGGCAAGTCCCGCTGGGACCGCTCGGTGATCTGGGGCATGCTGCGCAATCCCGCCTACGCCGGGCGGGCGGTGTTCGGCAAGACCATGGTGATCAACGAATCACCGGGGCTCAACCGCAAAGCACGCCTGCAAGGACGTACCACACCCCGGGCCACCAAGACCGTCGACCGGCCCCGTGAGGACTGGGTCGAGATCACCGTGCCGGCTATCGTCTCGACCGAGACGTTCGAGCGCGTCGCGGCCCGGTTGGTCGACAACAAGCGCTTCGCCTCCCGCAACAGCAAGGTCCCCTCCCTGCTCCAGGGCCTGGCCGCCTGTGGGGCCTGCGGATATGGCTACTACCGCACCTCGACCCGCACGACCAACAAGAAGATCTACTACTACCGGTGCCTGGGGTCCGACGACTACCGATACGAAGGCGACCGGGTCTGCGCCAACAAGCCAGTCCGTGCCGACTACCTCGATGCGGTGGTCTGGGACCACATCACCGGACTGCTCGCCGACCCGCACCTCATCCGCGCCGAGATCGACAAACGCCTCCAGGCCGCCCGCAGCTCCGATCCCACCACCCGCCAGCGCGCACAACTCGAGCTGGCGCTGGCCAAGGCCACCACCGGGATCACCCGCATGATCGAAGCCTTCGGAGAACAACTAATCACCATCGACGAGCTCCGCGCCCGCATGCCCGACCTGCGCGCCCGCGAAGCCAACCTCCGCGAACAGCTCCACGCCCTCGATGCCCAACTCGCCGACCAGCACAGCTACCTCACACTCGCCTCCGACCTGGAAGACTTCCTCAGCCAACTCGGCAACAAAGCCCACAACGCCAGCATCGAAGAACGTCAGCGCGTGCTACGGCTGCTCGTCAAAGACGTCCTCGTCGGCCCCGAAAAAATCACCATCAGGCACCGCATCCCCACCCGAGAACGAACCACCACCACCGAACAGCCCGACAACACCGACACGGAGGGTGACCAGCGCACAAGTTGCCAAGTGCGTTGGGGGCGTAGTAGCCGCTCCCGGTGCCGATCTCCAACACTCGGTGCCCGTCGGCGATATCGAGCTCTTCGAGCATCTCCAGCACCAGCGAGGGCAGGGTGGAGGAGCTGGTGTAGGT
>JAFAXZ010000228.1 GCA_019240665.1 Pseudonocardiales bacterium | reverse complement strand
GGGTCATCCTGCTGAGTTCGGTCCCCGCCCCTCGGTCGCCGCCGAGGAGAGCCGAATGGGTGCCGGCCCAGGTCGTGATGTCACCGGTATGGGGGCCGGACGCGCCAACCCGGGCGAGATGATGGCGCCGATGGGTGGCGGGCGCGGTAAGGGGGGTGAGGACTCCGAGCACCGGCGTCCCTCCTACCTCATCGAGATGGACGACATCTTCACCGACGGCCGCAAGGTCGCCCCGGCGGTGATCGGCCAAGACCTGCCCGAACAGGACGACTGACCCGTGACACCGATGGGATGGCAGTTGAGTGCCGCGCAGTGGGATGTGCTCACCGAGGTACTGCGGCTGGAGGGCTACCCCGCGCCGATCCAGGTGCGTTCGCACGGGCGTACCGACGTCGAGCGCGGTCATATCCGGGCAGAGGTGGACGAGGAACTGCGCCGGCTCGGCGTGGTGCGCGCGGGCCGGGTGGAGGCCGATCTGGAGGCTGCGCTGCGCCTGCTGCACCAGCCGGCGAGTTGGGTGGACTCGGCGTGGCTGCCCGACGCGGCGGCCGAGCAGCCGGTTCGGGTGGTCGCGGCTCGGGGCGGTGCCATGGGCGTCTGCGCGCTGCAACACCCTGACCGGCCTGGTGCGACAGTGCTCGACATCATCCCCTCGGCGGGGTTGGCCGCGGCGGTGGTGGGCCGGCTCCCGCCGCACCCGCTGGGTCGCAGCGCTGCGGTGACCATCGCCTTGGCGCCGAGCCCAGAGCGGCCCGGTGGTGTGCTGGTTTCGGCGTCGCCCGCGCGGACCAGCGTCGAGCGCGAGCGCGCCGCGGTGTCCGCGATCCTGGACCAACCCCACCTGCGGGCCGGGCAGATCGCCGCCAACGTGCGGGACTCCGCTGGCCGGATGCACCGCTCGCAGGTTCTGCGCTGGTGCGACAACCCCGACGGCCGATACCAGATCAACCTCACCTCCCACCCCGGAAACGGGTTCCTCACCGTCACCCCCGGTGACCCTCACCGCTTGGCCACCACCCTCCAGCACCTCCTTGACTCGTTGCACTGACCTGGGCCCGCGCTGGATGCGCGGAGAGCACCTGGGGTCTGGGGTGTTCAGTTAGTCCCCGGGAAGGGGTGTGCATGCCGCGAGGACGGCGGATGGTGAAGTCCCGCCGGGTGGCCGGCGAGCTACGCCGGTTGCGGGCCCGGTCCGGACACAGTTGCAAGACCGTGGGGGCGGCGCTGGGCATCTCAGCCAGCAAGATCAGCCGGATCGAAACCGGGCGGATCGGGTTGCAGGCCGACGAGGTGGCCGCGTTGCTCGGCTTCTACCAGGCGCCCAAGCCGCTGCGCGACGAGCTGCTGGAGCTGGTCCGCCGGGCCGCCGAGCCGGGCTGGTGGCAGGTGCAGGGCTCCCGTCTGCCCGAGCTATGGCAGGAACTCATCGACATCGAGCGCTCCGCCACGGCAATCGTCAACTACGAGCCGCTGCTGATCCCGGGGTTGCTACAGACCGCCGACTACGTCGGGGCGCTGATCCACGCCGCCAACCCAGCGTTGAGCGAGGACGAGGTGGAGACCCGGGTCGCCGCCCGCACCGCCCGCCAGGCACTGCTCGGCCGGCCGCACCCGCCCCGGCTGCACGCGTTGCTGGAAGAGGGCGTGCTGCGCAGGGTGGTGGGCGACCGCGGGTTGATGCGCCGCCAGGTCCGGCACCTGGAGGACGCCGCCACCCGACCCAATGTCACCGTCCAGGTGGTGCCCACCGCCGCCGGCGCGCACCCCGGGCTGGAGGGGCCGTTCGTCATCCTGGAGTTCGACGGTGACCCGACCTTGGTCTACCTGGAGAACCGCGGAGGCAGCGCCATCCTGGAGGAGGACGCCGACATCGACCGGGCTATGATCGCGTTGCGACATCTGCAACAAATCGCGCTCAGCTCCCAGGACACGCTCGACCTGCTGGCCGAGGTCGCCCGGGAGCTGACCTGACGGCGACGAGGACACTCACCATGACCGGACAGCTGCGCCACCCGGCGTGGCGCAAGAGCAGCTACAGCACGAGTGTGAGCAACTGCGTGGAGGTGGCGGCGCTGGGCTGGCGCACCAGCAGTTACAGCTCCAGCGAGGCCAACTGCGTCCAGGTTGCGCTCGGCGGGCCCGCCATCGGCGTCCGCGACTCCAAGGACCCACACGGCCCGTGCTCGCCGTCCCGGCGGCCCGCTTCGGCCTTCCTGCGCGGGGTGGCCAGCGGCGAGTTCGACCGCTGAGCGGGCCCACCCGTCACATCACGTCGAACTCGCCGTCCTTGGCGCCGAGCACGAACGCCTCCCACTCGGCCGGGGTGAAGATCAGTGTCTGGTCATCCACGGGGTGCTCGGAGCTGCGCATCGCCACGTAGCCGTCCTGCACGAACGCGATCTCCAGATGCGGTCCCTCGATTTCCTCCGAGCCTGCCGCGCGCTGCCACACCGCGTTCGACAGGTCGAGCGTGCCGCGGATGTGCTTCTTGTCATCGACGATGTCACTCATGGGACTCACGGTATCGAGTGGACACCTCATCTGGGCCACCGGTAGGGGTGCGGACCGGGATCCGGCGGGGCGCCGCGCGGCGCTGGTAGGCCGCGTATCCCGGGTAGAGCCGCAGCGCGGCTCGCCAGAGCCGGTCGCGCTCCCCGCCTTCGGCTTCGTGGGCCAGCACCGGCGTGGCTGCCCCGTCGACGACGACCGTCGCGGTGGTCAGCAAGGACCGCCGGAACACACCGGCCTGCTCGTACGTAGATGCGCTCATCGCCCAGTCACCAGGTGGTTCCGTTGCTCCACGGGGTATGCCACACTACGCCCTGTGGCACGCCACACTGTGATCATTATTGCAGAGCGCGTCGGGTAACAAGCACTATCATCCGGCGCGCAGACCTCTCGCATCCGCGAGGGGTCTTTTTTGTTGGTCCACCCACCTCTTGGAGCCTCGACGATGTCTCGTACCAGCCCAGCCGGCACCCCGCTCGGTGACGAGTTCCACCTCTACGACACCACGCTGCGCGACGGTGCCCAGCGAGAGGGAATCTCCTACTCGGTGGCCGACAAGCTCGCTGTCGCCCGGCTGCTGGACACGCTGGGCGTGGGCTTCATCGAGGGCGGCTGGCCCGGCGCGCTGCCCAAGGACACCGAGTTCTTTGCCCGGGCTAGCGCCGGCGAACTGGAACTGAAGCACGCCGCGTTGGTGGCCTTCGGCTCAACCCGCCGCGCTGGGCGCAGCGCCGCGCGGGACCCACAGGTGCAAGCGTTACTGGCATCGCGGGCTCCGGTGGTGACCGTGGTCGCCAAATCGGATCGGCGGCACGTGGAGCGGGCGCTGCGGGTGGACGTTGCGCAGGCCTGCGCGATGGTCCGAGACACCGTCGCGCTGCTGGTCGGCGAGGGCCGGCGGGTGTTTCTCGACGCCGAGCATTTTTTTGACGGCTATGCCTTCGACGCGGACTGCGCGCTGCGGGTGCTCGAGGCGGGCGTCACCGCGGGTGCCGATGTCGCAGTGCTCTGCGACACGAACGGTGGGCAGCTGCCGTTGCAGCTCGCTGAGACCGTCGCCGAGGTGGTGGCCCGCACGGCTTTCCGGGTAGGGATCCACTGCCAGGATGACACTGCCTGCGCGGTGGCCAACTCGGTCGCGGCGGTGCAGGCCGGGGCTTCTCATGTGCAGTGCACCGCCAACGGCTACGGTGAGCGGACCGGCAACGCGGACCTGTTCGCCGTCGCCGCCAATCTTGTCACCAAGCTAGGCATGCCGGTCCTCCCGGAGCACGGGATGGCCGAGTTGACCAGTACCGCGCATACAGTGGCTGCGATCGCTAACCTCGCTCCCGACACCCACCAGGCCTATGTTGGGAGATCGGCCTTCGCTCATAAGGCGGGGCTGCACGCGAGTGCGATCAAAGTGGCTCCGGAGTTGTACAACCACCTGGACCCCGCGGTGGTCGGCAACTCGCAGCGCGTGCTGGTAACCGAGATGGCCGGCCGGGCCAGTATCGAGCTCAAGGGAGCCGAGCTCGGGCTGGACCTGGCCGGCCGCTCGGCTGAGGTCGGCGTGGTGACCGCCCGGATCAAGGAACTCGAGTCCCGGGGTTGGTCGTTCGAGGCCGCCGATGCCTCCTTCGAGCTGCTGGTGCGCCACGAGGTCGACGAGGTGCCGCCCGCACCGCCGTGTGAGCTGGAGTCCTACCGGGTGGTGGTGGATCACACCACGAGCGGGGAGGTGATCGCGCAGGCGACGGTGAAGGTGCACGTGGCGGGGGAACGGGTGATCGCCACAGCGGAGGGCAACGGGCCGGTCAACGCGCTGGATGGGGCATTGCGTCAGGCATTAGGTGCTCATGTGCCGTGGCTGGAGACCGTGGCGCTGTCCGACTACAAGGTCCGGATCCTGCCCGGCACGCACGGCACCGATGCCGTGACCCGGGTGCTGGTGGACACCCGTGACGGGACGGGGTCCTGGACCACGGTCGGGGTGCACGGCAACGTGGTCGAAGCCTCCTGGTTGGCGCTGCTGGACGCGATGACCTACGCGGCACTACGTCACGACGGGGTCGCCAGCACCGCCTGAGTCGGCCGCCCCTTCGCGTACCGCCAATCCCCTCGCGGTTGCTCTCTGATACCACCGGCTGAGGTGTATGACCAGCAACTGTTCCAATCCCATTCCAATCCGGCTCCAATTCCGGTGACCCATGGTGAGCGCGTCGGGACCGAGGGAAACGCCCGCATGATCCACATCAAGTTGCCGCACGCCCTCAGGAGCCGAGCACGCCGTGCCATGATCCCGACGTCTCACCGCTGACTGCGCAGGCAGGAGGTTCGCGATGCCACTGGAGCCCGGGGACCATGCGGTGGTCTTGGGCGCGAGCATCGCCGGGTTGCTGGCCGCCCGGGTGCTCACCGATGCCTACCGGAAAGTCACGGTGATCGACCGGGACGCCATGCCCGAGATCGGCGCGCACCGCCGTGGTGTGCCCCAGGGACGTCACCAGCATGGTTTGCACCCGCGCGGCCGGGTGGTGCTCGAGGAGTTGTTCCCCGGCTTCACCGCACACGCCGTGCGGGCCGGCGCCAAGTCCGGCGACGTGCTGGGCCACTGTCGCTGGTTGTTGTCCGGGCACCGGCTACGGCAGGCCGACATCGGCTTGCCGGGTCTGATCGCCAGCCGACCATTCCTGGAAGGCCAGGTTCGATCCCGGGTGCAGGCGCTGCCCGGTGTGACGTTCCTGGAGCGCACCGACATCGTGGGTCTGATCACCACGGCCGGGCGCCGGGTCACCGGAGTGCAGGTGCGCGACCGAGACGGGGATCTCATGCAGGTGCCAGCGGGACTCGTAGTGGACGCGACCGGCCGCGGCTCGCGGACCCCGGTCTGGCTGGCCGAACTGGGCTACCAGCCGCCGGCCGAAGACCGGATCGACATCCGGCTGGGCTATGCCACCCGGACCTACCGGCTGCGTCCTGGAGCTCTGGGACCGGATATGCTGATCCTCACCAGCGGCACGCCGGATAACCCGCGGATGGGTGGGCTGGTCACGCTGGAAGGCGGCCGCCACATGGTCACCCTGGGGGGCATCCTCGGTGATCATCCGCCGACTGACCCGGCCGGTTTCGAGGCATTCGCGGCCAGCTTGCCCTTCGCCGACATCTCCGAGGCGATCCTCGGGGCGCAGCCACTGGACAACCCGGTTGCGTTCCGGTTTCCGGCCAGTGTGCGCCGCCGCTACGAGAACCTGCGCCAGTTCCCAGAGGGCCTGCTGGTCCTCGGCGACGCAGTCTGCTCGTTCAACCCCGTTTACGGTCAGGGCATGACAGTGGCCGCCAATCAGGCGCTGGCGCTGCGTCGGCTGCTTGTCCACAACAGGAATCCCGCACCGGTCCAGTACTTCCGGGAGATCGCGAAGGCGATCAATCCGCCATGGGACTTCGCCGTGTGCGCGGACCTGGCCTTCCCCGACGTGCCCGGAATCCGTACCGGCAAGATCCGGATGGCCCACACCTACCTGCCCCGGCTGCTCGCAGCGGCCAGCTCTGACGTGGCCCTGGGGACTGCGTTCATCCGGGTCATGGGACTGCTCGACCGGGCCGAGGGACTGCTGCGACCAGACCGCGTGCTGCGAGTATGGTGGATCAGCCGGGGAAAAGCTGACACTGTGGCCGGACATGACGGGGCTGGACATGACGGGGCCGGACACGACGCTATTAATTATTATGGAGACGCTGTCGCCCAGCGGGAGGTATCGGGATGGCGTTAAGTCTGAATTTCACTGCGCCGCTCAAGTAGCACCCGGAGTCCCAGCAACGCTTACAGCAGTTGGCCGCCGTATTCGCCGAGCAGGTCCAGTCAATGGTCGACGCGGCGCTGGCCAAGTCGGAGCTGGTCCACTTCGCCGGTATCCTGAGGATTGACAACAAATATATCCAGGTCCGCACGGAATTCGACGGCGACCCGATGCAATACACTGCCTGGCCGGTTCGGTCACGTGGGCATGTCAGGCAAGGACGTGATGGTTACCCGGGTACCTGCCCATAGGGGGCAGGCGCTTCAAGGAGGGCTGCGGCGGCGTCGATCCAGGCGCCGTGGTGGTTGTCGGCGGTGAGTTGGTCGGCGGTGACGGCTTGCACGAGCCGGTGCACGGTCACCGACCCGCCGGGGCTGTTGCGGGTGAGCAGACCGTAGGAGATCAGCTCGGTGATGGCCTGGTGCCGGTGCAAGGCGTCTGTCAGCAGTGGCCGCAGCACGGTATTGACGGGTTCGGGGAGCTTGAGGTGATCGGTATCGGCGGTGAGGAGCCGGTCCAGGGAGATGGTGTCGGGGGCATACCAGGCCAGCAGGTTGAGCAGGGCCCGCGCCGGTACAGAGAGCTGGTCGAAGGCCAGTTGCCAGGTGGTTGCCACGGTGGCGGGGTAGTCCGGGGCGTGGCCCTGCCGGTGTAGTTCGGCGCGGCGGCAGCGGTAGAGGCTCAGGTAGGCGGCTAGGTCTAGGGCGCTGTGCGCCACGTAGCAGCCGGCTTGGGCCAGGGCCAGCGGCAAGCCACCCAACTCGTGAGCCAGGATTACGGCGCTGTCCTGGTCGGCGTCGCCGCTGAGCGCGGTGACCAGTTGCATGGCGTGGGGTGGGGTCAGCGGTTGGACCGGCAGCACCATCTGCCGATCCGGCCAGGTTCCGGCCCGGCTGGTGACCAGCACATCACCGGCACCGGCGGCGGGCAGCAGGCCCCGCAGCGCCTCGGGTTCGGCGACGTTATCGATGACCAGCAGCCAGGTCCCGGCGCGGTTGGCCAGCATTGCATGCACCGCCTGCACCGGGTCGTGGGTGTATTCGGCGTACTGGGGGGCCAGGATGTCTAGTAACGCCCGAAATTCCCCCGGTATCGCTTCGGGGTCTTCAGCGCGTACCCACCACACCAGCCCGTAGTGATCCTGGTAACGCTGGGCGTAGGCCCGGGCTAGGCTGGTCTTGCCCACTCCACCCAGCCCAGTGAGCACTCGCCATATCGGCCGCCCATGGCGTGCTGGGTCGGTGAACGCGGCCCGCAGTGCAGTCAGTTCTTGTCGCCGGCCGATCACCTCAGATAAGCCCTGAACGTGGGTGGACACCACCCGCTGGGCGCCCCCGGTGGCCAGCTCGGCCGGTGTCGACACTGTTGCGGTGGCTTCCGTCGGGTCTGGTAGCGCCGGTGCGCCCGGCTCCGAGAGGAGTCCGATCGGCGTTGTAGCCGGCGGATGCCAGTCCAGTGCCGGTGCCTGGATGAGGATGTCGCGTTCCAACCGTTGCAAGGTCGCACCAGGGTCAATGCCTAACTCCTCGGTCAGCCGCGCCCGGGTGACCCGCAACACCCCCAACGCCTCAGCTTGCCGTCCGGCCCGGTACAGCGCCAGAGCCAGCAGCTCACAGCCGTGTTCGCGCAGCGGATGAGTCCGTACGTGCATCTCCAGTTCCGCCACCGCCCCGTGATGCCCACCCAGCTGCAGCTGCGCCGCGCACCGGGCCTCGAGCACCGACAGCCGCGATTCCTCCAGCCGCGCTACCTCCGGCGCTGCCCACGCAGCATCACACACATCGGCATAAGCCCTCCCCCGCCACAGCCCCAACGCCGCATCGAACTCACCCACCGCCCGCGCCGGATCCGCGCGGCTCAACGCCGCTCGCCCTGCCGCGGCATATGCGGTGAACTGGTGCACATCGAAATCCACGCCTTGGCTGTCCAACAGGTAGCCCGGCGCACGGGTACACAACACCGTCGCCGGCGCCCGAGGCGGGCGGTCTGGCTCCAACACCCGCCGCAGGTTCGACACATACGCCCGCACGGAGGCCATCGCCGCCGCCGGTGGATCTCCTGACCACAAATCCTCAATCACGGCATCCACGGCCACCGGCCGATCCACCTGGCTCAAGAACAACCCGAACAACGCGCGCTGCCTCGGCGGACCCAGATCAGCCGACCGACCCGCAACGACCACCTCCACCGGACCCAATGCCCGCCACTGTATGGACCGGTCACCAGGAACCAGCGTCAGCTGCGCCCGTGCTCGTGTCACCGAGCCGCCCGCTTCCACACCTCCACCCAGATCAGGCTCCCTCGACTGGCGAATCGGCGGACCACCTCACCGTGATCCGGTCGTTCTCACCAGACCTTACTAAGGATTCACGTGTCAATGTCGTATTCAGCGATGCCCGAACGGTTGGCGACAGTGAGCGACCGCCCCGAGGTCGGTAGCCCGTGCAGCGCCACCACGGGCGAAGGCGGGGGCGTGTTCGGGGAGTAGCCCGATGCCCACCGCTGTCGCCGGTATGGTCTGCAGCAGGGGGAAACGCTGCAGTAATCGGATCGACAACGGACGCCGGCCTGGCCCGGCCCCGACCAGCCTGATGTCCCCAGACAGCATCGGGCCGACCAGCCGCGCGTGGATAATGCGCTGCGCCGCCTGGGTCAAGGCCGCGGGTGCCCACCGGCGCAGCTGTACCCGGTCGAGGTGATGATGGGTGAGCGCACCACGGCGCAGTGGTCCGGCGAGCAGGCGGGCCGCTGCCACGGCGTCCTGGATGGCGAGGTTGATACCAACCCCCCCGACCGGCGACATCGCGTGCGCGGCGTCACCCAAACACAGCAGCCCCTCGGTCGACCAGCGGCGCAGCCGGTCCAGCCGGACGTCGAGTAACGCGACGTCGCCCCAGTCGTGCACCGCCCCCATCCGGTCGGCCAGCCACGGAATCATCGCCGCCACTCGACGTCGTAACGTCTCGATCCCCTCGGCCTGCAGCGCGACGTTCGAGCCCTTGCGGATCAGGTAAGCGCACTGGAAGTAGTCTCCACGGTCGATGAGGGCTATGCCGTGTCCGGACCCGAATCGACCGACTACGCCTTCCGGGTCTCCTTCGCGGCGCG
>JAFAXZ010000331.1 GCA_019240665.1 Pseudonocardiales bacterium | reverse complement strand
GTAGTGCGTCGGCAAGGGACCATCAGCCAACCCGGTCGGCGCGAAAAGCCAGCCCTTGCCATCTGCTTGCATGATGAACGGATCGTCCCCGCGTAGCGCGTCCGGGCCGACCGCGCCTTCGGGCGGACGGTAGGTGGGTGGCTTGTCCTTCGGGAAGTCCGGGACGTCGTGGCCGGTCCACTCGCCGCGCTGGGCGTCCCACCACAGGAGGGCCTTGCGGTTGCTCCACGGTTTGCCCTCGGGGTCGGCTGAGGCACGGTTGTAGAGGACCCGCCGGTTCAGCGGCCAGACCCAGCCCCATTCCAGGGCGCACAGGTCCTGCTCGAAGCGGGACTTGCGGCGCGCGGCCTGGTTGACGCCGTCGGCGTAGACGCCGCTGTAGATCCAGCAGCCACACGACGTCGTGCCATCCGCCCGCAGGTCGAGGTAGCCGTTGACCACTCGGCCGGTAGTCAGGTCGTGGCCATTGATACGGCGCAGCACATCCTCAGCCGACGGCTCGTCTCCGTGGGTCTCGTAGTCCCACGCCAAGTCCAGCAACGGCCGGTCACGCTCATCGGTGGATCCAGCGAGGCGTTGCCGGATCCGGCGTCCGAGGTGGTAAAAAAACCACAGTTCCGAGCGCTGGTCACCGGTCGGTTCGACGGCCTTCTCCCGCCACTGCAGCATCCGCTGCGTCTGCGTGAACGTGCCCGCTTTCTCCACATGCGAGGCCGCCGGGAAGAAGAACACCTCGGTCCGGCATTGTTGCGGGACGATCTCGCCGGTCTCTATCTCCGGTGCGTCCTTCCAGAAGGTGGCGCTGTCGATCATCGTGAGGTCCCGCACCACCAGCCAGTCGAGGTTGGCCATGCCGAGCCGCTGGAGCCGGCCGTGTGCCGAGCCCACCGCCGGGTTCTGGCCGAGCAGGAAGTAGCCGAAGACCTTGCCGTCGACCATGTCCATGACGGTGCGGTAGGTGCCGTGATCACCGTTGATGCGCGGCAGGTAGTCGAAGCAGAAGTCGTTGTCCTGGTTGGCCGCATCACCCCAGTACTCCTTGAGCAACGACACGACGTAGGTATCCGCGTTTCGCCAGAACCCCTTCTGCTTGTCGCCGCGGATGCTGTCGATGTACGCGGCCAGGCTGGAGTGCGCCGGCGTGGGCATCGGCAGGTATCCGGGTAGCAAGTTGAACAGGGTCGGGATATCCGTCGATCCCTGGATGCTGGCGTGCCCGCGCAGGGCGAAGACCCCACCTCCCGGCCGGCCGATGTTGCCCAGCAGCAGCTGGATGATCGAACCGGCGCGGATGAACTGCGCGCCGACGCTGTGCTGGGTCCAGCCCACGCTGTAGACCAGTGCGGCCGTGCGGTCCCGCCCAGAGTTGGACGTCCAGGCGCTGCACACCTGAAGGAACCGTTGCTTCGGGATGCCGCAGATCGCCTCGACCATGTCCGGCGTATAGCGGCTGAAGTGCCGCTTGAGGATCTGGTAGACGCAGCGGGGGTGCCGCAGCGTCGGATCCGCCGCTATTGCGTCAGTAACGCCATCGAGGACCGGGCCGCCTGAACCGTGCTGGTAGGCGGCCGAGGTTTCCCTGGCCTCCCCGTGGTGCCGGGTTCCAGGCGACGGGCGCGCCGACACTCCCTCATAATGCCAGGTCGCCGGGTCGTAGGCGGCCTTGGCACGGCTGTAGCCGCTGAACAGGCCATCGAGGTCCTCGGTGTCCTGGTAGTCCTCGCTGATCAGGAAAGAGGCGTTGGTGTAGGCGAGCACGTACTCGCGGAAGTCGAGCTCGTTGGACAGGATGTGATTGATCACTCCGCCGAGCAAGGCGATGTCGGTGCCGGTGCGCAGCGGTACGTGCAGGTCCGACAGTGCGCTCGTGCGCGTGAAGCGCGGGTCGATATGGATCACGGTGGCATCGTTGGCCTTGGCCTCCATCACCCACTGAAATCCGACCGGGTGGGCCTCAGCCATGTTGGAGCCCATGATCACGATGCAGTCAGAGTTGCAGAGGTCTTCCAGGTAATCCGTCGCCCCGCCGCGACCGAAGGACGTTCCCAGACCGGGAACCGTGGCGGAGTGTCAAATGCGGGCCTGGTTCTCGATCTGCAGCGCGCCCAGTGCGGTGAACAGCTTCTTGATCAGGTAGTTCTCTTCGTTGTCCAGGGTGGCGCCGCCGAGGCTCGCCAATCCCATCGTCCGGCGCAGCGGATCGCCGTTGGCGTCGGTGTCCTGCCAGCCCTTGCGCCGCGCGTCGAGCACCCGATCGGTGACCATGTTCATCGCGGTGTCCAGGTCAAGCTCAGCCCACTCGGTGGCGTAGGGCGCGCGGTAGAGCACCTTCTGCGCCCGGTGCGGGCCGGTCACCAGCTGCTTGCTGGCCGAGCCCTTCGGGCACAACCGACCGCGCGAGATCGGGCTGTGCGGATCACCCTCGATCTGAATGACCTTCTCGTCCTTCACGTACACCTGCTGCCCGCATCCCACAGCGCAATACGGACACACCGAACGCGCGACCCGGTCAGCGCCGGCGGTCCGCGCGGTCAGCGAAACGTGCGAAGGGGACTCAACAGCCTTGCCGCGACCGAGCGGATCGGCACCCATTACCTGCCGGTAAACCGGCCAGGACTGGAGAAGCCTGCGTAACCCCACTTACAGCTCCATTCCGGCTGCCAAACCAGAGCACCCCTTCCTGTTCACCATCGGCGCGAGCGTGCTCAGTGCCAGCGCGTCGACCCCGCCGTGGCCATCGACGCGGTACTTCGTCACCAGCGGACCTCCCCGACATGTGCCAGCGTGCAACGACCAGAATCGAGCGTAATCCTCTTGGTCGCGGACGGCGGTTAGGCGATGGGACGGCTGACGGTGCGCCATTCAGTGTTGCGGCTGAGCGCTGAACACACCAGCAGGCGGTCCGATCGGCTGGCCGTCGAGGAACCGATAGAGCTGCGGGTGGATGGCCGCGCGCTGGCGGTAACCATGCGCACACCGGGCCACGACGTTGAGCTCATGCACGGCTTCCTGCTCACGGAGGGTGTGATCGGCTCGGTGAGTGACGTCGTCGCCGCGCGATACTGCGATTCCGTCGACGGTAACGGGCGCAACACCTACAACGTGCTCGACGTGGCGCTGGCCGCTGGCGTCGCGGCGCCGGGCAGTGGGGTGGATCGGAACTTCTACACCACCTCGTCCTGCGGTGTGTGTGGCAAGGCTTCGCTCGACGCGGTGCGCCTGCGCAGCCGGTTCTCCCCGGCGCACGACCCCGCACAGGTCGCACGGCAGACACTGTTCGCCATGCCCGACGCGCTGCGCGCGGCGCAACGGCTGTTTGACTCCACCGGGGGCCTGCATGCAGCCGGGCTGTTCAGCGTCGAGGGCCGGCTACTGGTCGTGCGTGAAGACGTGGGTCGGCACAACGCGGTGGACAAGGTGCTCGGCTGGGCGCTGCTCAACGGCCGGCTCCCGGCCGGTGGCTGCGTGCTGATCGTGTCCGGGCGGGCATCGTTCGAACTCGTCCAGAA
>JAFAXZ010000209.1 GCA_019240665.1 Pseudonocardiales bacterium | reverse complement strand
CGATCAGCGAACGGCTGTTCAACGCACGTTCCCCGCGTTCCAGGCGGGACAGGTGCCCGGCGGTGATCCCGGCGAGCCCGGCGACCACCCGCAGCGACTTGCCGCGCTGCTCCCGGATCCGCCGGGCCCGCCGGCCGATCGTCCGCGCATCCTCGTCAACGTCCATGGTTGCACCTATCAGTCACCGAGTGGATCACCTCACCGGTGCCCCCGGGAGCTACCCTGATGCGTTGCCCCTGGTGAGGTGCAGGCATCAGGCTACCCGGCGTACTCCCGGCCGCCAGAACAGACGGTGATCGCGGTCGCGTGCAGCTCGGCGTATGCGTACCCCAGTCAGTAGTACCAGGGATACGCCGACCAGTCGGGGGCTCGCTTCTCCAGGAAGGCGTCGCGGCCCTCGATGGCTTCGTCGGTCATGTAGGCCAGCCGGGTCGACTCACCGGCGAAGAGCTGCTGGCCGACCAGCCCGTCGTCGATCAGGTTGAACGCGTACTTGAGCATCCGCTGCGCGGTGGGCGACTTGGCGTTGACCGCGCCGGCCCACTCCAGCGCGGTCGCCTCCAGGCAGCTGTGCGGCACTACCGCGTTGACCATGCCCATCCGGTGCGCGTCGGCCGCGCTGTACTCCCGCCCCAGGAAGAAGATCTCCCGGGCGAACTTCTGCCCGACCTGCCGGGCGAGATAGGCCGAGCCGAACCCGCCGTCGAAGGAGCCCACGTCGGCGTCGGTCTGCTTGAACCGGGCGTGTTCGGCCGAGGCCAGGGTCAGGTCGCAGACCACGTGCAGGGAGTGCCCGCCGCCGGCCGCCCACCCCGGCACCACCGCGATCACCACCTTCGGCATGAACCTGATCAGCCGCTGGCACTCCAGAATGTGCAGCCGCCCGGTGCGCGCCGGGTCCACGGTGTCCGCCGTCTCGCCACGGGCGTACTGGTAGCCCGACCGACCTCGGATCCGCTGGTCCCCGCCCGAGCAGAAGGCCCAGCCGCCGTCCCGCGGCGAGGGCCCGTTGCCGGTCAGCAGCACGCACCCCACGGTCGGGGTCATCCGAGCGTGATCCAGTGCCTGGTACAGCTCATCCACCGTGGCCGGTCGGAACGCGTTGCGGACCTCTGGCCGGTCGAAGGCGATCCGGACCGTGCCGTGCGCCACGGCCCGGTGGTAGGTGATGTCGGCGAAGTCGAAGCCCTCAATACGGCGCCACGCGGCGGGATCAAACAGCTCGGAGACGCTCACGGCGGCGAGCATACGAATTGCGGCATGCTGAGCACCCGTGAACCCGTCCACTGTGCTGGCCACAGTCCTGATCGACGAGCTGGTGCGCTGCGGCGTGCGCCATGCGGTGCTCTGCCCCGGGTCGCGCAACGCGCCGCTGTCCTTCGCGTTGCACGCGGCTGAGCAGACCGGCCGGCTGATCCTGCACGTCCGGATCGACGAGCGCTCCGCGGCGTTTCTGGCGCTGGGCCTGGCGCTGCGTTCGGGACTGCCGGTGCCGGTGGTGTGCACCTCAGGCACTGCGGCGGCGAATCTGCACCCGGCGGTGCTGGAGGCCCACTACTCCGGGATTCCGCTGCTGGCGGTCACCGCCGATCGCCCACTCGAGCTGGTCGGCACCGGGGCCAATCAGACGGTGCGCCAAGCCGGGCTCTTCGGCGCCGCGGTGCGCGCGGCACCGTCCCTGGCGGTGCCCTCGGACTGTGAGCACCGGGACTGCGGGCCGCAGGCGCAGTGGCGCTCCGCCGTGGACCGCGCGGTCGCGGCCGCCCGCGGCGCGCTGGGTGGCGAGCCGGGGCCGGTGCATCTCAACGTGCCGTTGCGCGAGCCGCTGGTGCCCGGTGGTGTGCTGAGGGCACCGTCGGATTCGCCGGCACCGCCGGACTGGCCGCCCGCCCTGCGGGGGCGTCCAGGTGGCCTGCCCTGGACGGCGGTGCCCGCCGCGTTGCCGGTCCAGGCCGAAGTGAAGCTGGAGCTGGGTCGACGCATCCTGGTGGTCGCCGGCCACGGCGCGCCACCGGCACCGCCGGGATTGCCGCTGGTGGCCGAGCCCACCGCGCCCGACTGGCCGGACGGGCTGGCGGCCGGGCCATGGTTGCTCGGCTCGCCAGTGCTCGAGCAGTTGCGACCCGAACAGGTGCTGGTGCTTGGCCGCCCCACCCTGCATCGGCCGGTACAGCGGCTGCTCGCTGATCCGACGCTGGCGGTCACCGTGCTCACCGACCGTCCGGAGTGGGCCGACGTGGCGGGCACCGCCGGCGCGGTGGGCACCGCGCTGCGCTGCACCGGTTCACCTGATCCGGACTGGCTGCACCAGTGGCAGCAGGCCGATACGCGGGCCGCCGCCGCGGTGCACGCCACTGTGCAGGACCATCCCCACGCCACCGGTCTCGGGGTGGCGCACCAGCTGGTCGCCGCGCTGCCGGCTGGCGCGCTGCTGCTGCTCGGCTCGTCCAACCCGATCCGGGACGTGTCGCTGGCCGCCCGGCCGCGGCGTGGTCTGACCGTGCTGGCCAACCGGGGCGTCGCCGGCATCGATGGCGCGATCGCCACCGCAACCGGGGCGGCGCTGGTGCATGGTGGGCCGGGCTATGCCCTGGTCGGCGACCTGACGTTCCTGCACGACGCGAACGGGCTGCTGGCCGGCCCGGACGAGGCCCGCCCGGACCTGACCGTGGTGGTCGCCAACGACGACGGTGGCGGCATCTTCGGGCTCCTGGAGCAGGGCGCCCCGGAGTATGCCGGCGCTTTCGAGCGGGTCTTCGGCACCCCGCACGGCACCGATCTGGCTGCCCTGTGCGCGGCACATCACGTGCCGCACGTTCGGGTACCGGCCGAGGAGCTGGCCGACGTCGTGGCCTCGGACCTGGCCCCCGCCCGGGGGCTGCGCGTCATGGAGGTGCGTACCGAGCGGACCGAGCTGCGCGCGCTGCACCATCGGATCCGGACTGCGGTGGCGATGGCTGTCGATCCCGTTGACCGGTGACAGGGCTTAAGGTCGGTGCCCCGGAGGTGACGACTATGCGAAAGTGGGTCCTGATCGGGCCGGTGCTGGCGCTGCTGCTGGTGCTGGTGGCGCTGGTGCTGGTGGCGCTGGTTCTCCCGTGGCGAGCCTCACGATCCGCTCCCGTACCAGCACTCTCGCGACCACCGTCCCCAGCCGTGGCGCCGCCAGTGGTCGGTGCCGACGGCATCGGGGACCCGTACTTTCCGCACGCGGGCAACGGGGGCTACAACGTCACCGGATACGACATCCAGATTCGCTACGACCCTCCCACCGACCGGCTCGAGGGCCACACCACGATCACCGCCCAGGCCACCGAGAGCCTGTCCCGGTTCGACCTTGACCTGCGGCTACCCGCCTCAGCTGTCACGGTGGATGATCGGCCGGCCGGGATCCATCAGGACGGTGGCAAGTTGGAGGTCACCCCCGCTGCGCCAGTGCACGCCGGAGTGCCGATGACAGTGCGGGTGGACTACGCCGGAGTGCCCTCTGAGATCCCGGGTGGACCCGGGGTGCCCTCGCCGTGGGTGCGTACGCCCGACGGCGCGGTCGCGGTGAACGAGCCTGACATCGCCGCCTGGTGGTACCCGTCCAACGACCACCCCTTGGACAAGGCGACCTTCACGATCACCGCGGTCGTGCCCGCCGGTCTCCAGGTGATCGCCAACGGGGCGCTGCTCGGTGGTCCGGAGCCGGCCGGGCCGGGCCACCAGCAGTGGCGCTGGCAGGAGACCGAGCCGATGGCCACCTATCTGGCGTTCGTCGCGATCGGCAATTACGACATCGTGCGCCGGGACACCCGCTTCGGCCTGTACCTGGCGGCCTACGATCGGGGACTCACCCCGCAGGTCGCGAACGCGGCACGGACCTCGGTGGAGCGGACGCCGGAGATCATCGAGTTCCTCTCCGGAATCTTCGGCCCTTACCCGTTCCGCCAGCTCGGCGGCGTGGTGCCGGACGCTCCCAACCTGTACTTCGCGCTGGAAGACCAGACCCGCCCGGTCTACTCGCCGGCGTTCTTCGGTTCCGGCCAGGACGTCACAGTGGTGGTGCACGAGCTGGCCCACCAGTGGTTCGGCGACAGCGTCTCGGTGCGTCACTGGAGTGACATCTGGCTCAACGAAGGCTTCGCCACCTACGCCGAATGGCTGTACACGGAACGCACCGGCGGCCCCAGCGCAGCGCAGACCGCGGCGCAGGACTACGTCCGCTATCCCGCCAACGACGACTTCTGGCGGATCCCGCCGGGAGCTCCCGGCGGCGGGGCGGAGGTGCTCAACAACGCGGTCTATCAGCGCGGCGCAATGGCGCTGCAGGCGCTTCGGGCGGCGGTAGGGGACCAGAACTTTTTCGCCTCCCTGCGCGCCTGGGCCACCGAGCGGGCCGGTCGCAACGGTTCGGTGCGGGACTTCCTGGCCCTCGTCAAGCATGTCTCCGGCAAGAACGTTGACGACGTAGCCCGGACCTGGCTGTTCACCCCCGCCCGCCCGCCTTCGCCCCCTGGCTGACTGGTATTCACGTAAGCCACCACGAGCAGGACGGCCTGATGGGCAAGCACAGGCAAGACAACGACGAAGACGGGTATTGGCCAAAGCCGGTACCGAGAGGACCGCAGCGACGACGGCGGCAAACACGACGCCGGTAAGCGGGATCAGGATGACGACAAGCAGGACGACGACGAGAAATGACCGATCCTGAATCCCTCTCCAGGCAGATGTTGGACCGGTTGACCGTCAGTGGTGAGCTGAGCCTGGCCTGGTCCGAGGCATTCGCGGCGATACCGCGGCACCGGTTCATCCCGGACACGATCTGGATCACTGACGGCGCCGGGCTGGTGCCATTACACCGCTCCGAGGATCCGCAAGAATGGATGCGGCGCGCCTACGGCCCCGCCGCGGTGATCACCCAGGTCGACGACGGACATCCGGCCGGGCCGGGTGAGCGCGGGCACTACATCACCAGTTCCGCCAGCCAACCCGACGTCGTCGCCCTCATGCTGGCTGCCCTGGACGCCCAGCCTGGGATGGGGGGCTTGGAGATCGGCACCGGCACCGGCTACAACGCCGCCCTGCTCGCCCACCGCCTCGGCACCCAGAACGTGACCAGTATTGAGATCGATCCCGAGCTCGCCAACCACGCCCGCCGTGCCCTCACTTCCACTGGCTACCCGGTCACCGTAGTCACCGGCGATGGGGCGGACGGCTACCCGGACGGCGCGCTGTATGACCGGATCATGTCTACCGCCGCGGTGCGGCAGGTGCCCTACCCGTGGGTCGTGCAGACCCGCCCGGGCGGCACGATCCTCACCCCCTGGGGAACGCCTTATCACAACGGGGCGCTGGCCTCGTTCACCGTGAACAGCGACGGCGGCGCCGACGGCCGCGTCGTGGGGAACGTGGCGTTCATGCGGCTCCGTGACCAACGATTCCGCGCCACGGTCGACGATGAGGAGGGCGACGAGACCACCGCCCGGCACAGCCACACCACTGTGGCACCCTACAACGTCGCCAGTGATTACGACGCCAGCCTGGCCATCGGCATGAGAGTCCCGAATTGCACCAATATCTATGTCCCTGCTAACGGTGACTCCGACTATGCCCGGCTCTGGTTCGTGGACCCCACCACCGATTCCTGGGCAAACCTCGTCCATCGGCCCGGTGCCGATGACTACCCCGTGCACCAATCCGGACCACGCAACCTGTGGGACGAGATCGAAACCGCCTACCGCTGGTGGCGTGACGCCGGGCGGCCCGGCCCGCAGCGGTGGCGGATCACTATCACCCCCGAAGGTCAGCAGGCCACCCTTACCCAGGCCAGCCCCCCGGCCCGACCCGCGTCCTGACTCGCACACCGCACCGGGGGCTGCCCGCGCTGCCGGGCCGGGGCTCGGAGGTGCCCGGTCGTCCGTGAGACGATCTGAGCCGATCGAGGAGGAGGGCGCTCGTGCCAGGAGTTCGGTTGGCGTGGGAGGGCAAGAAGGCCGAGGTACCGCGGCTGCGCTTGCCGCTTCAGGTCGTCGAGACGGTCAACGCCTCACGTGCTGACCGCGGCACGCTTTCCTGCGACCGTGATCCTGACGACGGGTGGCGCAACAAGCTGATCTGGGGTGACAACCTCCACGTGCTGGCCTCGCTGGCCGTAGAGCTTGTTGGTCAGGTCGACCTCATCTACATCGATCCCCCGTTCGACTCGCGGCAGGATTACAAGATCCGCATCACCGTCGGCGACGGCGGTGACGCCGCCAACCAGGATCTGGCCAAGCTCTCGTCGGTCCTGGAGGAGAAGGCGTACCGCGACACATGGGGCAAGCGCGTCGAGAGCTACCTGCAGATGCTCTATGAGCGCCTCGTACTGCTCCGCGAACTGCTCTCTGATCGCGGCTCGTTGTTCCTGCACCTCGCGCCCAACGTCAGCCACCTCGCCCGCGGATTGCTCGACGAGGTCTTTACCCCGGACAACTTCAGAGCCGAGATCATCTGGAAGCGTACGACAGCTCACGCTGATGCCAATTGCCTCGGCTCCGTTCATGAAAACATACTATGGTTCAGCAAGACTGAAAAGGTGATCTGGAACCAGCAATACACTCCGTACGAAGATTGGTATGTCAAGCAGTACTACAGATACAAGGATATCGACGGTCGAAGATTCATGTCGGGCGACTTGTCAGCCGCCGGACTCGCCGGTGGCGGCTACGATTATGAATGGAAGGGTGTCAATCGAATGTGGCGGGTGCCTCGCGACACGATGGTGAAACTGGACCAGCAAAGCCGCGTCTTTTACACCAAGAATGGCATCCCTCGTATCAAGCGGTATCTCGACGAAGCTAAAGGGCAGCCACTGTCAGACGTCTGGAGTGACATCAACCCTGTCGTTTCTTGGGCACCAGAAAAGCTGGGCTACGATACGCAGAAGCCAGAGGCGCTGCTGGAGCGGATCATCAAGTCGTCGTCCGACGAGGATTCAATCGTACTTGACTGCTTCGTGGGTAGCGGCACCACCGCCGCGGTCGCCGAGAAGCTGAAGCGGCGGTGGGTGGCCGTCGACATCGGGCGCTTCGCGATCCACACGACGCGCAAGCGGCTGCTCGACATCCGGCAATGCGCACCGTTCGTCGTCGCCAACCTGGGCCGCTATGAGCGACAAGCCTGGCAGGACGCCACCACCGGGCCACAGGTGAAGGCATATCTCGATTTCGTCGTGCAACTGTACGGCGCCTCGCCAACCGAGGAGTTCCAGCACTTACACGGCACTAAGGGCCGGCGTGTGGCGCACGTCGGGGCGATTGACGCTGCGGTGAGCTTCGCGGAGATCAAGGAGGCGCTGGACGAGGCGGCCGCGGCGGGCTATCCCGGGCTGGACGTGCTGGGCTGGGAGTTCGAGATGGGACTGCACGAGTTGGTACAGGATGAGGCCCGGGCCTGCGGAGTTGACCTTCGATTGCGCCGGATTCCCCGCGAGGTAATGGACGCGCGGGCCGTGGATTCCGGCGAGGTGGTCTTCCACGAACTCGCCTACCTTGGGGTGGCGACCACCGTGCGAAAGCGGAATCTCACGGTGACGCTCACCGACTTCATGTTGCCGAACCCGGACCTTGTACCAGCCTCGGTACGTAGCAAGATCAGTGATTGGGTGGACTACGTGGACTACTGGGCCGTCGACTTCACCTACGGCACTGGGGGCCACGGTGACACTTTTCACCCCCAGTGGCATTCCTACCGGACCCGGGTGGACCGAAAGTTGGAGCGAACCGCCACCTATGACTACGAAGAACCTGGGAGTCACACGGTTCGGGTTAAGGCCGTGGACATCTTCGGCAACGACACCACCACGGCGGTGGAGGTATCGGTGACATGAACGACCCGGCACTCACGACCCCTCTAGGGCGTCGCGGATCGGCACCAGTTTGGCGGCGGCCTCCGCGACCTCCGAGTCGGGGTCGGAGCCGGCGACGATTCCACAGCCAGCGAACAACCGAGCGAACCGACCGACGACTTGGGCGCAGCGCAACGCGATGCCCAGCTCGCCATCCCCCGCGGCGTCGACCCAGCCAACCGGGCCGGCGTAACGTCCACGGTCCATCGCCTCCAGCTCCCCGATCGCGCTGACCGCGTCCGGGGTGGGAGTGCCGCCCACGGCGGCGGTGGGGTGCACGGCGTCAGCCAGGGTGAGCAACGGGGGACCCCCGGGATGCAGCACCCCACGCACCTCGGTGGCCAGGTGCAGCACGTTGCGCAACTGCAGCACGCTGGGCGCGGTGGGGACCATCAGGTGGGCGCAGAACGGCCGCAGCGCCTGGGCCAGCGAGTCCACCGCGTAGCGGTGCTCGTCGCGGTCCTTCGCCGAGTCGAGTAGCTCGACGGCCAGCGTCCCGGCGTTGGCGCCGTCATGCGGCAAGGTAGTTCCGGCCAATACCCGCGAGAGCACCTCGGTGCCGCGTCGGCGCAGCAGCAACTCCGGGGTCGCGCCCACCAGTTGGTCCACCGCGAACGTCCAGCAGGACGGATACCGGGCGGCCAGCCCGTGCAGCAGGAACCGGGGATCCAGCGGCTCGTCGGCGACCGCGAGCAGGTCGTGCGCGAGGACCACCTTCGCTGGTATCGACCCGTCGCGCATCTGCGACACCGCGCGGGCCACCGCGTCGCGCCACGCGGTCACCGGCAGCTCACCGTCGAAGTAACGCAGGCCGCGGGGACGGCTCACCGGCACCACCGGCCTGGTCGCGACACCGGTCTCGAACTCGGTGACCCAGGTCCGATCGCCTCGTCGGCCCACCACCACCCGCGGCA
The DNA here is from genome assembly GCA_019240665.1 of Pseudonocardiales bacterium. Classification (GTDB taxonomy): domain Bacteria; phylum Actinomycetota; class Actinomycetes; order Mycobacteriales; family Pseudonocardiaceae. Next base: position 9,484 of record JAFAXZ010000209.1, on the reverse strand, counting down.
CCACCAGTACCGAGCTGCCCGGGGAGTCGCCGAAGGCGAGGCTGGCGAAGGCAACCGGGCCGCTACCTGGCAGTCCGACCTCATCGCGGGTGTCCAGCTGGGTGCTGAAGGACTGCCACCAGTCCTGCGCGCGGGCAAAGCGGTGCGGTCCTTCAGTGCACACCCGGGCCACCTCGCCCCACGCCACCAGCCCTTCACCGGCCCGAACCCAGGAGAGCATCCCTCGAGGGGAGGGCAACATGTCGAGCAGGTCGGTACCGCCCTGCACCAGATGCGAGCGCACGACCAGTCGGTCGGTCAGCGGGGCGGTAGTCACGCCGTCAGCGTATTAGGGGGCTGGGCACGCTGCGCGCGTCGATCCACCGTCGCGGCGACCGCTACGCTGCGCCGGATGAGCACTCTGGTTACCGGGTCCGTTGCCGGGGCCCCACGACAGATCCTCGGTCGGGGGCGCTGGCCGGTGTGGTGGGTACTGCCTGCGGCGGCGGGTCTGCTGACCGGGCTCATCACGCTGGCGCTGGCTGGGGCGGCACTCGACGACGCCAAGATCGACGCCCGCACCGGCCACGCCACCGCCCAGGTGCTCGCGGTGACGTCAATGCGGACATTGGTGCAATTCGCCGGACCTGACGGCAAGGTGTACCGCCCGGACCAGGGACTGGCCTATCCAGCAGGGTCGGAGGTGGGGCAGCTGGTGCGAGTGGAATACGACAGCGCCGATCCCGATCAGGTGCGGGTCGCCGGGCGGACCTGGGTGCAAGGGGTGGCACCGGGGTCCATCACGCTGATGGTGCTGTGGGTGCTGGTGGCCCCGGCTACCTGGTGGTTGCGCCGGTGTCAGGGCCACGCTGGGTAGGGCTGTGCGCATCGTGCGGAATACGAGGAGTTCGCCAGGAGTTCCGCGGTGCGACATGGTCATGTCGCCTCCCAGGAGACCACGCCCGACACGGTCGGCGGCATGCGCGTCGCGATCGTGACCGAGACTTTTCTGCCTGTCATCAACGGCGTCAGTAACTCGGTGATGCGGGTGGTGGAGCACCTCCTCCGCCGCGGGCACCAGCCGCTGGTTATCGCCCCGGGCGCCGGTCCGGACAGCTACCAGGGTGCTCCGGTGGTGCGGGTTCCGGCACTGGATCTGCCAGTAGTTGACTCAGTGCCGGTCGGTGTTCCCACCCGCAAGGTCGTCACCGCGTTACGAGACTTTAGCCCTGACGTGGTCCATCTGGCCTCCCCGGTGATCGTCGGGGCGCGTGGGTTGTGGGCCGCCCGCCGGCTCGGAGTGCCCATAGTGGCCGTTTATCAGACCGACATCGCCGGGTTTGCCGACTCCTACGGGCTGGGTTTCGCTGCGCGCACCGCGTGGCGCTGGACCCGGCGGGTGCACAGCGCCGCCGACCGCACGCTCGCTCCGTCCAGCTCCGCGGCAGCGGCCCTGGCTGCGCACGGCGTACCCCGGGTGCACCGCTGGGGGCGCGGCGTGGACACCGCACATTTCCGCCCATCCCGCCGAGATGAGCGGTTCCGTGCGCAGCTGGCGCCGTACGGCGAGATGCTCGTCGGCTTCGTCGGTCGGCTGGCGCCAGAGAAGAAAGTCTTGCGACTGTCCGCGCTGCAGGGCATCCCCGGCGTTCGGTTGGTCGTGGTAGGTGATGGCCCGGACCGCCGCCAGCTGGCCAAGCAGCTACCTGGCGCCGCGTTCCTGGGCTTCAAAACCGGTGACGAGCTGGCGCAGGCGTACGCCAGCTTGGACGTCTTCGTGCACACGGGGCCCTTCGAGACGTTCTGCCAGACGGTGCAGGAGGCGTTGGCCTCCGGTCTGCCGGTGATCGCCCCGGACGCCGGTGGCCCGCGGGACCTGGTAGCTCATGGCTACACCGGTTTCCTGCTACCCGAGACCGGGTGCTCCGACGCTGACGAGATCTTCGGCACCGCGCTGCGCGCCGCGGTCCTGACCTTGGCCAACGATCCAGAGCTATGCACCCGGTTCGGCACGGCCGCTCGGCGCAGTGTGCTGCGGCGCACCTGGCCGGCGGTCTGCGACGAGCTGCTCCAGCATTATGCCGAGGTCACCGGGCTGCCCGCGGACGCTCGGGCGCAGCGGGTGGCGTGATGCGCATTGCCCAGTTGGCGAATTTCTACGGGCCACGATCTGGCGGGCTGCGTACCGCCCTGCATCACTTGGGTGCCGGGTACGCCGCCGGAGGTCACGAGGTCGTGCTGGTGGTACCCGGACCCCGGCGGATTGATGAGATGATGCCCAGCGGGGTCCGGCGGATCACGCTGCCCGCTGCGAAGATCCCCTACACCGGTGGATATCGCGCGGTCGATCCGTGCCGGGTGCGGGCGTTGCTGGACGGGCTGCGTCCAGACCGGATCGAGGTGTCCGACCGGCTCACCCTGCGCGGGCTGGGCCGGTGGGCCACGGCGCACGGGGTGCCCAGCGTGGTGATCTCGCACGAACGGCTGGACCGGCTGCTGCACCAGTTCCTGCTGCCTGACCCGGCGGCCCGCTGGGTGGCTGACTGGGCCAATCGCCGGATGGCGGCCTCCTACGACACCGTGGTGTGCACCACTCGCTTCGCCCGTGCGGAGTTCGACCGGATCGGCTCGCGCAACGTTGTTCAGGTCCCGCTGGGAGTGGACCTGGCCACGTTCGCGCCCGCTCATCGGGACGCCACGCTGCGTGCCGAGCTGGCCCGGGGAGCGGACGCGATGCTGGTGCACTGCGGGCGGTTGTCACCGGAGAAGCACGTGCAGCGCTCCGTCGACACCGTCGCTGAACTGTACGGGTCGGGGCAGCGGGTGCGGCTGGTCATCGCCGGTGACGGCCCGTGCCGGGCGGCCTTGCAGCGGCGCGCCGCTGGGCTGCCGGTCACCTTCCTCGGGTTCGTGCCCGGGCGTACCGAGGTGGCCAAGCTGCTCGCCACCTCGGATGTGTCGCTTGCGCCGGGGCCGCACGAGACGTTCGGGTTGGCGGCGCTGGAGGCACTGGCCTCGGGCACCCCCGTTGTGGTGTCGCGTTCCTCGGCGCTGTCCGAGATCGTCCGCCCGAGCTGTGGCGCGGCCGTCGCGGATCACGCCCCCGCCTTCGCGCACGCGGTCAGCCGGCTGCTCGAGGTGCCCGAGCCGTCCCGCCGGGCGGCAGCCCGGGCGCGCGCCGAGGAGTTCACCTGGCCCGCTGCCGTGACCGGCATGCTCCAGGCCCTCCGGGCCTGAAATAAGCCGAACGCGCTACACGGTGATTCAGTGATAGCGGCTCGGGTACCGCCGGCTCGGGCAGTGGGATCGGCGGGAGCGTTCGCTGCCTCGTCGGTGTGCACGGTGCACGTGGACGGCTGAAGGCACTCACGGCGGAACGGTCCAGAGGTTGCCGTCCAGGCACCGCCGACCCGGTTTCGGCTACCAACCGTAGGGTGGCGCTGTGCCGAGAGCCGGGCTGGACAAGGACCCCCGCGATGTTGCGGCGATGTTCGACGGGGTGGCCCGTCGCTATGATCTGACCAACACGGTGCTGTCGTTTGGCCAGGACCGGTGGTGGCGGCGGTGCACCCGGGCCGCCGTGGCGGCCCGGGCAGGGGAACGGGTGCTCGACCTCGCCGCGGGTACCGCGGTCTCCACCATCGAGCTGACCCACGCCGGAGCATGGTGCGTGGCCGCGGACTTCTCCCTGGGGATGTTGCGCGCGGGCCGACACCGCGGGGTCCCGCTGGTCGGAGCCGACGCGCTGGCGCTGCCTTTCGCCGACGGCGTCTTCGACGCGGTCACTATCTCCTTCGGGCTGCGCAACGTGGCGGACCCGGACGCCGCGCTGGCCGAGCTGGCCCGGGTCACCCGGTCCGGTGGCCGGCTGGTGGTCTGCGAGTTCTCCATCCCCACCTGGCGGGTGTTTCGCACCGTGTACCTGGAATACCTGATGCGCGCACTGCCGGCGCTCGCCCGAGGGGTGAGCAGCAACCCGGAAGCCTACGTCTACCTCGCCGAGTCCATCCGGGTTTGGCCCGACCAGCGGACGCTGGCCGGGCGGGTGGCGGCCGCAGGCTGGACTGACGTTCAGTGGCGCGACCTCACCGGCGGCATCGTCGCGCTGCACCGGGCCATCAAGCCCGCACCCTCTAGACCCCAGTGCACTCAAGCCGCGTGAGCTCACGTACTGGGTTCCTCGCTTGTTCACAACACATCGGAACCGAATGACGGCACAGATCGCCAGTGGTTGATGAACTTAATGAGGTCCGACCGGTAGTGCCGAATCCCGCGACTGAATAGCTGTTCGTAGTCTTGAGCGGTGCGCCGGAAAATCACAACCCGTGTCGCACTAAATGTCTCCGCGCGCGTTGGGCCAGATCGGCAACGATAGGGGTACTGTCGTTGGCCGTGGCGACAGTAGGGATAGGTGTATCCATCAGGATTTAGTTCGCCGATGATGCCGAGGACCTGCAACCGGAACTCCCCTGGAGTGTGCATCGGATCCAACGTAATGAATCCGACGGCGACGAAAATACCTTGGGGGCGGAGAAGGTTAATTACGGCTTTGCCAGGATGGCATTTTCCATAACTCGTGCGTTGATGCCCAACCAGTTTTTCAATCCCAACATACACTGCTCTTAACCCAGCCGTATACAGGTCGGGCAGTCTATGATGCAGACGTCGAGCGGTGGACAGTCGCATGTCGCGGCGAAACGTGAAACGGAGTCCGCGGTCGTGAACACCATCCAGGAACTGTTCAACATAAGCGTCAGTCTCAAATGTGGAGTAATTACCCCGGCTGACGGTCATCGTGGCCGATGACAACTCGCCTGACGGCACAGGTGTCATCGCCGATGATCTCGCGGCGGTCGAGAACCAGCAGGGCCAGGAGCGCATGGTTGTCCTTCACCGGCCGGGCAGGGCTGGTATCGGGCGGGCGCACGCTGCGGTCATGATTGCCGCGTTGGAGCGGGGTTTTGACTACGTCGCCCAAATGGATGCTGATCTGTCGCATCCTCCCAAGGCGATTCCCGGCATGCTGGGGACCCTGCTGTCGCTCGACGCTGGAGTCGTCATCGGTAGTCGCTACGTCAACGGGGGGAGCCTGAGTAGCGACTGGGGACGTAATCGGCGGTTTCTGTCGTCAAGAACTTCACGCGAATCCATGTCGAGGCCCGCAACCAGATCCCAGCCTGATCGCAGCCCGAGCAAATAGTAGCCGCCATCCGTGGCCGGCCCCACCACGACGTCGTTCTCATCCAGCAATCGGAATGATTCGAGCAGCACCTTCAGCTCGACGTGCGGAGTGTCCGCGCCAATGATGATCACCTGAAGGAAGCCGTCAGATTCGGCGGCTAGGAGCTGGTCATGTTGTTGCCCAGTGAGGTCTTGGTGTCGTATCCGATGAACGAGGCAGCGGCGCTGGTGCCAGGCGCCACAGCGTCCAGAACCTCAGCGAAGCTGGGAGTAGACGGGTGTAAACCCATCGGACATGCCCGCCGAGGCACTCCTGCATCGGGACGCCGTCGGCGTCGCGCCACGGGTCGTAGCCGAGTCGTTCTGATCGGGCTGGCATGGCGCATATCACCTTCACCAGCGCTGCGCCGACACATCAGCGACCTGGACAATCGCATTCGCTAATTGATCGTTTGTCATGTGCACAGGGTGCCGTGCTGCACCGCCAGCCGCACTCGTTCGATCCGCACGGCTGAACGGTTGAACACCGACACCAACTTGGCGTTCACCGGCGGTGGAAGCGTCGCAAGCCGTCCCGCTGCATCTTCGGCGACGTTGAACATGTCACTCGCCTGCTCGTAGTCGCCGGCTCGTCCGGCGCTCGTCGTCGCCGAGATCAACAGGCCGCCCCATACCCGGACCTCACTAGCGGTTCGAGGGCTGTCACGCTCGACACCATCAGCGGCATGAACCGCGAACTGCTGCGCGTCACTTAAGCGGTTCTGTCGCTGATACGTCCACGCAACCGAGTTAGACACCATCGCAGCCAACAGCGGGTCCTCTGCTGAGCCCGCCGCCAGCAATGCCCGCTCCAGACTCGACAGCGCTAAGTCTGTCTTCCCCAACCGGATGGCCAGATGCCCGCCCAGTTGCAGAGCCTTACCCAAAGCGGCATGTGCCCTGCTGCGTTGCTCTCCCCACCCCACAGTCACGGCAAGGCGGGCATCCTCGATTATCCCCGGTAGCGCCTGCGTCAACCGCCCGAACTCGGCGGCGTGGTACAGCGTCCAACCTTCGGCGATCTCCGCTTTCACCAGGTCGAGAGACAGCGGCTCAGCACCATTCGGTTCCGGTGTCACTGCCAGCGGAGACGGCACAATAGCCCGCCGCACCGCCACCAGCGCAGGCGACGCGGCCTCGACGTTCGACAGTGCCGGAGGGTCACCCAGCAACCCCGTGACCTCCACACCGAGACCAGTGGCAAGCTTGTGCAGGGTCGGCAACCGCGCCGAGTGCTTACGGTGCTGCTCCAACTTCCGGATCACATCGACCGAGACCCCAGACCGCTGCGCCAAGCCCTCCTGAGTCACGTCCGCGAGCCGACGCAGCCGCGTCAGACGGTCTCCCAGATGCCCCCGGCCACCGGCGATCGTGCCGTCACTCACAAGTGCCGACCGACCCGAAGTACTCGTATCGCGTGCCGCACATATCGGTAAGGCCGGCTTTGCCGGCTCGGCGCCCAGCCTTAGCCGGTCCTGAGCCGATCAGCGCGGTCCTGGCCACCGGACATCACCTCGTCCACAACGGTACTACATCCCAGAGCTATGATGATCATATCGACATGGTGCGTCCCCACTGTCGCTATCAGACGAGCCGCCAAGCGCGGCGCCAACCACTGCGTGGCCCCTCGGAGGTGTACCAGACCAGTCACGACGGAGCAGTGATCACCATCACCAATGCTCCACCCGCCAGCCCTTCACGATCCACCTAACGCTACCTTCAGTCGGTGATAGGTCGAAATAACTGTTGGCGCAGGCTTGAGTGAGGTGGGGTCATGCCGGGCGATGAAGGGCTGCCTGAGGTCGTGGTTGTCCCGGCCTATCCGGTTGTGGCAGGAGAACGCAGGGACGTACGGTTCGAGTTGCGGCGTGCGGAGTCCGGTGACGCTGTGGGGATCGCATTTACGACGTTGGAGAAGCTGATCGAGCAGCTTGGCCGGTTCCAGCCGTGGATTGTGATGAAATCTGACCGCTTTCGTCAGTTGCTCGCGGCGGTGCCGGTGACCACGATCGTGCTCGACCCTCACGTAGTGGGCTCTGCCCCGCAATGGTCATCGGAAGTGGTGGATGCCCTCATGGAGGTCAACGATGTCGGGGTTTAGCGTCGTATTGGACGATGTCAGCGCGATGGCCAGAGCGTTCCACGGTGAAGCGGACATCTATCGGGATCTGAAGTCGAAGGTCACACCGCCGACCGCCGATACTGGAGATGGCGCACTGAACAGTGTGCTGAAAGCGGTGATGGAGACCTTGGACGTGTTGCACACGAATATGGCGACGACCATCGAGGATCACGGCGACAAGCTCAAGGCAGCGCGCGATGTATACGCCAAGCAGGAGATCGACAACCATGGCCTGTTCGACGATTTGATGAAGGATGCCGGGTGAGGGGAGCAGGACGTGGCTGAGAGTTGGGTAGGCGGCGACCTCGTCGGGTTGCAGCAGATGGCGCAGACAATGCAGGCGGCGCCAGGCGAGATGAGGGATGTGGTGCGCGCACTGAGTTCGAGGGTCGACACGCTGGTCGGTGACGTTGGGTGGAAAGGCGACGCGGCCGATAGCTTCCGCAAAGTGTGGACAGCCAACTCCATCCAGGCTGGTGCCCTGTCCGACACGGTGGGCGCTGTCGGCAAGGTGATTGGTGACCTAGCGAGCAAGCTCCAACAGATCGACAACGCGTTGTACAACGCGGCTCACGAGGCACAGAAAAAGGGCGTCCCGATCGGTCCGCAGGGGGAACCGCGGCCGATTGCGACGTCGACTGATTCCGCCGACCCGCGGGTGGCTGCCGTACTGCAAGCCCAGGCCGACTACGCCACGACCTACGATTCGGCGATGCAACTGGCGAAGGGCTACCGGCTCAACGCCGCCGACACGTTGTCGGGCATCTACGACCAGATCAGCTTCGATCCTGGCAGGCAGAACACTTCAGACCAGTGGGTCACCATCGGTGACTACCTGCGGGGCCTGTACACCATGCCTGGCGAGAAGAACAACATGGCCAAGGGCAGGCTCCCCACCGAGATCGCTGACGCGCGCGAACAGATGAAACAGGCGCGCAAGGATCTCAAGGCAGCGCGGAATGCATACCGGGTCAAGGGCATGAAACTGCCCATTGACAACGACGCCCGCCTGGCGCACGGGCAGGTGGTCAACGAGTTGAAGGGGTTGGAGGCCGAGCTGACGTCTGCGGAAGCGGGCACGGGCGAGCTGCCGCTGACCACAGCACTCAATGTCAAGCTCGGTGATATCGCCAAGGAGATCCCTCAGTTGGCCTCCGTCGCCGAGGCGCTGCCGAAAGGTTTGGAGTTTCTCAAGGAAATCCCCGTGATCGACGTGGTCGCCTCGGGGGTAGCCGCCGAGCTGCAGGCCCAAGACGACATCAACAAAGGCTGGTCGCCTGAACACGCCCGTGCGGCCGACTACGGTGCGGCCGGGATTGGGCTGGCTGTGGGAACCGGTGTCGGCGCAATCGCCGCAGCTGCTGGTGCGCCTGTCACCGCTGTGGTCATCGGTGGAGGCGCGCTTGTCGTCGGAGTCGGCGATTTCGCCTACCAGGGTTTTCACGAACATTGGAGCGAGGACATCGATCAGCACGGTGTCGTCGGAGGGGTACTCACCGGCATCGGGCACATGGGTGAGAACACCGGCCAGGACGTCGTGGACATGGGCAAGGGGATCTGGAACGGGGCCAAGAGCCTCTGGCGCGGGGTCTTCGGTTGATGGCGACAACAGCACGTAAGGACGCACCCCAAGGCCCCGCTGTAGTGAGCCTGCCGTTCCTGGGGCGGAGCTGGCACCGGCGCGGACCCTCGTACTGGCTACGTCGGGCGCTGTGGAGTTTTTGCTGTCTACTCGTTCTTATTGTGTTCAGCTTGATGACCGGTGGGTTGATCAACGCGATCGTCACCGACTCGATCCCGATGTGGGTACGGATTCTGGTCTTGACGTTGATCGCGGCAGCGATCGTGCACAGCATGATCAAAGCGTGGAGTGCGTTCAACGTAGTCAATCGTGCGCGTAAGCGGGGTGAGGCGGTGAGTCTCGCGCAGGCGTCGGGAGACAACAGGACCTACCGGCAACGTCGGCGTGCCAGTGCTGGAGGGGCGGGCCTGGGGGCGTTGGCGTGGGCTGGATCGGCAGCAGCCGGCGGGCTGTTGGTCATCAGCGTGATCTTCAACTTCGGTTGGGGAGTCGTGCTGTTCCTCGCATCGTTCCAGCGCTACTTCAGCCCTGAGGAATTCCAAGCGGTGGAGCGGATCAAGCGGCAGCAGCCAAGGCGCGAA
>JAFAXZ010000160.1 GCA_019240665.1 Pseudonocardiales bacterium | reverse complement strand
TCGCCCAGTTCTGGCAGGCCTACGAGGACATCATCCGAAAGGCCCGGGAGGGCAAACTCACCGCCGAGGACCTCGCGGCCAGCACCATCTCACTGACCAACCCAGGCACCATCGGCACCAACCACTCGGTACCCCGGCTGATGTCCGGACAAGGCGCCATCATCGGCGTCGGCGCGATGGAGTACCCGGCGGCCTTCCAGGGCGCCAGCGACCGGGCACTCGCCGAGATGGCCATCAGCAAGATCATCACATTGACGTCCACCTACGACCACCGCATCATCCAGGGCGCCGAGTCCGGCGAATTCCTGCGTCGGGTACACGAACTGTTGCTCGGCGCGGACGGCTTCTACGACGATCTGTTCGCTTCGCTGCGCGTCCCCTACGAGCCGGTGCGTTGGGTGCAGGACATTCCCGAGGGCGAAGTCGACAAGACCGCCCGGGTGCTCGAGCTCATCGACGTCTTCCGCACCCGTGGCCACCTGATGGCCGACGCCGACCCGCTCAACTACCGGCAACGCAAGCACCCCGATCTTGACGTGCTGAGCCACGGTCTGACCCTGTGGGATCTGGACCGGGAGTTCGCCGTCGGTGGGTTCGCGGGGCAGTCGCACATGAAGCTGCGCGACGTCCTGGGTGTGCTGCGCGACGCCTACTGCCGCAACGTCGGCGTGGAGTACATGCACATCTCGGCGCCCGATGAGCGGCGGTGGCTGCAGGAGCGCGTGGAGCGCGTGCACGACAAACCCACTCGCGCCGAGCAGAAGTACATCCTGTCCAAGCTCAACGCCGCAGAGTCGTTCGAGACCTTCCTGCAGACCAAATACGTTGGCCAGAAGCGCTTTTCGCTGGAGGGCGCCGAGACCGTCATCCCGCTGCTGGACGCCGTGCTGGACAAGGCCTGCGAGCATGAGCTGGACGAGGTGGTGCTCGCCATGCCGCATCGCGGCCGGCTCAACGTACTGGCCAACCTGGTGGGTAAGCCGTATTCACAGATCTTCCGCGAGTTCGAGGGCAACCTTGACCCCGGTCAGGCACACGGCTCTGGTGACGTCAAGTACCACCTGGGGGCTGAGGGCAAGTACTACCGGATGTTCGGCGACGGGGAGACGAAGGTGTCGCTGATCTCGAACCCGTCTCATCTGGAGGCCGTGGACCCGGTGCTGGAGGGCATCGTGCGGGCCAAGCAGGACATCCTGGATAAAGGCCCGGACGGCTTCACCGTGCTGCCGGTGGCGCTGCACGGAGACGCCGCCTTCGCGGGGCAGGGCGTGGTGGCCGAGACACTCAACCTGTCGCAGCTGCGCGGATACCGCACCGGTGGCACCGTGCATGTGATCGTGAACAATCAGGTCGGATTCACCACGGCGCCGCAGTCTGCACGGTCCAGCGAATACTGCACCGACGTCGCAAAGACAATTGGCGCACCGGTATTTCACGTCAACGGCGATGACCCGGAGTCCTGCGTCTGGGCCGCCAAGCTGGCGGTGGACTACCGGCAGGCATTTCGCAAGGACGTTGTGATCGACATGATTTGCTACCGTCGCCGCGGACACAATGAGGGCGACGACCCGTCAATGACGCAGCCGAAGATGTACGACATCATCGACAGCAAGCGGTCAGTCCGCAAAAGCTACACCGAGGCACTCATCGGTCGCGGAGACATCTCTGTGGCAGAGGCTGAACGCGCGCTGAAGGACTATGCGCAACAGCTCGAACACGTCTTCAACGAGGTTCGGGAACTGGAGAAGCGCGCCGCGGCGCCGAGCGAATCGGTGGAGGCCGAGCAGATCGTGCCCACGGGACTAGCCACCGGAGTAGATCGCAGCGTCATCGAGCGAATTGCCGACGCGCACGTCAACCTGCCCGAAGGTTTCACGCCACACCCCCGAGTCAGACCCGTCCTGGACAAGCGAGCGAAAATGGCCCGCGAGGGTGGCATCGACTGGGCCTTCGCTGAGCTGCTGGCACTCGGCTCGGTGTGCCTGGACGGCCGCATGGTGCGGCTGTCCGGTCAGGACACCCGGCGTGGCACCTTTGTGCAGCGACACTCGGTGTTGATCGACCGCAAGACCGGGGCCGAGTACACGCCGCTGATGAACCTGGCACCGGATCAGGCAAGGTTCCTGGCCCACGACTCGGCATTGTCGGAGTTCGCCGCGTTGGGCTTCGAATACGGTTACTCCGTGGCGAACCCGGACGCGTTGGTGCTCTGGGAGGCGCAGTTCGGTGATTTCGCCAATGGCGCGCAGTCGATGATCGACGAGTTCATCTCCTCCGGTGAGGCCAAGTGGGGCCAGCGCTGCGACGTCGTGTTGCTGTTGCCGCATGGCCACGAGGGGCAGGGGCCGGACCACACGTCAGGGCGCATTGAGCGGTTCCTGCAGCTGTGCGCCGAGGGCTCCATGACCGTGGCGCAGCCGTCCACTCCAGCGAACTACTTCCACCTGCTGCGCCGGCATGCCCTAGACGGGGTGCACCGGCCGCTGGTGGTGTTCACCCCGAAGTCGATGCTGCGCCTCAAAGCGGCGGTGAGCCCAGTGGAGGGTTTCACCTCAGGGCGATTTACCTCGGTGCTCGATGACCCGACGGTCACCGACCCGTCGACGGTGCGCCGGGTACTGCTCTGCAGCGGCAAAATCAGCTACGAGCTGAATACCGCGCGCCAGCAGCGTGGTGTCGGCAACACGGCGATCGTGCGCATTGAGCAGCTCTACCCGGTGCCCCAGCGCCGGCTGGCCGCAGCGCTGGACCGCTACCCGAAGGCCATCGACGTATGCTGGGTGCAGGAAGAACCCTCCAATCAGGGCGCCTGGCCGTTCTACGGGCTGAGTCTGCCCGAGTTGATGCCCGAGCGGCTGGGTGCGCTGCGGCGGATCTCCCGGCGTGCCATGGCGGCCCCCTCCGCGGGGTCAGCCAAGGTGCATGACGTCGAGCAGCGGGAGCTCATCGCCGCTGCCCTCGACACCTGACTCCCGTGTATTTCACCGACCGCGGCATCGAGGAACTCGAAGACCGACGTGGCGACGAACAGCTCAGCGTCGAGTGGCTGGCCGCCCGGATGCGCACGTTCGTCGACGAGCACCCGGAGTTCGAGGACGCCATCGAGCGGTTGGCCACGTTCTTGGCCCGCGACGATGTCGACGAGCCGGGCAACCTCGCAGGCTGATGGGGGCTGTTTCACCACACACGGGTTAGGAAGCATTACCACGCATAGGCCTCCGGGGCGGGTTGGGCGCCGCCCGGGGCCGGCAGAGGAAACTGCTCGTCGAGCCGGGCCAGCACCTCAGCATCAAGGCTGACCGCGATGGCCCGCAGCGAGCTGTCCAGTTGCGCGACAGTGCGCGGACCGACGATCGGCGCGGTCACCCCATGCTGGTGCAGCAGCCACGCCAGTCCGACGTTGGCGGGATCCTCGCCGAGGTCGGCGCACAGCTTCTCGTAGGACTCGATACGCTCCCGGTTCGCCACCAGCGCCTCGGCCGAGCGCCCCGTGGTGCTTCGCGCACCGCTGCCCTCGCGTTGCTTGCGCAGCACCCCGCTCAGCAGGCCGCCGTGCAGCGGCGACCACGGGATCAGTCCGATGCCGTAGTCCCGCGCGGCGGGCAGCACCTCCAGCTCGACCCACCGGGTGAGCAGGTTGTAGATAGACTGCTCGCTGACCAGCCCGGTGACGTGCTGCCGGCGAGCCGCTTCTTGCGCCGCGACCAGGTGCCAGCCAGCGAAGTTCGACGAGCCAACGTAGATGATCTTTCCTTGCTGCCGGAGCAGCGACATAGCCTCCCAGATTTCCTCCCATGGAGTGGCCCGATCCACGTGGTGCATCTGGTAGAGGTCGATGTAGTCGGTCTGCAGCCGGCGCAGCGACGCATCGCAGGCCCGCCGGATGTTCAGCGCGGAGAGTTTGGTTTCGTTGGGCCAGTCTCCCATTGAGCCGTAGAGCTTGGTCGCCAGCACGGTGCGCTCCCGCCGTCCACCGCCCGAGGCGAACCATCGACCGAGAATTTGTTCAGTGATGCCTTCGCCCTTGCGCCAGCCGTAGACGTTGGCGGTATCAAAGAAGTTGATGCCATGCTCGTGAGCCCGATCCATGATCGCGTGACTGTCAGCTTCAGACGTCTCCGGACCGAAGTTCATCGTCCCCAGGCACAGGCGGGACACCGAAAGGCCGCTGCGACCCAGTTGCGTGTAGTCCATGCCACCAGCCTCGCATCCCAGTCCGTGTCCAGACCACCTGGGTCCAGACCACCTGGGTCGTAAGCCCGAGGGCCGCAGCGGTCCGCTCGGGGTGACGACCAGCGCGCCACGAATTATGGCCGCCCTTATCGGCCGCTATCACAGCGTTCCAGCGACTCCATTACGATCTAGATTAATCTCTTACGCGACAATAAAATGGTAATAAGACTGTTATGTAACGGTGCGTAGCTATCCTCTGTGAGGTTTGCCGCAATCCTCTCATCCACTGTCGGACCTTGTCCGTTCACCTTCGTGGGGGAGCGTCCCCCTCAGCCAAATCGGTATGCGCGGGAGGTGTGATGACTACTGCTCGGTTCCAAGTGATCTCGGCGGCGCGCGCTACGCACCTGCCGGTATCGCCGGCGCCTGACAGGTTCGGAATAGTGGTCAATCTCAACAACAAAAGGGCTCAGGACTGGACGGGTCCTTCCTCTAAGTGACGTGCATCGCAGGTCCGAGGTGGTAAGGAATGATCGAAGCGCGCGAGGGCGACCAGCTTAGGCGTGGTCGCGGTCGGGCCAGATTCGCGGTGGGGCAGCTTGACGCGTCAGGTGCGCTACGCGTCTTGCAATCGCCATCTGACGACCCGCCGAGTTCTCCCATCCTAGATATCGATGTGATCATCCCAGCGTTCAACGAAGAAACTCGTCTCCCCTCGACGCTGATGCAGACAATCGACTTTCTCGCGACAAAGGAATGGAGTTCGCGTGTCGTAGTAGTAGACAATGGCAGCGCCGACAATACAATTGAAATGGTTCACCGAGTGGCGGCCGGACTTTCGTCGGCGGTCGACGTCGTCGTAGTCGGCTGCTCGCGACCTGGTAAGGGCGCCGCCGTCCGCCGCGGTCTGCTTAGCAGCACTGCTCGTTATGTAGGATTTTTTGATGCGGACCTGGCAACGCCGGTTGAGACGCTTGACGTCACCTTCCGTCATCTGCAACGGGGTGCCGCAGCCGTCATCGCGTCCCGGCACATGCCAGGTTCCACTTTCCTCCGCCGCCAGCCACTCGTACGGCGCGCGGGCGGAGCGGTATTCCGATTGCTGACGCACAGCCTCGTTGACGGAGTTTGGGACACGCAGTGCGGATTCAAATTCTTCGAGCGCCGCGCAGTGCAGCGCGCCCTCGTCGAGTGCCGAACGAGTGGATTTGCCTTCGACGTCGAACTCCTGCAACGGCTTCAGCACGACGGCGGCCGGATCGTCGAGGTGCCGGTCGCGTGGACCGACGACGGGCGCTCAACGTTTCATCCCGTACGCGACGGGATCGCAGCTTTCGACGCGGTACTGCAGATGCAAAGGATCCGGTTCCCATGACCAAGCAGCCACCGCCACTCTCCGCGCGTCTGTCCGGTCGCAGAGTGCTGGTCCTCAACTGGCGCGACGTCAAACACCCTCAAGCTGGGGGTGCGGAGCAGTACATATACCAGATTTCCCGTCGATGGGTCCAGGCCGGCATGAACGTCACCTGGCTCACGGCTCGCGCTCCAGGCCAAGCCCAGCATGACTCGATCGAAGGAATCTCGGTGACTCGGCTCGGAGGTCCACTCTCAGTGTACCCAACAGTGGCACTTCAACTGTTGGCCGCGCGTGACAAATTCGACGCCGTCGTCGACTGCCAGAACGGAATCCCCTTCTTTTCTCCGTTGTTCCTCGGGCGCGGCGTTCCAGTCGTCCAGGTGATCCACCACGTTCATCAAGACCAGTTCTCCACGCGCTTCTTGCCACCGCTCGCAGCTGTTGGCAGAGTCCTCGAAGGCCGTATGGCGAACTATGTATACCGCGCTTGTGCGATCGCCGCTGTTTCACCGTCAACACGGCTTGAGATTCGGCGTCAACTCAAGTTCCAGGGACCGGTCTTTATCATTCCGAACGGCACCATCGACGTCCCGGCGCTCAGCGGGCCGCGCGATCCCGACCCGACCATCACCGTTGTCAGCAGGCTCGTTCCACACAAGCGGATCGAGTTCCTGCTCGGACAGATCGCCAGTGTCGCACCTCAGATACCTCGACTCCGCGTAAATATCGTCGGTGACGGACCGGAGCGGGCCCGTTTGCGGGGCCTCGTCCTGGACCTAGGTCTGCGGAGCACCGTGACTATTCATGGTTATCAAACGGATAGCGCACGGGACGCCTTACTCAGCCGGGCCTGGCTCACGACGTCGACATCCATTGCCGAAGGCTGGGGGTGTTCAGTGATCG
>JAFAXZ010000039.1 GCA_019240665.1 Pseudonocardiales bacterium | reverse complement strand
ATGGGCCAGCTGCAGGAGCGGATCACCTCGACCCGGGGTCGTTCGATCACCTCGATGCAGGCCATCTACGTGCCCGCCGACGACTACACCGACCCGGCACCGGCGACCACCTTCGCCCACCTGGACGCCACCACAGAGCTTTCCCGGGGGGTGTTCGCCAAGGGCATCTTCCCCGCGGTGGACCCGCTGACCTCGTCATCCACCATCCTCGACCCGCAGTACGTGGGAGAGGCGCACTACTGGGTGGCTCAAGAGGTCAAGCGGATCCTGCAGAAGTACAACGAGCTGCAGGAGATCATCGCCATCCTGGGCATGGACGAGCTGACCGAAGAGGACAAGATCGTCGTCAAGAGGGCTCGGCGGATCGAGCGGTTCCTCAGCCAGAACATGTACTCCGCCGAGCAGTTCACCGGCCAGGAGGGCTCGACGGTGCCGCTGAAGGAGACCATCGAGGCCTTCGACAGACTCTGTAAGGGTGACTTCGACCACATGCCCGAGCAGGCCTTCTACTTATGTGGTGGTCTGGAGGATTTGGAAGCGAAGTACCAGAAGCTCTCCCAGGCTTGACCGTTTAGACTCCACAGATCCGCTGGGGGCAACAACAGGGCAGGGAGACGCGCGTGGCTGAAATGTCCGTCGAGTTGGTCGCGGTGGAGCGCCCGGTGTGGTCCGGTCACGCGATCTCGGTGTTCGCCCAGACCACCGAGGGTGAGCTGGGTATCCTGCCCGGGCACACACCGTTGCTCGGTGAGCTCGTCGAGGGCGGAATCGTCAAGGTCACCACCACCGACCGCGAGACTGTGACGGCAGCCGTCTTCGGCGGCTTCCTGTCAGTCACCGGGGATAAGGTGAGCGTGCTGGCCGAGGCTGCCGAGCTCGCTGAGGAGATCAATCCACAGGCCGCTAGGGATGCCCTGGCGAAGGCCGATGCCGACCAGGACTCAGAACGCGCCGACTCGGTACGGGCCAGGGCCACAGCTCGGCTCAAGGCTGTCGGCCAGGCCGTCTGAGATCCTTCCGGGCGCGGGCGGGCCTTCATGGAGATCGGACAGATCGTCGGGTTGGTCCTGCTGGCTGGGGTGCTGGTCATCAGTGCGCTGGCGTTTCGACGACTCCGCCTGGTCCGTCAGGGTGGGGTTGACGTTGCGCTGCGGTCGAGCCCGAATGACACCGGCCGTGGCTGGCACCAGGGGGTCGGTCGCTACCGGGGTGACGGTTTTGCCTGGTTTCGCCTCTCCAGCCTGCGGTCGGGCCCTGACCGGGTGCTCGACCGGGAGCAGCTGCAGATCGTGGAGCGACGCGGACCGACCGTGCCGGAGAGCTATGCGATGCCCAGCGGGTCGGTCGTGCTGCGCTGCCGCACCGGCGTCGATGAGCTGGAACTGGCGATGCGCCAGGACACCCTCACCGGTTTCCTGTCCTGGCTGGAGTCAGCACCCCCCAGCACCAACCCATGGGCGTCCTGAGCGCTCAGTTGTTCGCCCCTGGGTGCTTGGTACCTGGGTGCTTGGTCCCCGGGCGGTCTTCTGCGGGGCGGTTCCCGCCGGGCTTCCAGAGCACGTCGCCATCTGGATTGGCGACCCGGCACAGGATGAACAGCAGGTCGGAAAGCCGGTTAAGATAGCGCGCGGTCAGCGGGTTGGTGCGCTCCGCGTCGAGTTCCAGCAACGCCCAGGTGCTCCGCTCGGCCCGCCGGGTGACCACCCGGGCGGTGTGCAGCAACGCGGCGCCGGGGGTGCCGCCGGGCAGGATGAACGAGTCCAACTTTCCGAGCGCGGCGTTGAACTCATCACACCAGCCCTCCAGCCGGGTGATATAGCTCTGCGCGATCCGCAGTGGGGGGTATTTCGGTGGTGTCTGATCTTTGCCGATGATCGGATTGCAGAGGTCGGCTCCCACGTCGAACAGGTCATTTTGCACCTGCCGCAGCACCGTGACCAGGCGTTGCGGCAGCGATCCCAGCGCTACCGCAACGCCGAGCGCGCAGTTGGCTTCGTCCACGTCAGCGTAGGCGGCCAGCCGCGGGTCGGTCTTGCTGACCCGGGAGAAGTCACCGAGGCCGGTCGATCCGTCATCGCCGGTGCGGGTGTAGATCCTCGTGAGGTGCACAGCCACGGGACCCAGCCTACGGCGAGCTCGGTCGCGACGTGGACGTCACCGGCTCGCCAGTCCGCAAGGTCAATACTGCTCGAATACGTCGAGTTCACCGTTGGCGTAGCGCGCGCGGATGAGCTTCTTGTCGAACTTGCCTACGGAGGTCTTGGGTATCTCGGGAACGAACGACCAGCGCTCGGGTAGCTGCCAGGTCGGCACCGAGGCACTGAGATGATCACGTAGCTCGGCGGCGCTGATCTGCTCGCCTCCGGCGATGACCACGGTGGCCAGCGGCCGCTCCGTCCACTTGTCGTCCGGGATGGCCACCACCGCGGCTTCAACCACCTTCGGGTGGCCCATCAGCAGGTTCTCCAGCCTCACGGAGGAGATCCATTCCCCACCCGACTTGATCACGTCCTTGGCGCGGTCGCTGATGGTGATGAAGCCCAGCTCGTCGATGGTGCCGACGTCGCCGGTGCGCAGCCAGCCGTTGTGGAACCCAGCGGAGTCCTCTTCGCCCGCGTCAGCCCGATAGTACCGCGCGGTGACCCACGGCCCGCGGACCTGGATCTCGCCGACCGACGTGCCGTCACACGGCAGCACGACATCGCCGTCGTCGACGATGCGACCCTCGACGCCGGCGACGAGCCGCCCCGCGCCTGCCCGATAGCGCCAGACCTCGTCGCCCTGCGCGCTGACCGGCGGGGTGGCTACCGAGCCGATCGGGGAAGTCTCGGTCATCCCCCAGGCCTGCTTGATCTCCACGCCCCGCTCCTCGGAGAACGCCTTGATCAGCGCCAGCGGGACGGCGGAGCCGCCGCAGAGCACCTGGCGGATCGAGGACATGTCCCCGCCACGCTCGCGCAGGTGGCGCAACACAGCGCCCCAGATCGTCGGCACTGCGGCGGCGACCGTGGGGCGCTGTGCCTCGATGAGCCTGACCAGCGGCTCGGCCTGCACGAAACGGTCCGGCATGACCAAGCTGGCGCCGGACATCAGCGCGGCGTAGGGCAGCCCCCAGGCACTGGCGTGAAACATCGGCACCACCGGCAGGATCCGGTCGGCCGGGGTCAGAGCCGCGACCTCACCGGTGCAGACGCACATCGAGTGCAGGTAGGCCGAGCGGTGGCTGTAGAGGACCCCTTTAGGGTTGCCGGTGGTGCCGCTCGTGTAGCACATCGCGGCCGCGGAGCGCTCGTCGATGTCGGTCGGCCAGTCGAAGTCCTCGGGTTGATCAGCCAGCAGCTCGTGGTAGGAGTGCAGCTGCTTACCGGCGCCGTCCAGCTCAATAGTGTCAATCCCAGTAATGTCAACCTGGGTGTCGGCTCGGCCGACGGCCCCGGATGTGTCGGCTCGGCCGACGACAATGACATGACGCACTGTCTTCATCTCCGGCAGGGCGCGGGCCAGCAGCGGCACCAGCGAACCGTCCACAATCACCACGTCATCCTCGGCGTGGTTGGCGATCCAGGCCACCTGGTCGGACGCCAGCCGTAGGTTAAGGGTGTGCACCACCGCGCCCATCGCGGGGATCGCGAGGTAGGCCTCGAGATGCTCCTGGTTGTTCCACTGGAAGGTGGCCACTCGCTGGTCACCGGTGACGCCGAGTCCGCGTAGCGCCCCGGCCAGCTGCGCAGCGCGCCGCCCCACCTGGGCGTAGCTCGTGCGGCGGGCACCGCCGCCGGTCCAGGTGAGCACCTCGCTGTCACCATGCACGGTGGTGCCGTGGCGCATGATCATGCCCACGGTCAGCGGGACGTCCATCATTGTGCTGTCCACCGCGGTGGCCCTTTCTCGTTGCTGGTCTCGCTTGGCGACAGTACTGCCCAGTAGTCTCCAGGCAGAGCGTCCGGAGGTGCCCTGATGCCCTACCCCAGCGACCGTGAGCGGGACCGGCCGTGGGTGATGCGCACGTACGCCGGGCACTCGTCGGCGAACACGTCCAATGCGCTGTACCGGCGCAACCTGGCCAAGGGTCAGACGGGTCTTTCGGTAGCCTTCGACTTACCCACTCAGACCGGCTACGACCCCGACCATGAGTTGGCCCGCGGCGAGGTCGGCAAGGTCGGTGTGCCGATCAGCCACCTCGGCGATATGCGCACGCTGTTCAACGGCATCCCGATGGCGCAGGCCAACACCTCGATGACGATCAACGCGACCGCCATGTGGCTGCTGGCGCTCTACGCGTCGGTGGCCCAGGAGCACGGGGCGGACCTGGCGCAACTGTCGGGTACCACCCAGAACGACATCATCAAGGAGTACCTGTCCCGGGGCACCTACGTCTTCCCGCCTGGGCCGAGCCTGCGGTTGATCACCGACATGGTGCTCTACACGGTCAACCACATGCCGAAATGGAACCCGATCAACATCTGCAGTTACCACCTGCAGGAGGCGGGCGCGACGCCGGTGCAGGAAATCGCCTACGCCATGTGCACGGCGATTGCCGTGCTGGACTCGGTGCGTGACTGCGGGCAAGTCGCACCGCAGGACTTCGCCACCGTCGTCGGGCGGATGTCGTTTTTCGTCAATGCCGGGGTGCGCTTTGTCGAGGAGATGTGCAAGTTGCGCGCTTTCGGGCGGCTGTGGGATGAGACCTGTCGGGACCGCTACGGCGTGCAGGACCCCAAGCTGCGCCGTTTCCGGTACGGCGTGCAAGTCAACTCGCTGGGGTTGACGGAGCCGCAGCCGGAGAACAACGTCCAGCGCATCGTGCTGGAGATGCTCGCGGTGACGCTGTCCCGGGACGCGCGGGCCCGCGCGGTGCAGCTGCCTGCGTGGAACGAGGCACTGGGCCTGCCCCGGCCGTGGGACCAGCAGTGGGCGCTGCGGATGCAGCAGGTGCTGGCGTATGAGACCGACCTGCTGGAGTACGAGGACCTATTCGACGGCTCCCGGGTGGTGCAGGCGCGGGTCGCCGAGATCGCCCAGGGCGCCCGTGCGGAGATCGACCGAGTGCAGGGCATGGGCGGGGCGATCGCCGCTGTCGAATCCGGATACATGAAATCACAGCTGGTGTCATCGCTGGCCGCGCGGCGCCGGCGGATCGAGGACGGCGAGGATGTGGTCGTCGGGGTGAACCGGTTCACCGAGACCGACCCCAGCCCGCTACACACTGACGGGGCTGGGGCCATCGAGACCGTAGACCCGGAGACCGAGGCCCAGCTCATCGAGGCGATCCGAGCCTGGCGGGCTGACCGGGACCCCGCAGCGGTCCAGGCGGCGTTGCGTGAGTTGGCGCAGGCCGCCAAGACCGACGCCAACCTGGTTGAGGCGTCGATGGCCTGCGCTCGCGCGGGCGTCACGACAGGGGAGTGGGCGGGAACGCTCCGCGAGGTGTTCGGGGAGTACCGGGCACCGACCGGGATCGTCGGCGCGTCGGCGGCGGGTTCGGCTGGCGAGGCGATCGCGCGCGTTCGGGACCGGGTACGGGCGGTCGGCGAGGAGCTGGGTGAGCGGCTGCGGATGCTGGTCGGCAAGCCCGGCCTGGATGGGCACTCCAACGGCGCCGAGCAGGTGGCGGTCCGAGCCCGCGACGTTGGTTTCGAGGTGATCTACCAGGGCATCCGGCTCACTCCGGCGGAGATCGTCGCGGCTGCGGTGGCCGAGGATGTGCACGTGGTCGGGCTGTCGGTGCTGTCCGGTTCGCACCTGGAGGTGGTCCCTGCGGTGATCGATGGGTTGCGCACGGCGGGCGCCGAGGTCGTCCCCGTGGTGGTCGGCGGGATCATCCCGCCGCAGGACGCCGAGTCGCTGCGCGCTCATGGCGTTGCTCAAGTGTTCACGCCCAAGGACTTCGAGCTCACCGACATCATGAACCAGATCGTGGATCTCATTCGCTCCCGCCGGTAGGGGAACCATGCAGCATCCATAAGACCTACCGTTGGGGTATGGGATTTGCTGGGCTGAAGGTTGAGCGGGATGGGGAGACTGTCCGGATGACGATGAATCGTCCGGAGCGGCGCAACGCGCTGTCTGCTGACCACCTCGGGGAGCTGCGGGACGCGTTCATCAACGTGGGGCGGTCAGACGCCACCGGGATTGTGCTCGGCGCCGAGGGCAAGGCGTTCTCGGCGGGTCACGACTTCGCCGACGTGGCATCGCGCGACCTCGCCGGGGTCGGGGAGTTACTGACACTGTGCACCGAGGTGATGCGCACCATCCAGTCGGTGCCGCAGGTCGTCGTCGCCCGGGTGCACGCGCTGGCCACTGCTGCGGGCTGCCAGCTGGTGGCGTCCTGCGATCTTGCGGTGGCGGCCGAGTCGGCGGGCTTCGCGCTGCCCGGCGGCAAGGGCGGCTGGTTCTGCCACACGCCCGCGGTGCCGGTGGCCCGGTCGATCGGGCGCAAGCGGCTGATGGAGATGGTGCTGACCGGCGACGTGGTGGATGCCCGCACCGCCGCGGAATGGGGGTTGGTCAACCGGACAGTCCCGGACGCCGAGCTGGACGCCGCAGTGGACGACCTGCTGGCCCGCGCCACCCGTGGTAGCCGGACCAGCAAGGCGCTGGGCAAGCAGACCCTCTACGCCCAGCTGGACCGACCCGAGACAGACGCCTACGCCATCACGCTGGAGGTGATGGCCGCCGCCTCGCAGACCGCAGCCGCCAAGGAGGGCATGGCCGCCTTCCTCGAGAAGCGCCGTCCTGTGTACAACCCGTGAGTGGCGATGCGAGCTATCACTCGCATCGCCACTCACGGGTACGCGCTAGCGTGCACCCATGCGCCTTGTGATCGCCCGGTGTCAGGTGGCCTACCTGGGTCGGCTGACGGCGCACCTGCCGATGGCGCTGCGGCTGCTGCTGGTCAAGGCGGACGGATCGGTGAGCGTGCACGCCGATGGCGGCGCCTACAAGCCGTTGAACTGGATGAGCCCGCCGTGCACGCTGGCCGAGCAGCCGGGACGCTGGACGGTCACTAACCGCGCCGGTGAGCAGCTGATCATCGAGATCGACGAGGTGGTGCACGACTGGCGTCATGAGCTCGGGGTGGATCCCGGGCTGGTCAAGGACGGCGTCGAGGCCCACCTGCAGGCTCTGCTCGCCGAGCACACCGCGACGCTGGGCCCCGGATTCACCCTGATCCGCCGCGAGTACCCCACCGCGATCGGGCCGGTTGACCTGCTGTGTCGAGACGCCGACGGCGTGACGGTGGCGGTGGAGATCAAGCGCCGGGATGAGATTGACGGCACCGACACTCACGAAGGTGCCGCTACGCTCACGCCTAGGCACTGGGCGGTCGAGGTCAAGCGACGCGCCACGATCGACGCTGTTGAACAGCTCACGCGCTACCTGGAGCTGCTGAACCGTGACTGTTTGCTTGCCCCGGTGGGTGGCGTCCTCGCGGCTCAAAGCATCGCACCACAAGCACGGACGCTAGCCGAAGATCGTGGTATCCGCTGCGTCGTAGTTGATTACGATGAGCTACGCGGGATGCCGAGCAACCACATGCGCCTCTTCTGACCTCGGCCCGGACCGCGCGATCCCTTGACGTCAACTGCCCCGGGGGCGCACCATGATCGAGAACGGTTCACTAAATTTCTAGCAACGGAGGTAACTCTATGCGTGCCCGGTTCCTTGGTAAAGACCTTGAGTCCCAGGAAGGCCAGTCGCCCACCCTGTTCGCCACCGACCGCACCGACCGCAAGACCTACATCGCTCAGGGCTGGATGGTGACCGACCCCCAGGCGTTGGCCGACATCGGCCCGGTGCCCGAGGGCGAAGCCATCATCGAGATCCCCGAGGATGTGCTCAAGTTCTACGCACGCAACTACGCGGAGGAGGAGCACTGAGCCTGCTCATCGGATCCGAGTTCGGCCAACTCTTCCGCACCTTCGAGCACACGGCCTTCCGGCTTGAGACGCGCGATCAGTACAAGTCTGCCAACGAGACGGAAGCGTTGCGTCAGTTCATCGCGGGCGAGCCGGTTGACCTGGGCTGGTTCCAGAACTGGCTGACCATGATCCGCGAGGCAGTGTCGCAAGGTCGCCGCTTCACCCGCGTACGAGTGGTGAGTATGCCGCTCACCGACTACAGCCGCTTCGGTGTGTTCTGCTCCGAGCACACCAACGCGGCTGGCGAGGACATCCGTTATCTCAAGCGGGATGAAGCTGTGGACTTACCCGACTACGACTACTGGTTGTTCGACTCGCGCAAGCTGGTTCGGATGCACTTCGATGACGAGGATAACTTCCTTGGCGGCGAGATCATCGAAGACCCCGCCGTGATCGTAGAGCACAATTACTGGCGAGATGCCGCCTGGCATCGCGCCGTGCGACGAGATGACTTTGCCACCGAATAGAACCACCAGCGTGACCAGTGTTCACGAGGCACGCGACGCACTGGGCAAACGACTCCGTGAGCTTCGCCAACAAGCCAACCTGAGCGGCAGGCAGCTCGCGGAGTCTTTGTCATGGCCGCCATCCAAGGTGTCCAAGCTTGAGAACGGCCGCCAGACTCCTAGTGATGACGACATCCGGGCCTGGACGCGAGCCGCCAACAGCGAGGGTGAAACCGAAGCCCTGCTCGCCTCGCTGCACACGCTCGAAGTCCAGCACGCCGAGTGGCAACGGCAGCTCAAGACCGGCCTGAAGCCGCATCAGCAAGAGATTGCCGAGCTGGACGCCAAGACGCGCCTCTTCCGGGCGTTCGAGTCCACCTTTATCCCTGGCCTTCTCCAGACGGCCGAGTACGCGCGGGCTCGGTTCGCCCAAAGCATCATCGTGTTCAAGGTGCGCAACGACATCAACGAGGCGGTACAGGCGCGTGTCCAACGGCAAGAGATTCTGTACCGGCCGGATAAGCGGTTCCACTTCGTGTTGACCGAAGCGGCCTTGCGCTACCGCCTCTGTCCGCCCGAGATCATGCTCGGACAGCTTGACCGGCTGGTTTCCCTCTCCGCACTGCCGAACGTGAAGCTCGGCATCATCGGGTTCGAGACGGCGTACGTGGTCGCACCGGCTCACGGCTTTTGGCTGCTCGACGACGACCGGGTGATGGTCGAGACCTTCTCGGCCGAACTGAACCTTGCCCAGCCGCAGGAGATCAGCCTCTACAGTGGCATCTTCGACTCGCTGGCTGCCGTCGCCAGTTACGGCCGGTCGGCGCGGGTGATTATCACACGTGTGATCGACGATCTTGCTCCGGAGGTACCGGAGGATGGCGAGTGATTTCCCACCCTCTGACTCGTTCGTGTCATTGCAGAAATATCAAGAAATTTTCTGTTCATCTGCTCCTTTCCTCACTACTCTCCGATGAGGAACGGCGACTCGTGGCCATCCGCATCGGATTCGGGAGAGAACCAGGTGACCACCCGTGTCGCCCTGCTGAGCAGGGAACAGATCGACCGACTACCGGAACGCGCCCGCGAAGTCGTCGAATACCGCAAGAGCGGCCTGAGTCTGAACCACATCCAAGGTTGCCCGCTGGGCTGTTCTTACTGCATCCGGCATACCTATGGCTTGTGGGACCAGCGGCAACCGCGTGCTCTCATGACCGATGCCGAGGCCGTGGAAGAGCTAGTGAGTCACCGGTACTTCCAGCCGCATGTGACGCCGGTTCAGGTGTTCAACCGGGCGACCGACCCGTTCCTGTCGAACGTGCGGCCGCACATCTTCGCCGTGCTGGAAGACCTCGATGCCCGCGAGCTGATGAATCACGTCCTGGTCATCACGCGGCACAGCATGAAGCCTGATGACATCGACCGGCTCAACGAGTTCCGCCACGTCGAGCTCCGCCACGTCAAGGTGACGCTGCTGTTCACCTACTCCGGTATCGACAACAAAGACATCGAGCCCTACCCGTCGTGTGTCGCTGCCGAGTCGCTGAAGCTCATGAGCGCGCCAGAATACCGCAAGTACCGCACAATCTTGTACTGGCGTCCGCTGGTGCCTGGTCTGAACGACTCCGACGAGCACCTTGACCAGGCGCACAAGTTGGTCCAGCACGCCGACGCCACGGCATTTACTGGGCTGTTCTACCGCGACCAGATCGCGGCGTACTACAAGGCCAATGGATTGCCCGAGCCGTACGAGGACACCGCGCGGCGGAAGATCGTGCCGGAAATCTTGGAACGGCGAGTATTGGCGGCCTTCTCGTCGTCAATCCCGTTGTTCCGCAAGACCTCCTGTGCGGTTGCGTATGCGCATGGTCTTCCCGACTACAACGGTCACTACGGCATCCGGGAACTCTGCGACATCTGCCCCCTGAGTCAGCTTGAGCTATGCGCCAGTGTGCACCGCGTACCGACTGCCAAGCAGATTCAAGAGGTTGCCCGCGTGTTGCCGGAAGCTGGTGGTCTGGTGGTCGAAGACATCACGGCGCGAGCGGCCGTGGTGTCTGGCTTGGATACCGAGCAGCCGCGCTACTACCTGCAACACACGCTTGGTTTCCAGGTTCACGACGTGCGCCATCCGCACGTCGAGCGGCGGCATGGCCGAGCCGACATCGGATGGAAGGACGACAAGCAGGATGGCTGACTGGACGAGCCTCAACTACGTGGTTGTGGACGTGGAGGGCAATGGCCAGCGGCCGCCCGACCTGGTGGAGTTGGGTGCTGTGCCGATCGTCGATGGGATCATCGGGAAGCCCATGAGCTGGTTAATCCACCCTAAGAGGCCAATCAAGTACTTCGCCACCCGTATTCACGGCCTGACGAACAAAGACGTGGCCGACGCCCCGGTGTTCACAGCGGTTAAGGAAGAGGTGCTGCGCGCTCTGGGCGGGGCCGCCCTTGTCGCCCACAACACACACATTGACGTTGGTGTTCTCGATCGCGAGCTCGGTGACTGGCAGCAACCTGAGGTGTTCGACACGCTCAAGCTCGCCCGGCGCTTGCTGCCCGCTCAGGAGAGCTACCGGCTTGGCGTGTTGGTCGAGACGTTCAAGCTGGCCGAGCAGCTTCCCGAAGGTCTCACCCCCCACCGTGCCAGTTACGACGCCTTGGTGACGGCTCGCCTGTTCGTGCGGCTCGCCACGCTGTCCGGCGCCCGCGCGCTGTCGCTGGAAGAACTGCACGGCGACTCACCGGACGGGGGCGTGGATGAAGCTTCGGCCCTTTTCTAGCCAGCTCGGTCCGTTCACCAGCAGGATTCTGGCCACCACGTGAAGCTCTCGCTGAAAGCGATACAGCGGAAACTATCGGTTAAGGGCGGACAGGGTGGGAAGGCAACCATGACTGTTATGGTCTATCGCGACACGGTGTTGGTATGCACGTTCGATGAACCATTCTTCTCTGAAGCAATCTTGGAGTTGGCGCATGTCGATAGCCTGATCGGCACCCTGACGTGGGCTGCCGACCAAGCGCGCAGGTACCGGGACGGTGGCGCCGTATGAGTCGGGGGGCGAGGGGTGCCCGTACCCTGGGGCATACGCCGAGGCGGGGAGAGGACGACGATGGCTCAGACCGTGGGCAGCAGCCAGCCGCAGACCCGCGACGGGGAGACCCGCTTCCCGTCGGTGGACCCGCGAACCGGCGAGGTTATCGACTATCACCAGGTGGACGACGAGGCGGCGGTGCGGGCGGCCGTCGCTCGCGCCCGGGAAGCGGCCGCGTGGTGGGGCGAGCTCGGGTTCGCGCAGCGCCGCCGCCGGCTGCTGTCCTGGCGCTCGGCGCTGACCCGGCGGATCGACGAGTTGGCCGGGCTGATCACCGCTGAGACCGGCAAGCCGCGAGATGACGCCCGGCTGGAATGCGTGCTCGTGGTCGCGCACCTGGACTGGGCCGCGCGCAACGCTGAGCGGGTGCTGCGTCGCCGTCGGGTGGGATCGGGCCTGTTGATGCTTCAGGAGGCCTCGACGGTGGAGTACCAGCCTTACGGCGTGATCGGCGTGATCGGACCGTGGAACTATCCCGCCCACACCCCCATGGGGTCGATCGGCTATGCGCTCGCCGCCGGCAACGCCGTGGTGTTCAAGCCCAGCGAGCTGACTCCCGGAGTGGGCCGGGCGCTGGCCGAGAGCCTCGCTCGGGTAGTGCCTGAGTACCCGCTGCTGCAGGTCGTCACTGGTTTCGGCGAGACCGGTGCGGCGCTGTGCCAGGCCGGGGTGGACAAGCTGGCGTTCACCGGGTCCGCGGGCACCGCGAAGAAGGTGATGGCAACCTGCGCCGAGACGCTCACTCCGGTGGTACTGGAGTGCGGAGGCAAGGACGCGCTGCTGGTCGATGCTGACGCCGACCTCGCCGCGGCCGCCGACGCCACGGTCTGGGGCGCCATGGCCAATGCCGGGCAGACCTGCGTCGGGGTGGAGCGGGTGTACGTCGTCGACGAGGTTGCCCGGGAGTTCACCGAGCGGGTGGTCGCCCAGACGCGGCGGCTGCGGGCCAGCGGTGAGCCGAGTGCTGATCTGGGCCCGATCACCAGGCCGGCCCAGATCGAGGTGATTCGCGATCACCTTGCCGATGCGCTCGCCCGTGGGGGCACCGCGCTCCTCGGCGGTGCGGAGTCGGTTCGCCCGCCCTATGTGGAGCCGGTCGTGCTGACTGGCGTCCCCGAAACCTCGACCGCAGTGACCGAAGAGACCTTCGGTCCGACTCTTACGGTGCACCGGGTCGCGAACCTGGATGACGCGGTGGCGCGGGTCAACGCCGGCCGTTACGGGCTGGGCGCCGCGGTCTTCTCCAGGCGCCGCGGTGCGGAGATCGCCGGCCGGCTGCGGTGTGGGATGGTCGCGGTCAACAGCGTGGTGTCTTATGCCGCGGTGCCGTCGCTGCCCTTCGGTGGGGTCGGCGATTCCGGATTCGGGCGGATCCACGGTGCCGACGGTCTCCGCGAGTTCGCCCGCGCCAAGGCGGTCACCCGCCGCCGGTTCCGTCCTGCGGTGCAGGTGCTCACCTTCGCCCGCCCGGCCTGGGCGATTCGGTTGCTGCTGCGGATCGTCCGGGTGCTTTACGGTCGCTGAGCACGGCGCCGCTGGTCACGTCGCGGGAGGCACAGATGGCAACACAGATCAAGACGGTCGGTGTGGTCGGCATGGGCACGATGGGTGCCGGGATCGCCGAGGTACTCGCCCGCACCGGGCACGATGTGGTAGCAGTCGAAGTCGATGCCCACGGCGTGACCCGGGGTCGTGGCCATCTCGAACATTCCACTGCGCGCGCCCTGGAGCGCGGGAAGCTCGACGAGACGGCCCGCCGTGAGTTGCTCGACCGGATCAGCTTCACCACAGAGCTGGCCGATCTGGCCGACGCCGACCTCGTCATCGAGGCCGTGCCAGAGCGCCTGGACCTCAAGAGCCGGATCTTCACCGAGCTGGACGGGATCGTGCGCAGCGATGTCATGCTGGCCTCCAATACGTCAAGCTTGTCGATCACCCAACTCGCGGTGCAGACCAAGCGGCCGGACAAGGTCGTCGGAATGCATTTCTTCAACCCGGCGCCGGTGCTCAAGTTGGTCGAGGTGGTGCGCACCGTGGTCACCGATCCGGAGGTCATCAGTGCCGTCACGGAGCTCGCGCACTCGCTGGGCAAGACCCCGGTAGTGGTGGGGGACCGGGCCGGGTTCATCGCCAACGGACTGCTGTTCGGTTACCTCAACCACGCGGCACGCATGGTTGAGGAGCGCTACGCGACCCGGGAGAATCTCGACGCTGCGATGCGCTACGGCTGCGGCTACCCGATGGGTCCGCTGGCGCTGCTGGATCTGATCGGCCTGGACACCGCCTACGAGATTCTGGACGCGCTGTACCGGCAATCCCGGGACCGGCGGCACGCGCCGGTGCCGCTGCTCAAGCAGATGATCACTGCCGGCTTGCTCGGTCGGAAGTCGGGTCGCGGCTTCTACACCTACGCCGCACAGGACTCCTCGACGGTGGTACCCGACGCCGCCACCCCGTCCGACGGGGAATCCGGTGTCCAGACCCGCCCGATCGGCACGGTGGGTGTGGTGGGTACCGGGACGATGGCCACCGGCATCGTGGAGGTGCTGGTCAAGGGCGGGCACGACGTGATCGTCCGTGGCCGCAGCAACAGCCGGACACAAGACGCGGTCGTGGCGATCACACGCTCGCTGGATAAGGCTGTCAACCGAGGCAAGCTGTCCGAGTCTGACCGCGACGCCGCCCTCGGCCGGATCTCCACCACCACCTCGCTGGACGACTTTGCCAGTGTTGACCTGGTGGTGGAGGCGGTAGCTGAGGAGCTGGATGTCAAGCGCGGGATTTTCGCCACGTTGGACGAGGTGTGCAAGCCGGGCGCGATCCTGGCCACCACCACCTCATCGCTCCCGGTGGTCGAGTGCTCCGCTGCAACGGCCCGACCGGGCGATGTGGTGGGGATGCACTTCTTCAACCCCGCTCCGGTGATGAAGCTGGTCGAGGTGGTGGCGACCATCAGCACCACGGCCGATGTGGTGGCCACTGCCGGTCAGCTCGCCCGTTCCTGGGGCAAGGTGCCGGTGACCTGCGGCGACCGCGCCGGTTTCATCGTTAACGCGTTGCTGTTCCCCTACCTCAACGACGCGGTGCGGATGTTGGAGGCGCACTACGCCTCAGCGGAGGACATCGACACCGCGATGGAGGTCGGCGCTGCGCTGCCAATGGGCCCTTTCGCGCTGCTCGACGTGGTGGGTCTGGACGTCTCACTGGCCATCCAGCGCCGCCTTTATCAGGAGTTTCGCGAGCCGGGGTTCGCCCCGGCACCATTGCTGGAGCATCTGGTCACGGCCGGTCTGCTAGGCCGTAAGACCCGCAAGGGGTTCCGCGACTACTCGTGAGCTGTTATGCCTCGCCGCAACTTTCCACGCCGCGCTCGCAGCGCCGTCCCACCCCCGGCGGGAGGTGGGACGGGCTGGGCGCACCGGGAGAGCGGCCCAGATGGGGAGTGGGTGGTCCGGACAGTGCCCGGCGAGCAGGCCGTCAAGAGCTACCGCTGCCCCGGCTGCGACCACGAGATCGGGGCCGGCACGGTGCACGTGGTGGCCTGGCCGGCGGGAGAGCAGGGATCCTCGGCTGACCGACGACACTGGCACACCGGCTGCTGGACCGCTCGCACGCGCCGGATGCCCACGCGCAGACACTGGTGAGCAGCGACACCGGTGACGCGGCGCGACGTCAGCCCCGCTGAGCCCGCTCTCCAGCGCGCACGTGATCTTCCTCCGGTGCGGGCGAGAGATGCTGCAAGGCCTCGTCCAGCTTCCAGCTCACCGACTGTAGTTGACCGGTGAGCTGGTGGTGCAGGGTGCGCAGCGCCTCCACCCGCCGGGTGGCCTCCTGCACCCTGGCGACGGCCGTCTGATCGGCCTCGGTTACCAGGCGGCGGGCCACGTCGGTGGCCTCGTCAATGCGCCGCTTCGCCTCGGCCTTGCTGTTCGCCTCCTCCTGGGCCAGTTCACGGGTCGCATCGCGGCGCCGGGCCGACATGGTGATGTCGAAGTCTTCCTCGGTCTGCTGCCGGCGGGCGGCCGACTCGGCGTCGAGTTGCTCGGCTCGCTGCTGCGCCAACGCCAGGATCTCCTCGCTCCGGCGACGCGTGTCGGCGATGGCTCGCTCGTTCTCGGCCTCCATCGCTGATCGTCGCCGTTGCGCCTCCCCGATCATCTGTTCGTAACGAGTGCGCAGGGCAGCTGCCTCGCTCTCGACGTCGGCCCTGATCGCGGCCGCAGCCGCGGTGGCCTTGGCGTTGATCTCCGCAGCCTCGTTCTGGGCCGTCCGCAGCATCCGCGCTACGCGCTCGCTCATGCCCTCGACGGTGGTGGGTGGCGCGGCGAGCCGCTTCAGCTGGGCGCGCAGGTCATCGATGTCCCCGCGAGCCGCCTCCAGCGCCCGGGTGAGCTCTGCAGCCTGCGCGGCCCCGGCATCCCGATCCGCCACCGCGATCTGCAGATCGGCCCGCAGCTGCTCGAGCTGGTAGTCCACCTGCGCGCAGTCGTATCCACGGCGGACGATGTCGAACATGGATCTCATCGGAAGCAGATCATGATCGTCGACTGAGCCCATGCGGCCACGCTACTCGGGTACTGGTGACTGAAGGGTGAACCGATCCGGGGTGTCAGATTCCCCGGAAGCGGTTGATGTCGGCCAGGTGGACTTCGCGAAGCTCGGGGTTGCGCACGCCCAGGCCTTCTTCGGGGGCCAGGCAGAGCACACCGACCTTGCCCTGGTGGAGGTTGCGGTGCATGTCGTGGGCGGCCTGGCCGGTCTGCTCCAGCGGGTAGAGGCGGGACAGCGTCGGGTGGACCTTGCCCTTGGCGATCAGCCGGTTGGCCTCCCAAGCCTCGCGGTAATTGGCAAAGTGCGAGCCCACGAT
The DNA here is from genome assembly GCA_019240665.1 of Pseudonocardiales bacterium. Classification (GTDB taxonomy): domain Bacteria; phylum Actinomycetota; class Actinomycetes; order Mycobacteriales; family Pseudonocardiaceae. The sequence goes on along the minus strand of JAFAXZ010000039.1, from coordinate 7,319 downwards.
CCGCTTGAGATTCATCCAGAGGTAGCGGTTGTCGAACACATGGTGATAGCCGGAGGTGGAGGCGCAGGTGACGATCGTGCCGCCCCGCTTGGTGACGTACACGCTGGCGCCGAAGGTCTCCCGCCCCGGATGCTCGAACACGATGTCAGGGTCCTCACCGCCGGTGAGCTCGCGGATCCTGGTGCCGAACCGCTTCCACTCCTGCGGATCCTGGTTGTGCTCATCCTTCCAGAACTTGTAGCCCTCAACGTTGCGGTCGATGACCAGCTCGGCACCCATCCGCCGGCAGATCTCGGCCTTTTCGGGGCTGGAGACCACACAGACCGGGATGGCGCCGCCCCCCAACGCCATCTGGGTGGCGTACGAGCCCAGCCCACCCGAGGCGCCCCAGATGAGCACCGTGTCGCCCTGCTTCATGTCCGCACCATTGCGGGAGACCAACTGCCGGTAGGCGGTGGAGTTGACCAAACCCGGGCTGGCGGCCTCCTCCCAGGTGAGATGCGCCGGTTTGGGCATCAGCTGGTTGGATTTGACCAGTGCGAGCTCGGCCAGGCCGCCGAAATTCGTCTCGAAACCCCAGATGCGTTGCTCGGGGTCAAGCATGGTGTCGCTGTGCCCGTCGGGGTGCTCCAACTCGACGGACAGGCAGTGCGCCACCACCTCATCACCCGGGCGCCAGGCGTTCACCCCGGCTCCGGTGCGCAGCACCACACCGGCCAGATCGGAGCCGACCACGTGGTAGGGCAGATCGTGCCGGGCGGCCAACGGGGAAGTGCGGCCGTAGCGCCGGAGAAACCCAAAGGTGGGCAGCGGTTCGAAGATCGACGTCCAGACGGTGTTGTAGTTGATGGCGCTGGCCATCACGGCGACCAGCGCCTCGCCTGGACCCAATTCCGGCACCGGCACCTCGTCCAGATGCAGGGACCGGCGTGGGTCCTTGTCCCGGCTGGGCATACCGGCGAACATGTCGACCTCGTCAGCGTGGACCGTGATTCCCCGGTAGTTTTCCGGTACCGGCAGTGAACTGAGGGCGTCGGCGTCGTCATGGAGGATGGCATCGAGGATCTTTTGCACGGTCATCCCTTCCCTTTGCCCGCTTCCCACTTGGGATAGCCGGCTACGCTGAGGGTAGGCGATCGGTATATCAATCGTCATCGGTATATCAAGCGTCACCGCCCCGAGCGAGTGAGAGACCGGTCCGTGCTGCACGTATTGCCCGCGACAGCGTCCAAGCGACTGTGATGTATGATGCGGTGTATGCAGCGCACCAACATCTATCTTACCGACGAGCAGCGGGCCGCTCTCGCCGCTCGCGCCGCCGCCGAGCGTACCTCGGCGGCCGAGTTGGTCCGGCGGCTCATCGACCAGGCGTTGCTCGGGCCGAATGATGATCTCACCGACGATCTGGCCGCGATCGAGGCGTCCTTTGGCGTCCTGCGCGAGAATGATCTGGACATCGACGTCGATCGCGCTGATGGTCAGCGTGGCTTACACCTGCGGCGAATCAGTCAGCTGTGATTCTCCTCGACACGGATGTGCTCATCGCGAACTTGCGTGGAATCGACGCCGCGCGGGACTGGCTGCGCCACACCCGTACCCAGGTTGGCCGGCTCGCGGTCAGCGTCCTTACCAACGCCGAAATCGTCGGCGGCATGCGCTCGGGAGAACGGCGTGAAGTCACCCGGCTGCTCAACTCCCTTCGGCCGCTACCCGTGACCGACATGATCGCTCACCGGGCGGGGGAGCTTCGCCGACGCTACTGTGGCTCGCACGCCAGCATCGGACTGGTCGACTACTTGATCGCAGCAACTGCCTTAGTTCACGGGCTCAGGCTCGCCACGCTCAACATCAAGCACTTTCCGATGTTCACCGACTTGGAACCGCCCTTTCCGCTCTGCGCAGAAGTGACCTGAACCCGTCTGGCAAGCAGACGACAACAAACGGCACGGTCGGTGCCCGGTCAGCGCTCATTGCGATCACCTGCCCTTCCCAGTCCGTCCGCGCCAAGTCACCAGTGGCTTGCTTTAACGCAGTCCAGTAGCGCACATCGCCGCCTGTAGGGTGGCGTTGGCAACTGATTTTGCTTTGTTGGCGCCCTCGGCCGAGATCGCATCGAGTGTGGCGTCATCCTCCCGCAACTCACGGTAGCGGGCTTGGACAGTTCCAACTTTCTCGATAGCGACATCGGCTAGCTCTCGCTTGAGGACTCCGTAGCCTTGGCCGGCAAACTTCGTCAGGACAACCTCGCGGCTTAGGCCAGTGAGAGTTTCGAATAGTACGAGCAGATTATTCAGGCCCGGCGACAGTTGTTCTGGATTGATCTTGGATCCTGAATCAGTCACCGCTCGCATGACGGTACGACGGATCTTGTCCGGTGGATCCAGAAGTCCGATCGCGTGACCATCCCGGGTGCCTGCCAGGCTCTTAGACATCTTGATCGACGGATCATCGAGCCCCATGATCCGAGCGCCACTCTTTCGGATCAACGACTCGGGCAACGTGAAGACCTCGCCGAAGAGGTGGTTAAACCGCTGAGCTATGTCCCGGGTGATCTCAATGTGCTGGCGTTGGTCGTCACCGACCGGCACGAAGTCCGCTTGATACAGGAGTATGTCGGCAGCTTGTAGCGCTGGATAGGTGAACAAGCCAGCGCTGGCAGTGACCGTCGATGATTTCGACTTATACTGCGTCATTCGCTCCAACCAGCCTACGGGTGTGAGGCACCCAAGAATCCAGGCGAGCGTGGCATGCGCGCTCACCTCGGACTGACGGAAAATCGCCGAACGTGACGGGTCGAGGCCGCATGCGACGTACAGCGCGAGGGCTTCACGGATGCGGCTGCGTAGCGCGTCGGGCTGGACGTTCTCCGGGATGGTCAGCGCATGTAGATCGGCAATCATGAAATAGTTGTCGTAACGGTCTTGCTCGTCTGCCCACATGCTCAGCGCGCCGACATAGTTGCCGATGTGTAGGGTACCTGTCGTGGCGATCCCCGACAGCACCCGCGGCGTACGCCTAGCGTCAGTCATGAGGATGTCCCCTAATTTCTCTGCTCACCGCCGGACGGGTTCTGGGCGCCTAGCTTAGCGTTAGGCTGGGCTCTGGCAGCGGTGTCTACGGGCACAGGGCGTGTCGAGCGCCTGAAGGATGCTTGTGGCGCCATTCACATCGCAGGGACGACCTGCGTGGAGAGATGTGCCCGAGCAGCGCGACCGGCTATAACCGCGACCGGCTATAACACCGCGCTGCTCTGCCATCGCCTCCGCTGAGCATGTAGCGAGCATCGAGCTGCACCCGGGCCTAGCCACGGGACCCGCCCTGGTGCTCGGTTGGGGCCGGTTCCACCAGCTCGATCAGCACGCCACCGGCATCTTTGGGGTGCACAAAGTTGATCCGGGAACCGGCGGTGCCGCGGCGCGGCGTGTCGTAGAGCAGCCGTACGTCGGCGGCGCGCAGCGCCGCCATGGCCGACTCGATGTCAGTGACCCGGTAGGCCAACTGCTGCAGTCCGGGGCCGCTGCGATTCAGGAACTTGGCGATGGGAGAGGTGGGGCCCAGCGGGGCGAGCAGCTGCACCGCGGCAGCCGTGCCGTCCTCGCCTGGGGCGCGCAGCATGCCCTCGTGCACCCCCTGCTCCTCGTTGACCTCCTCATGGACCAGGTCCAGCCCGAACGTCATGCGGTAGAACGCAACGGCCGCAGCGAAATTGGGCACCGCGATGCCGACGTGATCGATTGCCGTGACGAGGGACTTGAGGGGGGATCCGAGTGTCGCCATAGGTGCAGCGTACGGCCGGTCAGGATGGGCTCGTCGTCATCGTCGTGCGAGGGCCATGACGCGCGGTAGGGTCGAAGTAACCCTGATCAGACACCTCGCCATGCCGGAGGTCTGCATTATGACCGGTTCCGTCATCGTGGCCGGAGCCCGCACCCCGATGGGGCGGCTGCTCGGTCAGCTCAAGGACTTCTCAGCGGCCCAGCTCGGTGGGTTCGCCATCAAGAGCGCACTGGAACGTGCTGGCGTGACGCCCGAGCAGGTGCAGTACGTGATCATGGGCCAAGTGCTCACCGCGGGGACCGGTCAGATCCCCGCACGTCAAGCGGCTGTCAACGCTGGCATCGGCATGGACGTGCCGGCCTTGACCGTCAACAAGGTATGCCTGTCGGGGCTGAACGCGATCGCGCTGGCCGATCAGCTGATCCGGGCCGGCGAGTTCGACATCATTGTGGCCGGCGGGCAGGAGTCGATGACCCAGGCGCCGCACCTGCTGCCCAAGTCGCGCTCCGGGTTCAAGTACGGCGACGTCACCATGCTCGATCACCTGGCCTACGATGGCCTGCACGACGCGTTCGAGCAGGTCTCGATGGGTGCCTCCACCGAGAAGCACAATGGGCGCCACCAGCTGACCCGTGCGGAACAGGACGAGTTCGCCGCGCAATCGCATCAGCGGGCCGGCCGCGCCGTGGCGAGTGGACTGTTCGCGCAGGAGATCACCCCGGTGACCGTGCCGCAGCGCAAGGGTGACCCGGTCGTGGTGGCGGCTGACGAGGGCATCCGGCCGGATACCACCGCCGAGGGCCTGGGCAAGCTGCGCCCGGCGTTCGCCGCCGACGGCACCATCACCGCCGGGTCGTCGTCCCCGATTACTGATGGAGCTGCCGCGGTCGTGGTGATGAGCGAAGCCAAGGCACAAGAGCTTGGTCTGAGCTGGCTGGCCGAGATCGGGGCGCACGGCATGGTGGCCGGGCCCGACGACTCCAGCCTGCACGAGCAGCCCGCCAATGCGGTGCTGGCGGCCTGCGCCAAGGAGGGCATCGAGGTTCGTGATCTCGACATCGTCGAGATCAACGAGGCGTTCGCCGCGGTGGGTGTGGTGTCCACCCGCAAACTCGGTATCGACCCGGCGCGGGTCAATCCCAACGGCGGAGCGATCGCGTTGGGGCATCCGATCGGCGCGTCGGGGGCCCGGCTGGCGCTGCACCTGGCGATGGAGCTTCGTCGGCGCGGCGGTGGCGTGGGCGCGGCGTCGTTGTGCGGCGGCGGTGGCCAGGGCGACGCGCTGATCCTCCGGGTGCCCGGCAACGACGCAGCGTGAGTTTTCGCCGCCACGACATCGACGCCCTGGTCAGCCACGCGCGGCAAGGCCAAGCCAGGGCGGTCGCCCGGCTGATCTCGCTGGTCGAGGATGGCGCCCCGGAATTGCGTGCCCTCGCCGCTGCGCTGGCCCGCCATACCGGGCGGGCCCAGGTCGTCGGCATCACCGGCGCGCCGGGAGTGGGCAAATCCACCTCCGTCAGTGTGCTGGTCACCGCGTTGCGGGCGGCCGGTAAAAAGGTGGGAGTGCTCGCCGTCGACCCGTCCTCGCCGTTCTCAGGGGGCGCTCTGCTGGGTGACCGGGTACGGATGCAGAACCATGCGACCGACGACGGCGTCTTCATCCGCTCGATGGCCACTCGAGGACACCTGGGGGGCATCGCCTGGGCCACCCCGCAGGCGCTGCGGGTGCTCGACGCCGCTGGCTGCGACGTGGTGCTGGTGGAGACCGTGGGCGTCGGCCAGTCCGAAGTGGAGGTCGTCGCCCTGGCCGACACCACTGTGGTGCTGCTGGCGCCGGGGATGGGTGACGGGATTCAGGCGGCCAAGGCGGGAATCCTCGAGGTCGCTGACGTCTTCGTGGTGAACAAGGCCGATCGGGAGGGCTCTGATCAGACCGTTCGAGAACTCAAGTACATGATCTCGCTCGGTCGGCGGGGCACGGCGGGTCCGAGCTGGCGGCCGCCGATCGTCCGCACGGTGGCCACCACGGCCGAGGGTGCCGACGACCTCGTCCGGGCGATCGAGGAGCACCGGACGTGGATGCTCGGCCATGGCGAGCTGGAGGCCCGCCGGCAGCGCCGGGCTGAGGCCGAGGTCGAGGCCATCGCGCTGGCGCAACTGCGCGGCAAGCTCGGTGACGTTCTGCGGGGTAGCGCGCTGCATGGGCTGGCCAAGCGGGTTGTGGTAGGCGAGCTGGACGTCTACCGAGCAGCCGACGAGCTGATCGCCGAGTTGGGCGTCTGAACCCTGGTGCCGGAATGCCCAGGGAATCGCCCGGGTGTGCTTGCTGTTGCGACAGGCTGGGGTACCCCGGTTGGGTGGTCTTCGAGACGCCGATGGTTGCTGCGTCGCTCGCGGCGGCTGCGATTATTGATCATTGTGAGGGGCGGTGAAGTCCCCCGCAGCGCGGCGCACCTGGGTGAGGAGCGCGGTGAGCTGTGCGATCTGGGCATCATCCAGCCCGACGAGGCCGAAGTTGCTGTCGGTGAGGGCCACAGTGGCCGTCTTCTGGCGCTGCCGGCCGGCTTCGGTGATCGTGACGAGGGTGGTGCGCCGATCGGTGGGGTGGCTGTTGCGTTCCACGAGGTGATCGGCCTGCAGCCGGTCCACGATGTTGGTCACGCTGGTCGGGTGTAGCTGAAGCCGTTGGCCCATCACGTTCATCGGCAGGCTGCCCTGGCGGGAGAACACCAGCAGCACCAGCGCCTCATACCGGGCGAAGGTCAGACCGTGCGGGCGCAGCACGGCGTCCACGGCGGACTGCAGAATCTGCTGCACGCGCATCACATTGGTGACTGCGGCCATCGTCGCGGCTGGTCCGATGCGGTCTTGCCATATCTGCGCGGCTCGATCGATCGGGTCGAACGGCAGTGGATGGTGCGATGACATGGATGAACCGTAGGGCACCGTGGCGCCCCGGATAGGGCAGGCTGGGGTGACATTCGCCCCGGCTACACCGGCCAGCTGCGCGCCAGGGTTGATCGCGTCCAGGCGCACCTCTCCGGGAGCCCTGACCAGCCCGGACCGCAAGGTGGTGGTGGCAACTAGTTTGTCATCCTACTATTGGACGACAGACCACCTTGCAGGGGAGGCTTGCATGAGGCCCTACGACGCCCAGCACACAGATCCGCAGGCCGGTCGGGAGCGCTGGCAGCGCCGGTACGCACAGGCGCAGGCGACGGGACGGCTCCGTGACGCGGACTTCACGACTCTGTCCGGAGACGAGGTTGACCCGGTGTATGGGCCGCGTGAGGGCGATACGGTCACCGGATTCGAGCGGATCGGCTGGCCGGGCGAGTATCCGTTCACTCGCGGTGTGCACTCCACCGGCTACCGGGGGCGCACCTGGACGATTCGCCAGTTCGCTGGATTTGGTAACGCCCAGCAGACCAATGAGCGTTACCAGCAGATATTGCGCAACGGCGGGGGTGGGCTGTCGGTGGCCTTCGACATGCCGACCCTGATGGGTCGTGACTCCGACGATCCGCGCAGCCTCGGTGAGG
>JAFAXZ010000164.1 GCA_019240665.1 Pseudonocardiales bacterium | reverse complement strand
GTGCTACCTGATCCATTTGATGCCGCCATTGTGGCGACAGCGTTGGTGCTTGACGTACCGCTCGTCACTGTAGATCGCTCCATTATTGCAGCCAATCTCCTTGAAACGATCTCTTAGTGCTCGTTGTACCGAGCGTCATCAGGCTTTATAACTTGTCGTCCGAGTCCGCACCCCGGCAACGCTCATATGCGCCGCCGCATGGAAGCCGAGATCAACTATTCACCAGCCCATAAGCTGCTAACCGCTCATCAAGCGTACGAACGGCGGTAGTGTGCTGCCAGGGCTGCATAGCAGTACGGGCTTGTTCCAACCGCCCGATCAGCCGAACGGAACTGTGGCCCGCCGCTATGTCCCCGGCGTCACCGAGCAGTCGTGCCGCTTCGTCGATCTCAGTGCACTGCACGTACGCCTCAGCGAGGTCGATGATAGTCATAGCGAGGAATCGGGCGCGTGAGGGATCCACGAGCTTGAGGGATTGCTGAGCATAGGAAATAGTACGGTCAGCCTCACCGAACTTGAGGTGGCACCCGCCACGAGTTGAGATGTGTGACGCTTCGTCATACACAGTATAGCTCGGAGTGTGGTCATCAGCGGTTGTGAGTACCGTGTGAGCGGTATCGAGGGCCTTCACGCAGGCGTCTCGCTGTCCATCGGCGGCATAGGCTCGGGCAGCCACGTCGGCGGTGTAGGCACGCAACTTCACATCATCGGTGCGATTAGCCCACTGCCCGGCCGCGACGGCATGATCGATGCCGATACGCGGTCTGCCCTGCCAAGTCGCCAAGCTGCTCATTTCGCACAGCACTAAGGCGCCCAGCCCGGTGTTCTGTGCCTCGTGCGCCAGCGCCCGGGCATCCTCGTAGTAATACCCAGCGTGATCAAACTGCTTCAGGTCGAATGACAGCCACCCGGCCTGACGTGAGGCTTCGCTCAGTACTGAGAGCATCCGAGGTTGCAAGGTGTCCGGACAGTTGGGCATCAGTGCACGAGTCAGATCACGCTGAGCGAGAACGGTGGTCAGGACGGCCTGCGGACCTAGTAGGTGATCCTGCCGTCGGCAGTGCCACAGCACCGCTTCGATGTGCTCGATGGCCTGCGCATCCACCCCGCTCGATCGGCTGAGCACCGAGGCCACGCGCTCATACTCGTCACCGCTGGTAGCCGGAAACACCGACGCGGCGGTCGCTGCCCAAGCGAGAAGACGCAGTACGTAGCGACGATCCATGGTGTGCGCCCAACTACGGAGGAACCCAACGAGCTGATGGTACGCCTGGTCGCGGTCACGGGGCGTAATATGCATCTCGTGATCAGGTGTCACCAGTGATCCGAGGTAGTGCATCAGCATTGCGACCAACGTGTCTGGCAGTTGAAGACCGGTTGCCGTCGCCCACACCGCGACATCGCTTGGCACAACGAGTTCAGTATCAGGCTTACACACCGTAAGTACTGTATCCTGTGGGTTTGCCGCGCTGTCACGATGCCGAAAATTCGGCAGGTCAACGAGTAAGTCACTGACGGCGCACTCGTATAGCTCCGCCAGCTTACTGAGGTTGTCGAACGTCGGGGCGTGTCCGGTACGGCTCGGCCATTGCTCCCAGGAGGAAAAGGACTTGAAGGTCTTCAGCTCATCTGGCCAGCGCTGATTCCATTCGTTGGCAGCCTGGTGCTGGCTCCACTCATGGGCGTAGCGGAAGGCTACCCGGGCATTGACGCGGTAGCGCTGTCGTAAAGCCTCCGCCACGTCCACCCACGACTTGCCCGCAGCCCGCAGCGCACGCACCAACTGCTCACGCTGCTGCTTCTGACTGCGCAGTTCGCCCATAGGACTTACTCCCTTGACACCGTGCAGCTTCACTCAGGTAGGCGGCCTTCGGATCTGGCAGAGAGACGCTACCGGCCGCGTATCACCTGGCCAAACTGATACGGAAGTTCCCCGTGCGGTCGGGACACCGAGCGCTAGAGGTCGCTACGGCTCAGGATATGTCGTCAGCGGAGTGGCAGGCACGGTTGCGATCAAGGCCCCTGGGCCGGGTTGAGCGATCCAGCTGGCATGGCGTCCCTCATCTGCGGGACGTGTCCCCCGCTTCCGCCAGTCTGCTGCTCCCCGGTCCTGGGTGCCGTCCAGGGATGAGATCACCTACATAGACGAGGCTGAGAGCGCGTGGAGCGTCAGGACAACCAGAACGCCGATGGCCCCCGTCACGGTGATGGCAAGGATCAACAACAGCTTGGCATCTCCCGAGACCCCACCCCTATAGAGCCGGGCCTGGTGGTGCTGCTGCCCCTCAAAAGCCGCCACCAGGCCCGGCCACCACACACAGCCTAGGGATGGTGCAGATGGCGAGGCGCAAGATCACCGTCAAGGCGCAAGGCCCGGACGCCCGCGCCACCTTCACGATAGAGGCACGTCGGGGCAAGGTCTGGATCACGACGTATGACTGCCCGTTCATCTGCGTGGCCATCCTTGAGACTGCGCAAGCTGACAATCTGGTTGAGCTGATTAACCAGACAACGAAAGAAGCGCGCGAGTACACGCCATGAGTCGCGGCAGGGATGCTCCGGCTTACCGACCGACTGCCTGGGCGTACCTCCCCTCGGGAGACTGTACGATCCGCTGGCAACGTGGCGACAACGTGGCATATATCTTTGAGGGCAAGCAACTA
>JAFAXZ010000108.1 GCA_019240665.1 Pseudonocardiales bacterium | reverse complement strand
TCGCGATCCTGGAGGCCCGCGGGCGGATCGGTGGCACCTGGGATCTGTTCCGCTATCCAGGTGTCCGCTCGGATTCGGACATGTTCACGCTCGGCTACGCGTTCCGCCCGTGGACGGATCCGCAAGCCATCGCCGAGGGCGACTCGATCTGCCGGTATATCCGTGAGACCGCGCGCGAGCACGGCGTGGCGGAGCACATCCGTTTTCATCACCGGGTCGTGCGGGCCGAATGGTCGAGTGAGCACGCCCGCTGGACCGTCGAGGCGCAGCGGACTGACACCAGTGGGTCGGTGGTCCTGACGTGCAGCTTCCTGTTCGTCTGCGCCGGCTACTACCGCTACGACGAGGGCTACACACCGCAGTTCAGGGGCACTGAGCGCTTCACCGGGCAGATCGTGCACCCCCAGCAGTGGCCCGATGACCTGGACTATGCCCGCAAGCGGGTGGTCGTCATCGGTAGCGGCGCGACCGCGGTGACCCTGGTCCCGGCGCTGGCCGAGAAGGCTGCGCACGTGACGATGCTGCAGCGCTCACCCAGCTACGTGCTGTCGCTGCCGACCCAAGACGCTGTCGCCGACTTCCTGCGTCGCAGGCTGCCATCCACGGTGGCCTACCCCATCGCCCGGTGGAAGAACGCCCTTCTCGCCACGCTCGCCTTCCAGCTCAGCCGCCGCGCTCCCGGCGTGATGAAGTCGCTGCTCCGTAAGGGCGCCACGGCGCAGCTGCCCGACGGCTACGACGTCGACACTCATTTCAGGCCACGGTACAACCCCTGGGATCAGCGGCTGTGTCTGGTGCCGGATGGTGATCTGTTTCAGGCGATTCGCAGCGGCCGCGTGTCGGTCGTCACCGATCACATCGAGACGTTCACCGAGCACGGAATCCGGCTGGCTTCCGGAACGGCGCTGGAGGCCGACCTCGTGGTCACCGCCACCGGCTTGAACCTGCTGGCGATTGGCGGCATGACGTTGCGCGTCGCAGGCGCCGAGGTCGACCTCGGCCACACCGTGGCCTACAAGGGCATGATGCTCTCAGGGGTGCCGAACTTTGCCCTCACCCTCGGTTACACCAACGCGTCGTGGACGCTGAAGGCTGACCTGGTCAGCGAGTACGTCTGCCGGCTGCTCAACCACATGGACCAGCGTGGCTATCAGGTATGCACGCCGCTGGCGCCGGACACGCCGCAGCGAGAGCCGATCATTGACCTACAATCAGGCTACGTGCTGCGCAGTGTGGCCGTGCTGCCGAAGCAGGGGCCGACTGCCCCGTGGCGGCTGCACCAGAATTATCCGCGGGACGTGTTGCTGATGCGGCACGGATCGCTGGAGGACGAGAGCATGCGGTTCACCCGTACCCCGGCAGCGGTACGCGCTGTGGACACCGCACTCGCCGGATCTCCCACCATCGGCACGTGAAAGGGCTTTGCCTGCAGACGTATGCCTTCGCTGGTGGCACCGACGCCGCCAGCGGGGAGCGACACACTGTGCATGAGCGCGACAGGTGCGGGCAGGGAGCGGAAAATGGGGTCATGAGCGAACCGGATGAGCAGCAGGTCATTGTGATCGGGCCGGACGGCAAACCGGTGCCCGCCACGGCGGTGCCACCCAACATGGTGCCCGGCGTCGACTCCTACGACCAGCGCGGGCTGGAGGTCGCTGAGCAGGTCGAGCAACCCGCCAAGGTGATGCGGATCGGCAGCATGATCAAGCAGCTGCTGGAGGAGGTGCGCGCCGCGCCGCTGGACGAGGCCAGTCGCAACCGGCTACGAGAGATCCACGAGTCCTCGATCCGCGAGCTGGAGCAGGGCCTGGCCCCCGAGCTGCGCGAGGAGCTGGAGCGGCTTTCCCTGCCGTTCGGCGAGGACTCCACTCCCAGTGATGCCGAACTGCGGATCGCGCAGGCCCAGCTGGTCGGCTGGCTGGAGGGCCTGTTCCATGGCATCCAGACCGCCCTGTTCGCCCAGCAGATGGCCGCCCGGGTGCAGCTGGAGCAGATGCGCCGCGGCCTACCCGCAGGCACGATCTCGCCTGGGATGCAGCCCCCCGGCGGCCAGCCAGCGGAACCCGGCGCCCGAGGCACCGGCCAATACCTGTAGATGCATCAGGAACTGATGCCCGACGCCCTGATGGTAGCTCAAGGCTACGTGGCCGTAACGCCGGGACGCCGCTGACCGATCTCCCCAAAGGGGCGGTCATGACGGAAGCTGTCGATGTACGCCCGATCGGGGCAGTAGCGGTATCGGCGCGGTCGCTGGCACCGGACCTGGCACGGGGCACCATGCTGCTGCTCATCGCGCTGGCCAACGCCCCCCACTACCGGTACGGGCCCAGCGTCCACGGGGACGGCGGGCGGATGCACGGGTACCCAGTCTTTGATCAGGTGGCCATGCTGCTGCAGATAACCTTTATCAAAGGCCGCGCATATCCCATGTTCGCCTTGTTGTTCGGCTACGGCATCGTTCAGTTGCTGCGGCGGCACACCAGCAGCGGGGTCGAGGAGACGACCGTCCGGAGCATTATCCGCAGACGGGGATGGTGGATGGTGCTCATCGGCTTCCTCCATGCCCTGCTGTTGTTTTCCGGGGATATCATCGGCGCCTACGGACTACTCGCGGTCGTGTTGGCCGAGGTGCTGATCCGGGCCCGGGACCGCACGCTGCTGCTCGTGGCGGCGCTGTGGACGGTACCGATCGTGCTGTTCCGCACGTGGGAGGGCCGGTTGAGTCCGCTGGGCGAGAAGGCGAGCTTCACGACCGACGTGGTACACGCAGCGGGGATCCGCGTGCTGGAATGGGTGCAGTGCAGCGTCATCGGCTCGGTCTGCACGTTGGTCCCCGCTGTGCTGCTCGGGGTGTGGGCTGCGCGGCGGCGGCTGCTTGACGAGCCTGAGCGGCACTGGCAGTTCCTGCTGCGCGTCGCTGTGCTCGGTGTGGGGCTGGCCGCCGTCGGGGGCCTGCCGTGTGCCCTGGTGCGGGCCTCGTGGTGGTCACCGCCGTCGGAGGCGGTGACCATGCTTGCGAGCGTGGCGCAGAGCCTGACCGGCTACGCTGGTGGAGTGGGCTACGCCGCGATCGCCGGGCTCGTCGCGATCCGCGTCGGTGTTCGAGGCGAGGTTCGTGGCAGTGTCCGGGCCCGGGACCGGTCCGGAGTGGTGATCAGCGCGCTGGCCGCCTGTGGGCAGCGATCGATGACCTGCTACCTGTTGCAGTCCGTGGTGTTCGTCGCGGTGCTGGCCTCCTACGGCGGTGGTCTCGGTCATCGGTTCGGCCTCGCCGGGATCGCGGCCCTGGCCACCGTGACCTGGGTGCTGAGCGTGCTGCTGGCTGAGGGGATGAGCCGGCGCGGTTACCGAGGTCCGGCTGAAGTGTTGCTGCGCCGCCTCACCTACGGCCCGCCGCTCGCCGCGCCACGAAGCTAGTCTGGTCACGAGGCTAGTCTGGGAGACGATGCCAACCGCGCTGATTACCGGTTCCACCTCGGGAATCGGAGCCGCCTTCGCCCGGAGGCTCGCCGCCGAGGGCTACGACCTCGTGCTCGTCGCCAGGGAACGGCTGCGGCAGCGCTCCGCCGAGCTGGCGCAGCGGCACGGGGTGAGTGCCGAGGTGTTCCCCGCCGACCTGGCCAGCGCCAGCGAGCGGCAGCTGGTCGAGCAGCGGCTGCGCACCGGAGATCCGGTGGATCTGCTGGTGAACAACGCGGGTTTCGGCACCGCCGCCGAGTTCGTCGACGCTGACATCACGGATCTGCAGGCCCAACTGGACGTCAACGTGACCAGCGTGCTGCGGTTGACCCATGCCGCGCTGCCGGGCATGGTGCGCGCCGGACGGGGTGCGGTGATCAACGTGTCCAGCGTGGCGAGCTTCCTGCCCGGCCGCGACGCCACCTACAGCGCGAGCAAAGCGTACGTGACGATGTTCTCGGAGGGGCTCGCGGTGGCACTGCAGGACACCGGGGTCCAGGTGCTCGCGCTGTGCCCGGGTTATGTCCACACCGAGTTCCATGCCCGTGCCGGGATTGACATAGCCGCAAGCCCCTCGATGTTCTGGCTGGACGCCGACGCCGTCGTCCGTGACTGCCTGGCTGACCTGCGGCGCGGGCGCACCATCTCGGTGCCGGGCTTGCAGTACCGGGCACTGGTGGGGCTGGTGGACGTGCTGCCTCGCGGTCTCGTCCGGCGCCTCACCGGGTGGGGCAGCAGGTGACCGGCTCCTCGCCTCGATGGTGAGCAGCTCGTCCCGGGCCCGGCTGGCGGCGTTGGTGCGTCAGCTGGCGGTGGAACACGGCCGGGTCACGCTGTCCTCCGGGGCGCAGGCTGACTACTACGTCGACCTGCGCCGGGTCACGCTGCACCACGAGGCCGCGCCGTTGATCGGGCGGCTGGTCCGCGAGCTGACCAGCGACTGGTCCTACCAGGCGGTGGGTGGCTTGACGCTGGGTGCCGATCCGGTTGCCGCCGCCGTGCTGCACGCGCCGGGCCCCCCGGTGGACGCCTTCGTGGTGCGCAAGTCGCCCAAGCAGCACGGGATGCAGCGGTGCATCGAAGGCCCGGACGTCGCCGGTCGTGCGGTGCTTGCCGTCGACGACACGTCCACCACCGGCGCCTCGGTGCTCACCGCCGTTGCGGCGCTGCGCGCCGCGGGCGCGGACGTCATCGGCGTGGCCACCGTGGTGGACCGGGACACCGGGGCCTGCGAGGCCATCGAAGCGGCCGGGCTGCCCTACCGCGCGGTGTTGACGATGAGCGAGCTCCTGTGAGCGGTAACGCAGAGCGTCAACAGTGGTGAATTTTGTTACTTACTTTACGTCCGGCGCTCGCCGGTACCGCCCAGGTTGCACCATCGCCCAAGCCCAACAAACCGGTCGGTATGAAAGTAGCCGGCCGACCGTCCACTCCAGGATAATCCAGGTGTCGCACGGTCATCGAGCGACAGTCGGCGTTCGGGAGGGGTGATTCCTTGTGCCGCAGCAGTGGCCCATGATGCGCCAAACGATCGTTGTGGTCGACGTTGCACGCTTCACCGACCCGGCCAGGAGCATGATTCACCAGCGCGCCGTGCACGAAGGCCTGTATAACGTGCTGCAAGGCGCTTTCGCCGAAGCCGGAGTCAACCTGGGTACCTGTACGGTGGAGGACCGCGGCGATGGGGCGATGATTTTGGTGCCACCGGGGGTGGACAACAGTAAGCTGGCCGACCAATTACCGAGCAGGTTGGTTGCGTGGCTGCGCCGGCACAACGCGGTTCATTCCGCCGAGGCGGCAATACAACTCCGAGTCGCGTTGCACGCCGGTGAGGTGTCCCAGGACGGGCACGGCGCGGTGAGCCAGGCGGTCAACTTCGCATCTCGCATCCTGGAGGCGCCGGCAGCAAAATCAGCATTGGCGTTGTCAACTGATGTACTCGCGCTGATCGCCTCCGATACCTTTTACCACGATGTGATCGTCCACGACCCGGCGGCTGATCCGGGCGCGTACCGACGGATCCCTGTTGCGGTTAAGGAGACTTCGACCGTGGCGTGGCTACGTCTGTCCGACGGCGCCGCGGCTGCGAGCGGGGAACTGCAAGAAGGGGTGCCACGGGTGCCCATCCGCGCGAGCGCAGTGGTGCCAACTCCCGCGAGCGCGGTGGTGGCAATCGAAGTCCGTGAAGCCGTGGTGGAAGCGTTGGTGGAGGCTGGGCTGGCCGAGGATGCGCAGAGCCGCTCGCTCCTGATCCAGGTAATCAGCGACTACTCGGGCCACCCGCTCGGGGTTCCGCAACACTCGGTCGGTAGGGATCATCTGATCGAGCTCGTCAACGCCTGCGCGAGGATCGAAGGCGGCATGGCCGCTCTCGATCGGGCGGTGTGGATGATGCGGCCCGGATCGCCCGAGTGTGACCGGATCAGGCGGCTTGTCAAGGAGCCGCGTGTGCTCGACCTACTGCCCGCGCAGGAGCTGCATCGCTTACGCGAATGGCTGGTCGAGATCACCGTCCCGCAACTCCGGACGCTGGTGCATCGAGCCGCAGGCCCCGGTGTGCCCCCCGTATGGAGTGTTGCCAGCGCATGGGAAGCATTCGCCCATTTGGCGGAGTTCAACGCCGGCGCCGACGGATTCCCGCCGGCGCTGATGTTTGTCGAACTCGTGGCGCGTCAAGTCGGTGGCGACATGAGTGCCTATCTGACGCAATGGAATAATGATCAGGCGCGTCGCCTTCGGCTCGAACCGCAGCTGCGGAAGCGGCGGACGGCAGGTCCGCAGATTCCCGGCGACTCCCAGCTTCACCTGATGCTCGTCGTGGAGCCCGATGGGATCGACCCCAACCGCTACCTGTTGTCCTACTGGCGGCAGGACGATCCCGCGGAGTGGCCACCCGCGCGCGGTGAGACCCGTATGGTCACGTTCGACGAACTCGAGCGGTGCGTTGACGATCTGGTGGTGAGCGCGGAGCGGGCGTGGTCCGGATACGCGGGCGCGGTGGCGTTGGAGTTCGTGCTGCCGCGCGCGTTGCTGAATCTGCCAGTTCATCTCTGGCACAAGGAACATGATTCGGGTGACCCGCGTCCGCTGTGCCTGGACTACCCGGTCGTGGTGCGCTCGCTGGAACGGATGCGCTCGTCGCAGTGGCACCGAGTGTGGCATCAGCGCTGGCAGATATTGATGAACGATCCCTCGGCGGAGCGAGTTCACTTCGGGCAGCCGACGGACACCGAGAAACGCCATCGTATTGACGCCGTCCTGAGCGATCCGCGGTGGGTGTTGATGGTGCTCTCCGCGGCGCCGTCCTGCCAGCCGCGGCCGGGCGCGGATGAGCTGGCCGCAGCATTGCGCTCGGGGCTGCCGGCGCTAGTATGGCATCCTGAGGCGTCGTCGGGGGTCCTTCGGGAGGTTGTCGCCTGGCTCGTCGAGGGTGACGGTCTGGGTGATTTGCCTAGGCGGGCGCAGGCCTCGCGTCAAGCTGCTTTCCAAGCGTCAGCCGCACCGTACGATGTGAATATTGCCCGTGATTTGGTGGTGTTATGGGACGATCCGCATCGTTTAGTGGTGCCCGATCAGCCGGCAGGCCAGCCACCAGATCAGCCACAGCCCGGAGGAGACATCGGCGATGAGCGTGAACGAGCCTCCTGACGAGGTGCTGCCGGATAAGCGGACACCTCGCTTCAATACGCCCGACTGGTGGGTTTACCGTGGCACCGGCCGGCCGTTGTATGACATTCCGCTGACCGGTCTCCTCCCGCCCGCGCCGCCGTGGCGGAACTTTCGTGGTGGCCCATTGCCTGCGCGCGACGTGCCCCCCGAGGACGATGGTGAGGCGGAACGCCGACTCGGCTCGGGGTTTCATCTGTCCGAGCGTGATGTGGACCCGCATGAAGTGGACATGGTCAATGCCGCGCTGTACCTGCGCCGCCCGTTGCTGGTCACGGGACGTCCCGGCACCGGCAAGTCGAGTCTGGCCTTTCGAATTGCCCGGGAATTGCGCCTGGGTCGGGTGCTGGTGTGGCCGATTACCAGCCACACCACGCTGAAATCAGGTCAGTATGGTTACGATGCTATCGGGCGTGCACTGGCCGCCGGAACAAGACAGGCCGTGACCAGGTGGAGCCGGGAGGTGGGCAGCGGGGCGGTGGACTCGGCCACGGTTGCCGATCCAGTGAATCAGGAGCCGCCAATAGGTGAGTTCGTGCGACTCGGCCCGTTGGGGACGGCATTCCTACCCAGCAGGTTGCCTCGCGTGCTGCTCATCGACGAACTGGACAAGAGTGAAGCGGACTTGCCCAACGACCTGTTGAGCATCTTCGAAGACGGGGAGTTCACCATTCCGGAGCTGGAGCGGATCCGCAACCGCTCGCCCGAGGTATCCGTGTTCACCGACGATCCCGAGGCAACGGCCACCATTGTCGGCGGCCGAGTACGGTGTCACGCGTTCCCGATGATCGTAATCACCAGCAACGGGGAACGGGACTTCCCCGCTGCCTTCCTGCGCCGGTGTCTCCGGCTGGAGACGCGGGCACCTAGTGCCGATCAGCTCGCCGCGATAGTGGCCGCCCACATGGTGGACTCGGATGGTGAGCACCGGC
>JAFAXZ010000244.1 GCA_019240665.1 Pseudonocardiales bacterium | reverse complement strand
GCCGGATAATGTGCATGGCCCCCTCGGCGCCGATCTGCTCGCACCGCTGCACCCCAGCCAGCGCGCCCAGTCGCTCCAGCAGCCCCACCGCCCCACCCGCGCCGGCCAACTCGACCGTGATCCGCAACGTGGCTCCGGTGGCCAGCCCGCGGACCAGGGCGGTCGGGGTGTCCAACGCGAGCAACCGGCCGGAATCGACGATGCCGACCCGATCGGCCAGCGCCGCCGCCTCGTTCATGTCGTGGGTGCTCAGCACGATCGTCACGCCCGCCTCGCGCAATTCCCGGACGCGATCCCAGACGAACAGTCGAGCGGCCGGATCCAGCCCGGTGGTGGGCTCGTCCAAAAACAGCACCATGGGATCGTGCATCAGCGCCCGGGCGATCATCATCCGCTGGTTCTGCCCCCCGGAGAACAACTCCGGATTGTCGTTGGCTCGGTCGGTCAGCGCGAACTGCTCCAGCAGCACCTCGGCTCGCCGGGTACGAACGGCCTTAGGCACTCCATGGTAGGCAGCGTGGAACAGCAGATTCTGTCGAACCGACAGCGACCGGTCCAAGTTGTTGTGCTGCGGAACTACACCCAGCAGGCTATGGACCGTCTGTGGCGCGGCCACCACATCCACACCCGCGATCAGCGCCTGCCCACCGGTCGGCCGGACCCGGGTGGTCAGCACCCCGATGGTGGTGGACTTACCGGCCCCGTTCGGGCCAAGCAATCCGAAGATTTCCCCGTCGGCTACGGTGAAGCTGAGCCGGTCGACCGCGTTGGTCTGTGCTTTCGGATAGCGCTTGACCAACTCCCGGACCTCGACCGTAGTTCCACCCGTGATTGTTGACCGGCTCATGGCGCACTCGGCCCGGGGCCAATCAACGGAGATCACCGGCCTACACCCCGGAGGAGCTGGGCAAGAAGTGTACGCCATCCACTTAAATCCTGGGCTGGATCGCCCAGGCTAGAGTCTGTCTTACTACCTGTAATCAGCGGGGCTGACACACCCGGGCGCACCATTGTGCTCTTGTTATCGGCGCACGGGGGGCAAGATGCGCCGATCTCAGTGACACCGTGCCTACCGGCCGACTCGTCTACGTGTATCAGCTCCAAGACCTCGATCTCCAGTCCCGCCAGGTCCAAGTACAGCTGCTGCTAAACATCCCGCCACGGTCACAGTTGCGACCGTAGGAAGATGCGCCGCTCGGTCATCGCGGTAAACGCCGATGTACCAACCAACACCACAACCTAGACAGGCGGCGCAAATCTGGTGTAAGCGCCGCGCAAACACATCGCCGCATCGCCGGTGCTTCGCCACAGCAGGGAGTGATCCCTGCGCGATAGCGATGATTTTCTGGTCGTAACGGATGGCGATTCCCGCCGTTATTTGAAGCGGTTAAAGCACTTGTCGCAGCTACGGTCGGCGCTGCGGGAAACGACACTCAGCCCCAGTCGAACTCGCGCCCCAGGTACTCCTGTAACCGTTCGTTATGGGGACGGTAGAAATCTGCCAGCAGGGAACCCACGGCCGGAGCGACGCTGGCCGGCGCCGCGCGATTGAAACGCCGCGTCAGGATATTGGCGTAGTCATGGGCGGCCAGCCCCAAGTAGTCCTCAATCTCGCGCATGATCTGCTCGGCAGTGGGGGGCTGACCGAGATCCTCGGTCATGAGTACCTTCACCTTGTTCGCGCCATAGGTGGCGATCCATCCTCGCAACAGCTCGGCATACATTCCCGGGGCAATGTACTCAGTCCGCTCACCCCGCTCGTGGGCCGCCATTTCGGCTCGTATGTCCACCTCAAACTCGCCGATCTCGATGCCGAGGTCGTGCCCGGCGTCTTTGAAACGTCGGTACATGCGATGGTGTGAGTAGGCCCGGTCCACCGGATTGCGCAGCAATACGATGAGCCTGGCGTCGGGAAGATACTGGTGAAGAAGCGACGGCGAGACGTCGTGAAAGGTGTTGGCACTCGCCTCGCCCGTGATGTAGTGACCGTCTGGCCGACGATCGACGACAATGGTAGTCGGGCTCGACGCGCCGGCCTCGTCCGAAGCCTCACATTCGAACGTGAGCGGACCGCG
The DNA here is from genome assembly GCA_019240665.1 of Pseudonocardiales bacterium. Taxonomy (GTDB): domain Bacteria; phylum Actinomycetota; class Actinomycetes; order Mycobacteriales; family Pseudonocardiaceae. The sequence goes on along the minus strand of JAFAXZ010000244.1, from coordinate 9,226 downwards.
GTAGTCGTATGTCGGAAAGAGGGAAAAATACTCGTCGATGTGGCCGGCGATGTAGGCGGCAGAATGCTGTCCGAAGAAATTCGGCTCCTTCCTAGCACACGGTAGCACCCCAGGGTTGGCGAGGATGTACCGGTACAGGGATGACGTGCCGCACTTGTTGGCGCCGATGATGAAGAAGCTCGGCAGCATGTGCGTGGACCTCACCGCCATCCCACCATACTGGCACGAACATGGCGCTCCCAGCGGCACTCATCCACCATCGGCTGCCGAACCTGAACCAGGGAAGTCCAGGACGTTCGCTACCTCCAGGACGCTCGGTCCCGTGGCGGTCCCGTGGCGACTTTCTCATCGTGGCGCTGAACTCAGAAGACCAGGGGGCGCCCGGGTGAAGGCCCTGGAGAGTGAACCAGGGCGCACACCCGTTCCACCGCCTTGTCGAGCGTCGTGGCTCGATAGGCGCGAACGAATGTGCCCCGTGCTGGCGTTCGTGCCGGCATGCCACATAGGCTCGCGACGTGCCACGCAAGAAAACCGTGTCCAACCGCCGCACACAGGATTCTGTAACAGGTACTCGTCCGGAAAACCAGGCAAATCGCCGATGGCGGCTCCCATGGAGAACGCGGCTCACGACACGCATCATACGAACGCCTGCGGACGTGGTCCGGCATTTCGACGGCCTCGCCCAGCATTACTGCGATGCTCACGGCCCTGCCGAACGTCTGCTTTCCTATCGTCTCGAAGTCATCCGTTGGTTTCTCGCAGGAGCACAGCGGGGGACCCTCCTGGAAATCGGCTGTGGGACGGCCATCCATCTGCTCTCCCTGGCAGAGGAGTTCGCTTGCGCCATCGGCACCGACCTGTCTCCCGAGATGGTGGCCCTCGCCCGCCGTCGCGCCGAGAGTTCGCCGTGCAGCGACTGCACCTCGATACGCGTCGACCCTGCGGAGGAACTGGCGACGATCGAGGACCGCTCAATCCACGTCGTGCTGTGCGTGGGGGCCCTCGAGCACATGCTCGACCAAGCTCGGGTCGTTCATCAGGTGCATCGGGTGCTCAAACCCGGAGGCATGTTCATAGGTCTTACCCCGAACGGCGACTACTGCTGGTACCGGCACCTGGCACCGGTTTTGGGACTCGACACCCGGCACCTGTCCACCGATCATTTCCTCACTGCCGGCGAACTGGAAGGACTCCTGAGCGGCGCCGGGTTAGAGATCGTGGGCCGTCGGCATTGGCGCTTTGTGCCCCAGGGTGATCTGCCGGGCGGTTGGGGGTTGGTACTCCGCGTGCTGGACGTGTGCGGTGAGCGAGCCGGGATCGGATACCTCCGGGGCGGCATCGCCGTCGCCGCCGTCCGCCCCGGCGGTAGCGCCCCGCACGAGGCGATCAGTCCGTGACCTCGTCGCCGAGCGGCCGGCGGTAGGCGGCGCTGGCGTCGGCGTCCTCCCAGACCGTCACCTGGAGAGCATCGACGTTGGGCGCGCCCACCACCAGTTGGTCACTCAGGATCCGGGAGAAGTTCTCCACGCTGGGGTTCAGGCCCGCGAACTCGGGCAGCTCGTTGAGTGTGCGGTCCCGGTAACGCTCCACCAGGCCGTCCAGCTTGCGGTGGATCTCGTCAATGTCGAGAAGGAAGCCGTGGCCATCCAAGCTCGTGCCGTCGTACCGTACCTCGATCCGGTAGCGGTGGGAGTTGAGCGTGTTCTCTCGACCCCAGTCGCCTCCGACCAGAAAATGCTGAGCGATGAGTTCTCGCCGCACAGTGACGCTGTACCGCGGTTTCCCCGACGTCACGTCTCGCCTCCCCTGAGAAGTCGGTGACGTCTGGTGCGCATCAACTCCCGCAACGGCCGCCAGCCGATGATCTGGATACCACTCCTCCGAAGGTGATGGGCGAGCCTGTCGTCGCGGAACGTTTCGAAGTCGGCCACCCGCGCTCGCCAGTCCTGGGCGATGGCCCGCAGTTCCGGTGTGTCCCTGGCCGGATGGGTGATGAGGTAGGTCAGTCCGGGCGGCAGCTCGTCGAACAGTCGTTTGGTCAGGTTGAGCTGCTGCGTCGGTGGCTCGTTCAGGGGCATCTCTCTGAGGTGGTCGAAGATCGGGAGTCCCCGCTCCTCCCAGCCGGCGATGGCTGCTTCGGACAGTGCTGCCACCCACTGTGGCTGGCGCGTCATCAGGACCGGGAGCTGTCGATCGAAGCCGAGGCTGACGTATGGACCCACCAAAGAGGGACGCAGCATCGAGAACATGTGGCAGTCAACGTGGGTCACATCCAGCCCCGTGGCCAGAGCGCGGTCAACCTGGGCCTCCGCCTCACTGCGGATCACCTGGGGGTCGACGTTGCGCCACTGGTCCTGATTCCGGTAAAAGTAGCCTTCCTCGTCGATCAGGCCGGATGCCGGATCGCGGGTGGATATGGGTCCCCAGCGATAGCTCTCCCATTCACTGGTGAGTGTCAGGTGCACGCCGACGTCAAGGTCAGCGTGGCCTCGGTAGCCGGCCGCCACCCCCGGGAACCACGGGCAGGGGACCATCACCGATCCGGCAGAGGTCACTCCGCGCTCTGCGAGCTCGAAGAAGGCATCGACGGTCGCGCCGCACATGCCGACGTCGTCGGCGTGGACGATGACGACGCGATCGTCCGCCGAGAAGCCGAGCTCCCGCAGCGCGGGGTTGGGCGTCATGGAATGCCACAGATTTCATAGACGGTGTCGGTGATCTTCGTCACGGCCACGGGAAATCGTCGCTCCAGCGCAACCAGATCCTCGAAGGTCAGCTGCCACCGAGGATCGTTCTCGACCGTGAAGTCCATGCCGCGCTGATCGGTCAGAATCCGACCGTGCGGCCGAAGGCACCACAGGTAATTGTCGAGCATCCGGAAGAAATGATATTTGCAGCAGGCGAAGCTGGCCAGGTTGTTGTCGACGATGAAGTCGTACCGGTTCTCGATGGTGATGAGGAACTCCCGGCTGTACTTGCTCAGGAAATAGACCGTGTAGTTGGCGATCTGGAGTGAATCGGCGAACTCCTTCTCCCGGTGGCTCACCGTAAGACCGTCCACGAGACGGACCCGACGGGCGAACCTCTGGGCGAACCGGGAGTTGCCGACGCCGACGTGGAGGACGTGTCGGTCCGCCAGGTCCACCTCGTCAAGGGTGTCCTCGATACGTGCCTGGTCGACCGTCGTCGCCTCCCGGGTGTGATCGATCCAGATCGGCATATCGGTGGCCAGGCCAGGGTGCTCGAGCCGGCCGCACACCTCCGGACAGGAGTCGTACCGGCTGGGGAGATCGGACATGCCCCTCACCCACCCATCTTGCGGGCGACGAGGAGCCGGTAGTGCACGTCCCCCAAGCCGTGGAGCCGCTCGAGGGCGATCCCCCCCAGGTAGGCGGAGATGACCGTGCGTGCTCCGGGCAGGGGGATCCTCCGATGGAGGACCGAATACGTCAGCTCCAGGCGGTTGAGAATCTCCTCGCGGCGCGGGCGCACCAGGGCGCTGAGGTCCTCCTCATGAATCAGCAAGAGCCCGGCGCGGTCAAGGGCGTCCCGGTAGTCGTCGTCCGTCCAGTAGCGGGCGCAGCCCCAGTGCCTGCGGAGAAGGTCGGCCTCGACCGGCCGGTGGCGGTCGAGGCCGCACGTCGCCATGTCGTCGAGCACGAGGAGCACGCCGCCGGGTTGCAGGGCACCCGCCAGGTGGGGCAGCGTGCGGTCGAGATCGGGGGAATGGATGAGCGACTCGATGGCGACGACCGCATCGAAGTCATGTCCGAGTGGCTCATCGTAGCTCTGCACCCGGAATCGGCAGACGTCTGCGATTCCACGCCGACGCGCCTCACGCTCCGCCACGGCCAACTGGACCCGGCTCAGCGTGATGCCCTCATACCGGCCACCGATCCGAGACTGCCAGTGGAAAATCGTCCCGCCGAAGCCGCAGCCCGCGTCGAGCACCCGGGGGCCGGGCTGGAGACGAGCAAGGGCCAGCAGCCGACCGTTGACGTACTCAAGACCCGCCGTGCGGCGGCGCTCGGCGTGCTCCGCGGCCTGGATGCCCAGCCTCTTGTGCATAGTGAACGCAGCGAAGCGGTCATGGTAGGAGAGCCAGTTGGTGAGCTGGACGTAGCGGGACAGCCAGTTGTAGTAATCGGGGAGCTGGTCGGAGGTCATCACAGCAAGGTCTCCTTAGCGCCTATGACGCTGGTGGGAGGCTACTAGGGAGCACAACAGGTCGCGAGCGCGCTCGAAGGACTCCTCCCAGGTCGGGTGTCGTTCGGCTCGCCGTCGAGCGGCGAGTCCCATCCGGAGCAACAGCTCACGGTCGGCCCCCAGCAGGCGGAGGTGCCCGCTGAGGGCGTCGACATCGCCCGGCGCGACGAAGAACCCCTCGCGGCCTTCGTCGACGACCTCATGGGCCCCTCCTGCGGAGGTGGCGATCACCGGTAACCCGAACCGCATCGCCTCGAGGTAGGCAATGCCCAGGGCCTCGTACGACGAGGGGACCGCCAACACGTGGTTTCTGGACAGCAGGTCGGCGATCCGATGATGGGGCACGGAGCCCAGCAGGTTGACGTTGGCGACGAGACCGAGATGGCCGATCAGGCCTTGGAGGCGGTTGACGTAGGCACGGTCCATGGTCAGGCTGCCTGCCACCGTCAGCCGCCAGCTCTCGGCCGGGAGCCTGTCCAAGGCGGCGACCAGAACGTGCAATCCCTTCCCCGGGACCACGTTGGCGACGCTGAGGACCCGAAGAGGGCCCGTCACTCGCGCCCTCGCCGTCACTTCAGCTGCTGAGATCTGCATCCCCATGTGATCACAACCGGGGTAGGCGACAACTCCGGGAAGGGCGTGCCCGAGCAACCTCTCGACTGCCTCGCGGGTGGTTTCACAATTGAACACGGCGGCATCGACGGTGGCGAGGTACCGACGCTCGACCGCCACAGAGACGCGGCGCAGCGGCGAGGCCCTCGGTTCGCTCGAGCGCAGCAGGTGCACGAGTGTGACGATGGGATAGCCGGCCCGCGCCTTCAGCCAACGGTTGAGCATGACCAGTGACGGGTGGTTGAGCTCGTCTTGAAGCAGGACGTCGAAGCGCTCCCCCGCCAGCCGGCTGGCCAGCGACGGTGAGAAATTGTCGGCGAGGTGGCGCAGGTAGGTCCGCACGGGGAGGGACACCACGTGCGTCTGGTCTCCCCGCGACCCCAGATGGTCGAGCAACCGGCGGTCGTACAGGTATCCGCCGGTGCGGGTCTCCAGGCTGCCGAAGATGACGAGGCCGACACGCATCAGGCGTCGTAGGTCAGGATCACTTGGACGGCTTCCCCCGGGCACCGATCGATCAGGTCATAGGCGTCAGCTGCCCGGGAGAAAGCGAAACGGTGAGTGACGAGGCGAGCGGGCCTGAGGTCCTGGAGCATCCGCCAAGCCACCTCCAAGCGGCGAGCCATGCTCCAGCGTCCCTCCCATTGAGGAGCGATGGTGCTCACCTGACTGGCGGTGAGCTGCATGCGGCTGCGGTGGAAGGCGCCACCCAGGTTCAGCTCGGCGTGCCGGTCTCCATACCAGGACCCGATCACCACCCGCCCGCAGAAGCCGGTGACCGAGATCGCCTCGTCGAGGGCTGCCGGACTGCCGGACAGCTCGTAGGTCAGATCGAAGAAGGAACGCAGCCGCCGCAGTTCCGCTGGCGCGGACGGGTCCACGGCGCGGTGCGCGCCCAGATCAAGTGACCATCCCCGCCGCAGGGCGTGCCGGTCGACCGTGACGAGGCAGGAAAGAGGCAGTCGCGCCAGCAGGGCCGTCGTGAGCAGGCCGACCACACCTTGCCCGAACACCGCCACATGCTCGCCAACGATCGGTTGGCCGTCCATCAGGAACGTGACCGCGGTTTCGACGTTGGGCAGGAACGCCGCCTCCTCGGCCGTCACGCCGACGGGGACAGGCCGCAGCTCACTCGGTATGGCCACAAAGTGGCTCTCGTGCGGGTGCAGCGCCATGACCAGCTTCCCCAGCCACTCTGAGCTGACGCCTGCGCCCAATTCGACGACCCGGCCCACGGCCGCGTAACCGTATTTCACGGGGAACTCCGCCGTGGACGCCAGGGCGGAGATGGACGCATCCAGGGGCATGTCCCGTGGCACCTGGCCGCGGTAGACCACCATCTCGGTGCCCGGGCTGATAGCGGAGCGCACCACTTCGACCAGCATCTGCCCGCCCGCGAGCGTTGGCAGCGGCTCCTCCCGCACTACCACCTGGCGCGGTGCCACGAAGTAGAGAGACCGCCGATAGCCGCTCATCACCAGAAACCGCCTATAGCCGCTCATCGATGAACTGCGACAGAACCTCACGGATCGCGCTCACCGAGTATTTCCTCGCCCAGTTGGAGCCGTCGATCCGGACGTCTTCGCGGAGCGCCTGGGCGACGAGTTCAACAATGGCGCCCTGCTGGGCGGTGATGTGACCGTAGACATGGGGACGTAAGTCGGCCGCGACGAAACCGCGGTAGTCGCCGTTCACGACGCAGGTGGTGCCGCACGCCATCGCCTCGATCATCGCCAGGCCGAAGCTCTCCTTCGGCGAGGCAGACACGAACAGACGGGCCCGATTGCACAGTTCAGCAATCTCCGGGGCCGAGCGCCAGCTGCCAGTGGCGAGTGGATCGGCCGGATCGATACTCGATACGACCGCCAGGCTATCGACGTACCTGTCCACCTCGGCGAAGTAGTCCGGATCGTCGACGCCTCCCACGAGGTGGAGGGGCAGGCCATACTCTTCGAAGATCGCCTGCCGGTAGCTTCGGACCAGCTCGAGCTGGTTCTTGTCAGGATGGATCCGACCGATGGCGAGCACCAGCTCTTCGTTCCTCCGATAGGGGTAGAAAACCCCGTCGTCGTAGGAGCCGCCCACCAGGAGGAGGTCGCGGTGCCGCTCGACGGCACGATGGGACAGGACGCCGCGGAACAGCCCATCGGGCAGGTCGGGATGGGGATAAGTGTCGGTGAGGCAGAAGGATGGTCGCAAACCGGCCAACTGTCTGGTGAGCTCGTTCTCCTTGAAGCCGATGAACAGGACGAAGGCGAAGTCCTGGACGAGAAGGTCCTGGACGTGCGGTTCCTGTCCGAGGGGCCGGCCCTGGTGGAACAGCCGAAGTGGGGACCAGTCACCCGGGCGGGCAAGGAGAAAATACATCTCGTAGTGGGGGAACATGATCGCTTGGTAATCGCTGACTAACCGCGCGCAGCCGTTGGTGACCATCGGGTACGGGTTCGCGGTAGAGACCAGCAAGGCCCTCCTGGTCGTCGTCACCGCTCCGCCTCTTCGAGGAAGTGCCCAAGTCGCAACCGCTTGACCTCCAAGTACCCACGGTTGTGGTCCGTCACCGGCGCCACCAGCGGCATCCGGGCGACTACCCGGATCGTGGATCGGTCGAACGCGGCGATCTTGGCGGGGTTGTTGGTGAGCAGCCGGATGGCGCTAACCCCGAGGTCCTCCAGGATGGCGACGGCGACGACGTAGTCCCGCTGGTCGGCGCCGAACCCCAGGTGCAGGTTGGCTTCGACCGTATCGAGCCCACCATCTTGCAGACGGTAGGCGCGAAGCTTGTTCAGTAGACCGATTCCCCTCCCCTCCTGCCGCAGATAGATCAGCACACCCGAGCCCTCCATCTCGATCGTCTGCAGGGAGACTTCGAGCTGGATTCCGCAGTCACAACGCTGAGACGAGAACACGTCGCCGGTCATACATTCCGAATGGATCCGCACCAAGGGAAGCGTGGGCGCCGTCGACCGCCCCCTTGATCAGAGCAAGGTGAGGGTACGGCGAACCATTCTCGGTGTAGGCGCTCGGTGTAGGCGCAGAGTAGGAACTCGCCGAAGCTGGTCGGCAGTCGGGTGTCAACGGCTCTCGTCAGCATTCGAATGCGGTTGTCCCATCCCAGAGCCCTGGCACCCCCCGATCCGGCGGGGCTTCCACGTCGGCCCGGGCCATGACTCGTGGTGATCCACTCCTCGTGACCCACCCGAGAACGAGGGGCTCGTCGGGCGCGGGGACCGCGGAGATCTGCGCCTCCCAAGACCCCTCCCCAGCTCGCATTCTAGAACCAACTCCCGTTGTCAAAACGATCAGAAATATTCTAATGTGTTGGCCACGGCCCGGTGGCGCCCGGCTTGGGGCGCGTCGCGGCTCCAATCCCTCCCAGTACAGATCTGTGACGAAGGACCCGCTTGATGAGCATTGTTCAGCAACGGTCGCGTGTCAGTCACTGAGCGTTGCCTAAGAATGGGCGGGTTGTTGCGGCACCGCGACTTCCGCCACCTGTGCGCCGCGGATGCGATCAGCAAGGTGGGGACGGGGATCAGCAATCTGGCGTTGTCGTTGCTGGCCGTGGTCACCCTGCAGGCGTCGACGTTCGACGTGTCGATGCTGAAGACCCTGCAGACTGTGGCGTATCTGCTGATCGGCCTGCAGGTCGGTGCCTGGTGTGACCGGATGCGCTGTCGACCCGTCCTGGTCGTCGCAGACCTCGGCCGCGCTCTCGCACTGGGGTCGATCCCCATGGCGGCGGCCTTCGCTGCACTCACGATCTGGCAGCTGTACATCGCCGTCTTCGTCACCGGCGTCCTGACTGTGTTCTTCGACGTGGCGCACCAATCGTATCTGCCGCGTCTTGTGGATCGTGACGACCTTATCGAGGGCAACGCGAAACTGCGGATCAGCATGTCGGTTGCGGCCCTCACGGCGCCAAGCCTCGCCGGATACCTCGTTCAGCGGTTCACCGCCCCGGTCGCGGTCCTTGTCGATGCCCTGAGCTACCTGTGGTCGGCCGCCTGGCTGCGGACCATTCGCACAAGGGAGCCGGATCCGCAAAAACCTGCCGAGCAGAATCTGCGCAGGGAGATCCTCGAGGGTATGCGGCTGGTGTTCGGGAATCCGATCCTGCGCGCCATCAGCCTCAACAACGCAACGACGTCGCTGTGCCAGACCGCGTACCTGGCCATCGTCGTGGTGTTCCTCGTTCGCGAGGTACACCTTTCCCCCGGAATGATTGGTCTGCTGGGCAGTCTCAGCCTGGTTGGAGCGCTTGTTGGATCGGTGCTCACCAGGCGCCTGACCACCAAGTTCGGTGCGGCCCGTGTCCTGTGGGTCACCGCGTTGACCAACGGTCTGGTATTTCTGTGCTATCCGCTCACCGATTCCGGCTGGCGGCTGGCGTTCTACGTGGTGGCCGGCT
>JAFAXZ010000196.1 GCA_019240665.1 Pseudonocardiales bacterium | reverse complement strand
TCGAACCCTGCCCGATCCCGCTGCCCTGGCGCGCCTGGTAGTCCCCGCCGCAGTAGAACATCACCTCATCGGAGTCCACGTTGGAGTGGTAGTAGGGCACCGGCACCGCCAGTGGGTGGTAGTCGACCTTGCGCGGCACGAAGTTGCAGATCACGAACCCGGTGCCGGCGAAGACCTGGTGTACTGGGGGCGGCTGGTGCACCCGCCCCGTGATCGGCTCGAAGTCGGCGATGTTGAAGGCGTAGGGGTACAGGCAGCCGTCCCAGCCCACCACGTCACAGGGATGCCGCGGGTAGGTGTACACGGTGCCGGTCAGGCCCCCTGGGCTGCCAGCGCCCCGGTGCTTAACCAGGACCTCCACGTCGGTGCCCGCAACCACCTCCGGCGCGTCGGGACCTCGCAGGTCCCGCTCACAGTACGGCGCGTGCTCCAGGAACTGCCCGAATCGAGACAGGTAGCGCGGTGGTGGGGCGATGTGGCTGTTCGCCTCGATGCAGTACGCGCGTAGCGGTTCGTCCGGGCCCGGCACCCACTGATGGGTCGTGCTGCGTGGCAGCACGACGTAATCACCCGCCCCAACGTCCAACTGACCGAACACCGTCTGCACTCTCGCCGAGCCGGACTCCACGTAGACGCATTCGTCACCCAGGGCGTTGCGGTACAGCGGCGAGGCAACGCCTGCGACGACATAGGAGATCCGCACGTCGGCGTTGCCGAGCACCAGTCGTCGCCCGGTCACCGCGTCGTAGCCTTTCCACTCCTGGCCGGCGAACAGCTCGTGCAGCCGAAGGTGCCTTGGCAGCAGCGGTTCATTGGGTGCCGTGCTGTGGTCGGGCAGGTTCCACGGCCGGGCATCGACGATCGCCGATGGGATCTGCTCGTGGTAGAGCAGCGAGGAGTCTGAGGAGAAGCCGTCGGCACCCATCAGCTCTTCGTAGTAGAGCGAGCCATCGGGGCGGCGGTGCTGGGTGTGACGCTTGCGCGGGATCGAGCCCGCCTGCCGGTAGAAAGCCATGGCCCCTACAGGTTGCCGCGGCGGGCCTGCTCGCGCTCGATGGCTTCGAACAAGGCTTTGAAGTTGCCCTTGCCGAAACCTAGCGAGCCGTGCCGCTCGATGAGTTCGAAGAAGACCGTCGGCCGGTCCTGCACTGGCTTGGTGAACACCTGCAGCAGGTAGCCATCTTCGTCCCGGTCGGCGAGAATGCGCAGCTCGCGCAATATCTGGACGGGGACGCAAGTATCGCCGACCCACTCGCCGAGGGTATCGTAATAGGAGTCCGGCGTGTCGAGGAACTCCACACCCCGTTCCCGCATCGCCGTGACGGTGCCGACGATGTCACCGGTCGCCAGTGCGATGTGCTGTACGCCCGGACCGCCGTAGAATTCCAGGTACTCGTCGATCTGCGAGCGCTTGCGGCCGACCGCGGGCTCGTTGAGCGGGAACTTGACCCGGTGATTACCGCTGGTCACCACCTTGGACATCAGCGCTGAGTATTTCGTGGCGATGTCATCGCCGATGAACTCCTTCATGTTCTCAAAGCCCATGACCCGGTTGTAAAACGACACCCAGACGTCCATACGGCCGAGTTCAACGTTGCCCACGCAGTGGTCCACGGCCTGGAACAGCCGGCGGCCGGCGGTCACCAGCGGCGGCCGTGCGACGAAGCCGGGCAGGAATGGGCCGGTGTAGTGGGACCGGTCGATGAGGGTATGCCGGGTGTCGCCGTAGGTCGCCAGCGCGGCCAGGCGCACCGTGCCGTACCCGTCGGTCGCATCATGGGGTCCGGACAGGATCGTGGCGCCCTGCTGGCGGGCGAACGCGACGGCGTGGTCCACGTTGGGCACCTCGATGGCCAGGTCGCTCACCCCGTCGCCGTGTACTGCCACCCGCTTGCCCAGCGGCGTGCCGCCACGCGCCGCCCCGGACAGTACGAACCGGACCCGTCCAGAGAGCAGCACATACTCCACCGCGTCCCGGTAACCCTGCTCCGGACCTCGGTAGGCCACGCATGTCATGCCGAACGCCGTCGAGTAGAAATGCGCGGCTTGCCGCGCGTTACCGACGGCGAAGGTCACGTGGTCCATGCCGATCACCGGGAACGGGTCAGGTCCGAGGTCGTGCGCGACGCCGCCGATCAGGGCGTCGACGTCGGTGTCGCTCGACGTCCCAGCGTGGCGCTGCGGCGGCCGGGACGATGTGGTCACCCCACGATGCTAACCCCGGCGCGCATGCTCTTCAGGACGATCGCACGGCGCTGCCTCGACCGGGTGGGAGCGCGGGGGCGTGGCGACGAGGCCCCGGCATATATCGGACCCCAGTCCCCGGTGGAAAGGCGTAATAAGCTACTTGTCCCTCAGAGCAAGCTGGGAGAATGCGGTGCCGGGATATCCCACCGCCACGACCAGCGCCGTGCCAGCCGGCCAGCGCGAGCCTGTCGGTTGAGGGATGAACCTGGGATACACCATGGCATCCTCTTCTCGGAATCGTAGTTCTCCGCTGAGGTCGCCAGAATACACGGAGAAAGTATACGTTGTACAGGTCATGGTTGCGTTTCAGGCCCTCCGATCCGCCCGTCGTTGTGCACCGTCCAGCCGTCGGGGAGACGAACGTCGCGGCTGGTATTCACAGTCATCCCGCCGGTACCGGGACGAAGCGGGCAGGGCAGCCGACCGCGGAGATCGAGGTCGCCGCGGAACACAGTGCGCCGCAGGTCTACGGACTTCTCAAACGTGCTGCCCGCCAGGGTCACCGGTCCGTGGAACTCTGCGGACAAGAACACCGCACCCTGCCGGAAGTGAGCGCCTACGAACGAGACCCGACCATGTGCGATCAGGTGGGGAAAGTTACTGCCGCCGGAAAATATCACATTGTCACACTCCAGCTTGCCGTGTGACACAGCTCGGGTGAACCACACATCGCCGCTGATCTCGGCTGCGCTGAACCGGATAGTGCCGTGCAGCTGAGCATCCCGCAGCACGAGCCTACGGATGGCCCTGCCGGACAAGTCTATGTAGTCCAGCAGGGCGCCGGTCAGGTCCAGGTCGGGTGGTGTGTCGGGTTTCTGGTGGCGGTCAGGCACCAGCTCACCGATCACACGCTGCGCCGCCAGCCGGACCTGCCTTTCCCGGTCGGCGTCCTGCTCGTCTGACGGTGCCCACGGAGAACGCTCACCCGGCCGGTCTTGCAGGTAGTCCGGGTGGTCAAAGGGGCGACGCAGGTATGAGCAGACCACATCGAGCACCGTCTGGACGTAGGATGGCCGACTGCGTGCCAGACCAGCCAACGCGTGCAGGGCACCGACCCGGACCTGATCCGCGTCATGCCCGAGAAGCTCGACCGCACGGGCGAACCGCTCGTCAGCCACCCGTTCCCGATCCTGCTCATTGCTCCGCCGCTCCAGCTCGTGGCGAGATTCCTCCACCCTTCGCCGGCGGTCGTTGAGCCACAGGGCGTACAGAGCAACAACCGCCGCAGACACCAGTCCCCCTGTCCGAACGGCCTCAGATCCTGATGTTCTGGGATCAAGTGTCAGCAGCAGGACGGTGACCACGCCGAATAGCGCCACCGCCAGCAGTATGGTGATCAAGAGCCACCAACCATCCCGGCTTGCCCTCATTCCGCCGGGTTCTCCCTTCTCCGCGGATCGTCGGCCCCACCCCAGGGCAGCCACAGGCCGAGCTAATCCGGGGTCGAGCGGGACCGGATTGCGGCGTCCAGGGCCGCGCGCATCTGAGTGATCGGCGCCCGGCGGCCGGTCATCAGCTCAACCTGCGTGACGGCCTGGTGCAGCAGGACCGCCAGACCGCTGACGGTCTGGCAGCCCGCGGCGATCGCGGACGCGGCCAGCGGCGTAGGCCACGGCGTGTAGCTGACGTCGAGCACCACTGGTCTGGTAGGCCACCGCTGGCAGTTCAGCGTGTCGGCTGCGCCGGGGGGCAGAGTGGAGACGACGACGTCAGCCTCGGGAATGGCGCTATCGGGTAGCCCGCCGGAGATCATTGGCCGCACCCCGAGCCGGTCTGCTGCCGCGCGGAGATCCGTCGTTCTGGCCGGATCCCGCACCAGAACGGTCGGCGCGCTCTCCCCGAGTGCGCGCAGTGCGGCGAGAGCGGCTCGGGCGGTGCCGCCGGCCCCGAGGATCACCGCGGCGCTGACCTGGTCGACCCCCGCTTCGCGCAGCGCAGCGAGGATGCCGGCCACGTCGGTGTTCTCGGCCCGACGGTGTTCACCCTGCTGCCCGAGCACCAGGGTGTTCGCCGCGCCGACCGCGCTGGCTAGTGGGGAGATCCCATCGGCCACAGTCAACGCCACCCGTTTGAGTGGCATTGTCAGCGACAGCCCGGCCCACTCCGGACCAAGCTGCTCGACGAAGGTGGCGAGAGCCGCCTCGCGGCACTCCACCGTGTCGTAGCGCCAACCGGTCAGACCCAACGCCGCGTAGGCAGCACGGTGCAGCGTCGGCGACAGTGAATGCCGGATCGGAGAACCAAGCACCGCCGCCCGCCGCTTTATCGGCTCGCTATCCGCCACTGACCGATCTTCCTCCTATGCTGTACACCTGTTGTTCACCACCGAGCCAGTATCAGGGAAACAGCCGACAGCGCTCGCCTACGGTACTTGCACGAGGCGTTTCCCGTCTGTTATTGAGATCTCAGGGGGTAAGTCGGTGTCTGCGGTCGGTAGCTGTTCGGCACCCAGTGTCGTCGACACCAGTAGGAGGGTGACCGATGGAAAAGCCGAGCTGGGCGTCGGACGACCTGGACATCGAGCGCCCCAGCCCGGCTCGGGTGTATGACTACTACCTCGGCGGCTCGCACAACTTCGTCGTGGACCGGCGGATGGCCCGCCAGGCGATCGACCTGTGGCCGGAACTGCCCCTGATCATGCAGGCCAACCGGGCGTTCCTGCGCCGTTCGGTGCGCTACCTGGTCCGGCAGGGCATCACCCAGTTCCTGGACATCGGTTCCGGCATCCCCACCGAGGGAAACGTGCACGAGGTTGCCCAGGCCGCCTCGCCCCAGTCCCGAGTCGTCTACGTGGATATCGATCCCGTCGCCGTCGCGCACAGCCGGGCCATGCTGCCCGGAAATTCGCGTGCCGACATCATCCAGGCCGACCTGCGCGATGTGGCAGCGATCTTCAATGATCCGCGGACCAGGCGACTGCTCGATCTGGGCCAGCCGATTGGCGTGCTCATGGTGGCGATGCTGCACTTCGTCCCGGATGAGGCGGATCCGGCAAGCATCATCGCTCGGTACCGCAAGATGATGGTGCCCGGAAGCTATCTTGTTGTCTCGCACGCCACGCACGAGGGCAGCCCCGATCAGGCCGGGCCGCACACTGAGCTCTACCGGCGCGCCGGCGCACCGTTGATCATGCGCTCGCGACTGGAGGTCGAGGCGTTATTCGACGGGTTCGACCTGGTGTCCCCGGGGGTGGTGTTCCTGCCGCTATGGCGCCCGGACTCACCGGCCGACGTCGATGACCATCCTGAGCGGTTCGCCGCCTTCGCTGCGGTAGGCCGGCGAGAATGACCCATGTTGATCACGAGGAGTTCGCCTGGCGTTGGGCCGAGGCGATCGTCGGCACGAGCTACGTGCCGATCGAACGCCGGGTGCTCGCCAGCCGCCTGCTGGGACTCACCCACCAGTTGGTCGAGGCGGCGCTGGCCGTCGAGTTCGACCCATCGGTCGGGCGCCAGGTCGGCGTCGATATGGTCGCGGCACATTTCACCGGCACCGAGACGCTCCGAGAGACCCTTGCGCTGATCGCTGAGGAGTTGCCGGGGCTGCTGGATTCAGCTCCGCCAGGAGTCGACGCCGCCGGTCGGGTTGCTCAGCTGGTCGCCAGCATGGCCGCCGGCTATGCCGGCGCGTTACGCGAGCGCAGCCTTGATGAGCAGGACGCCATCTATCGGGCTGGGCTGCGGGCGCGCAGGCAGGCCGAACAGGCGCTGGCGGCTAGCGAGGCGAAGTTCCGCGCGATGTTCACCGAGGCGGCGATCGGGATCGCGATCGCTGACCTGGAAGGCAACATCACCGACGCCAATTCGGCAATGCAGCGGATGTTCGGCTACACCTATGACGAGTTCACCCAGCTCAACATCCTTAGCGCGATGGTCCACCCAGAGGATGCCGCCAGCGTGTGGGAAACCTACGAGGAGCTGATCCGCGGTAAGCGGGATCACTTCCGCATGGAGAAGCGCTACTACCGTTCCGACGGCGGTGAGATCTGGACCCACTTGTCGGTGTCGTTGGTGCGCGACGAGGCCGGAGCGCCCGCTTACCAGGTGGCACTACTGGAAGACATCTCCGAACGGCGTCGCCTGCAGAACAAGTTAGAATACCAGGCCTATCATGACCCGCTGACGGCGCTGGCCAACCGGCAGATGGTCACCGAACGGCTGGGGCAGATATTCGCCGGGCCGGCGGGTCATCGCCGGGTTGGGCTGTGTTTTCTGGACCTGGACGGGTTCAAAGTGGTCAATGACAGTCTGGGCCACGACGCCGGTGACCAGCTGCTGAAAACCGTGGCGTCGCGGCTGACCCGTTGTTGCAGTGCGGGGCAGCTGGTGGCCCGGATGGGCGGCGACGAATTCGTGATTGTCGTGGAGGATACCGCCGGAGCGGCGGATATGGCCGCACTGGCCGATAAGGTCCTGGCTGCCATGGCCGAGCCGATCCGAGTCGGCGATCACGAACTGAACGTGACGACGAGCATCGGCGTCGTCGAGCTTGCGGTGGCCGACACCAATCCGGAAGATCTTCTTCAGGCTGCCGACATCACCATGTATCGGGCGAAGCGAGACGGTAAGGCCCGCTACGTCATGTACGACCGGAACCGCAACGAGCGCGAGGTGGCCCGTTTCACACTGTCCGCCACGATGCTGGCTGCGGTGGAACGCGGCG
Source organism: Pseudonocardiales bacterium (assembly GCA_019240665.1). Lineage (GTDB taxonomy): Bacteria > Actinomycetota > Actinomycetes > Mycobacteriales > Pseudonocardiaceae. The sequence continues at coordinate 7,196 of JAFAXZ010000196.1, read as the reverse complement.
AGTTCTTCCTCGAGTACCAGCCGCTGGTCGGTCTGGCGGATCGCGTGCTGCGCGGCGTGGAGGCGCTGGTGCGGTGGCGTCACCCAACATTTGGCGTGCTCGGTCCCGAACGGTTCATCGACCTCGCCGCGGAGAGCGGATCGATCGTGCAACTCGGGCGTTGGGTACTGGCCCGAGCCTGCGAGCAGGCTCGGGCCTGGCACGACGCCTTCGGTGCTGCTGCGCCGTTTGTCAGCGTCAATCTCGCGCCTCGGCAGCTCCACGAGCCCGCCCTGGTGGACGATGTCGCGAAGATCCTCCTCGACAACAGGCTCGACCCATCCAGCCTGCAACTCGAGCTCACCGAGCAGGCTCTGATGGGCGATGAGGCGGGCCCACTCACGGTGCTGACGAAGTTGCACGACCTGGGCGTGCGAATTGCGCTCGACGACTTCGGTACCGGCTATTGGAACCTTCCCGACCTGCGCCGGCTGCCGATCACTGAACTCAAGCTGGCGGGCTCGTTCGCGGTGGGTTTGCAATCTCCGTCCCCTCTCGCGGACCAGCGGATCGTGGCGGCGCTGGTGGATGTGGCGCACGCCCTAGGCCTGACGGTCACCGCGGAAGGCATCGAGACACCTACTCAGCTTGAGCGGTTCCGCGCGGTGGGGTGCGACACCGGTCAGGGAGCGTTATTCGCCCCACCCGGTGCTGCTGAGGAGATCGATGCCTTGCTGCGGGCCGCCAGCCCGCTCTGCGACGTCAGCGGGGAGTCGCTATGACGGCGGCCGACACCGCGGTTGCGCTGCTGCGCGTGGTTGTGGGGCTCACCCTGGCCGCGCATGGCTACAACCACCTGTGGGGCCCCGGCGGACTGGCCGGTACCACCCGTTGGTTCGGCTCGCTAGGTCTGCGACCGCCGAAATTACACGCCCTGCTGTCCGGTGCGGGGGAGCTTGCCTCCGGAGCTGCACTGGCGATCGGATTACTCACCCCGCTGGCGGCGGCGTTCGTTGTCGGCGCCATGGTGATCGCCGGGGTCACTGCGCACCGCCGGAACGGGTTTTTCATATTCAAGGACGGCTATGAGTACGTTCTTATGATCGGCGTGGTGTGCGCGGTGATCGGGTTGCTCGGACCGGGTACCGCCTCGGTGGACCAGTTGCTCGGTATCGACGTAGCGGGCGTGGTGGGGTTGGCCATCGTGGTCGGGCTGGGTGTTTTCGGTGCTGCGGTGCTGCTCGTTGCCACCTGGCGGCCTGCGCGGTCACTCAGCAGCTGACCACATCCGCTGCCCGGCCCGGTTCCTGGACAAGGCCGGTGTGGGCGCGCAACCGTTTCGGCGCACAGGCGTCTCGTTACACGGCTACCGATTGAGCCACCGGACAGCTGATCACGTAGCGTTGACGGTTGTGCGCGCTGCGTGTTCACTCACTCAGTGCGTCTGGATCTCAGTGTGTCTCGACGTGCCGAACAAGGGGAGGGCTGATGACTCGACGGGGTTGGCTGGCTGGGGTGCTAGTCGGTGGATTGATCGCTGGGGGCTCGTTGGTGGCTATGCCGGCGAGTGCGGAGCCGGCGCTTGTTCCGTTGTCGCCGTCGTTGGTCGGGCAGCTGCTGTCGGCGACGTCTGGTCGGATACCGGTGATGGTGCATGGTGCGACCCTCGTGGATGCTGAGCGGGCGGTCGCTGCTACCGGGATGCAGCGGGTCACTACTTTCAGAAAGATCGGGGTGGTGGTCGCGCGGGGAACCAAACAACAAGTCACAGCGGCCCGTACCCAACCCGGTGTGACCTACCTCGAGGGTGACCAGCCCATCGCGGTGCACGCCGTCCCCTCTGCGGTGGCGACTCATTCCACCTCTTTGGTGGCGACCCGTGGTCTGGAGGCCCGGCAAACGTTGGTGGGAGCGAACGGTGCGGCGCTGGATGGTACCGGTGTCAGCATTGCCGTGATCGATTCCGGAATTGACCCGACGCATCCCGCATTCGCTGGTGGCAAGGTTGTGCGCAGCTTGAAGAGTGTGTGCCTGGACGAGTCCAACACGGACACCAATTGCCTCATGGACGTGCCTACCGGCGTTGACACCGACACGCTGTCGCTGGGTGGTCACGGCAGTCACGTGTCGAGCATCGCCGCGGGCCGCAGCGTCACCTTGAGTGACGGCAGCACGGTGTCTGGTGCCGCGCCTGCAGCCAAGATTGTCTCGCTGTCCACGGGCGCGGCTGTGGTGATCGTCAGCGCGGATTCGTCGATGAACTGGGTGCTGGAGCACCATGCTGAGCCCTGTGGAGCGGCGGTGCCGGTCTCACAATGCCCGCCAATCAGAGTGGTGAACAACTCCTATGGCCCGCAGGGTGGTGGCGAGTTCGATCCGAAGTCGGCGACCGTCAAGCTCCAGCGTCAGCTGGTGAAGGAGGGGGTGGTGGTGGTCTGGGCTGCTGGCAATGACGGTGGTGATGGGTCGAAGAGCCTTACTAATCCGCCGGCCCAGGACCCCACCGGTGGGATTATTTCGGTGGCCTCCTACAATGACCAAGGCAGCGGGACCCGCAGCGGGCCAGTATCCACCTTTTCCTCGCGCGGTGCGAAGACTGACCCTTCGACCTGGCCGGACATTTCCGCACCGGGGCAGAACATCGTCGGTGCTTGCCGCGCCTACCTGCCGATCTGTTCCACCGGACTCAAGCCACAGAACGGCCCCGGAATTCTCGACGTGGGTAGCTACAACACACTCAGCGGCACGTCGATGGCTGCTCCGCAGATTGCCGGAATCGTAGCATTGCTCTTCCAAGCCGATCCCACCGCGATGCCCGTCGAGATCGAGAAAGCGTTGAAGTCGACCGCATTGCATTATTCCGACGGCGCGCCTTACCAGCAGGTGGGCGGGTACTGGACATCGTTCGACAAGGGCACCGGGTTGGTCGACACGGTGGCCGCTGCCAAAGCATTGGGGGCCCATACCCACTAACCTCTCCCAGGGTGGGTCGCCCTCGGCGGTGTCTAGTTTTATCCGCCGCGACACACGGTGGCCGCTGGCGTGCCAGCGGCCACACAGGCACAATGTGTAACGGTGCCGCCCAAGTGATCACGAGGACGTAGGGGAAGACGTTCCTCGTCGATCAGCGGAGGCACCACATGAGCACTAGTGGGATGATCTACATCCACTCGTCGCCGTCTGCGGTATGTCCGCACGTCGAGTGGGCGGTAGCGGGCGTGCTGCAGGCCAGGGCGGACCTACAGTGGACTGCGCAGGTGGCGGCCCCTGGCCAGCTGCGGGCTGAATGCGACTGGTCCGGCGAGCCGGGTACTGCGGCGGCGTTGGTCAGTGCGCTGCGGGCCTGGCCGATGCTGCGCTTTGAGGTCACCGAGGAACCCAGCCCTGGGCTGGATGGCGAGCGGTTCTGTTTCGTGCCCGGGCTCGGCTTGTGGCGTGCCCGCACCAGCGCCAACGGTGACATCGTGGTCGGTGAGGATCAGTTACGGACGCTGGCCGCCACTGCCCGCAGCGCGGAGTCCTTTGCCCACCAGCTCGACCAGCTTCTCGGCGCGACCTGGGACGACGCGCTGGAACCCTTCCGCCGCGCCGCCGACGGGGCCCCGGTGACCTGGCTGCATCGAGTGGGCTGACGGCTTGTGATCGGGGTCAGGGTGCCATCCCGGTCGTGACCCAGCGCTGGAAGACCTCGATTCGCTCGATGGGCCAGGCACCGTCGCAGGGCATGGTGCCCTCCCGCAGCCGGCGCAGGATCGCGTCGGCGTGCGCGGTGACGTCGTCGATGGCCCACAAGTCGAACACGAACTTCATCGAGTTGCGGTCCATAGCGCGGAACAGTGGCTTGATGTGCGCGGCGAAGGACACGTCCTCGTCGGGCTCGGGCAGGACGACCGGTGCTTGTACCTGCTTCGGTGCCAGGGCAGAGACCCGAGCCCTGGGAGTGGCGTTGCACGCCCACCACCACCGGGGCACGGGCATGTTCGGCGGCGGCACTGCGCCGTACTGGGAGTTCTCCACTGCAATGCGGGAACCCCATTCGATATAGGAGACGAACGCCGCCCGGAACTCCGCGTCCGAGGGCAGCTCCGCATCGTTCGCCGCCTGCACCATCAGGCTGGCCCACCGAGACCGCAAGGTCTCGGTCAGCCCTTTTCCGATGTGCTGGGAAATCATGCGAGGGTAGCCGCCGTACTGGTCGGTAAAGTACTTCGGCCCGCCGAAGACCTCACTGAGCCACTTGGCGACTCGTTCCGGGTGGTCGGTTGACATCTCGGCGAAGACCGGTGCCAACAGTGGGTCCTCCGGGATGTATTTCTCGTAGAACAGCCGGGTGAGCCGCCGCAGGGCCGGCAGGCCGCCGACCCACTCGAAGACGGTGGGCACCTCATCGGGATCCGGCACCGGGTCGGCGAAGTTCACGTACCAGTGCATACCGCTACAGAACGGCTTGTTCTGCGACTGACCGCAGCGGCACAGGCTGTAGTGTTCCCGGGACGCACCCTCGTTGCGGTGCTCGTCGTTCCCGTCGTCGCCGCGCAGCTCGATTCCCCCGGTGACTCGGTACGGCCCGTCCTTGGAGACTTCGATGCCCGGTTCACGCCGCCAGTCGACCTGGTCGCGGGCCTCGCGGCCCTCGATCTCGTAGCTGAGTGCACCCGACGGGCAGTCGCGGACGGCGCGGATGATCTCGTCCATCCGGCCGCCGCTGCTGGCGACGAACGGCTCCTTGCCCTGCCGGAAGACCACCGGCAACCGGGTCGTGCAAAAACCCGAGTGCGCGCAGGTACCGCGGTTGTCCAGGACCGTGACCTGGAGACCGTCGGATCGGTCCCGGCGGTCGGGCACCCGCCGGGGATCCTTGGCACCAGTGAACTCCACGCGGGCGTGGCTGCCGTCGCATAGCGGCTTCAAGCTGGACCGGCCGCACCGGCACAGCGCCATGACCGGCCGGGTTGGCACTGGCACGCCGAGGTGATCAACGATGTCACGCACCCCGAGCCCGAGATAGGGCCCGTTTGTCGCGGACCGGATCACCGGGTCGGCGCCGCCGATCGGAGCCCACCAGCGCGCAGGCAGATCGGGGCCCCCTGCGGGTGGTGCAGTGCGCACGGCGAGCTCCTGCAGCGCCGCAACTGCTTCCAGCAGCTCGCTAGGGACATCCGGCGCCGCGAGTGCCGTGGCCTGGTCGGCCAACGCGAGGAGCAGGTCGGCGCTTGGCCGCTCCCGCAGCGGGTCGATGTCGTCGTGCGTGACCGCGGCTTCCGGGGTCGCCGCGCCGCGCCGGGCCAGCACCTCTGCAAGCGGGCGCAGCACGCTCGCGAGCAGGCGCAGCACCACCGCGATCCTGGCTTGTCGCGTTTCCTGCTCGGTCTGGTCGGGGTCCGGGCCAGACCCGTCGATCAGGGCGCGATCGGCCAGCACGAGGGTAGTGCGGTACACCGCGATCACGAGGTCGGAGATGGGGGTCGTGAGATGATCAGGCGCGCCGTTCGCAGGCTCGTTCGGACGGGTCGGTTCCCACGGCCCCTCCGGCAACGGCACGCCGGGCTCGGATGGGACCGCAAGTGGTTCAGCCAGCAGCTGCAGTGCCGACTCGAGCGCCTCCGGCCCGTCGACCACCACCGGCATGCCGGTCCCGGTGGCATCGGTATCAAATATCGCGGCATCGAGCTGTCCCGCGGTCCGCCATTCCGCTGGCGGGCGGCGGCGCAAGTCTGCGATGATCGAACTGAGGTCGATCGGTACTGACCGAGCGTCGGTGTTGGGCAGCGCCGAGACGGTGAACGGGCGCAGCTGTAGTCCCGCAGCCGCGGCAGCGGCAGACACGGGGCCCGGCGTCATTTCCTCGAATGCCCCGAGCGCGATTCCGATGTTCGTGATCTGAGCAATTCGCCGAACATGGTCCGCCGCGACGAACAGCATGGCGCGCTTCCACGCCCTCGCGCGAGCCGCCTGATCAGGTGAGAGGCCTTCGTAGACGTCGTTCTTCAGCGTGCACGCCGCGTAACCGGCCAACAGTGATCCAGCGTATTCCGCAGCGCACGCCCGCACCAGCGGTCCACGTGCGTCGCTGGTTGCCTTCGCGCTGGTCACACCGGTTGTCTGCTCGGACACTCGTAGCTCCCTCAGCCATTCACCCAGCCATGATTACAGTGTAGCAATATGCATGAAGAGCCCACAAACCTTGACATTCAGTGATCGTAGGATGCCGCCTATTCGCGGATGACCATGCTGTCGCCGAAGTCCGCAGCCAGCAGGGTCCGCCGGACCTGCTCGACCGGCGAGGCGATGACCACCTGGACATCGTCGGGCATCTGCTGGCGGGCGTAGGCGATCGCGCGAATGCCCGCCGCGCTCAGCTGCTGCAGCGCGCTCATGTCGAGCACGAGCTCGGACACGTCGAGCGTGGCCGCGCGCTCGACCTTCTCGCGGAACTCCTGGTCACTGTCCTTGTCGAGTGCACCGTGCAGTGTGATCATCGCCGTCCGACCCGCGGTCGTCAGGGTGGCGTTGAAGCTCATCTCGAACCTCCAGTTACTCGGTGATCTGTCACGTCAGGAGTCGATGCCGAGAAGGACAATCGCGGAACGCTGCGCGATCGCGTAGGCGTTCTGAGCCAGCGGTACCTCATACCCAGGCGACACGATGTCCGCGGGACTGGGTCGGGAGGTGTCGACTGCGACGCCCCAGCACATGCCGACCGGTAGCCCCGGCAGCTCCAGCTGGTGGCTCTCCCAGTGCGCGTTCATGGCCACGTAGAGGTAGTCCGGTCGGACGCCCTCGGGCCGGTGGCCGCACCACATCACGCCGAGCAGGCGCCCCTCCGGTGACCAGTCAGGCTCCCACGGTCGCTGCCCGTGCCAGCTGACCTCCGGATGACCGCAGCCGACGCGGTCGAACGCGGTCGGGTGATCGCCCGACCGCAGCACCGGATGGGCCCGGCGCAGTTCGATCATGCCCTGGGCGAACCGGAGCAACTCAGCGTTGTGCTCGACGAGCGACCAGTCGAACCAGGACAGTGGGCTGTCGTGACAGTAGGTGTTGTTGTTCCCCTGATGGGTCTGGCCGACTTCGTCGCCAGCGAGCATCATGGGGATCCCGCGGCTGGTGAACAAGATCAGCAGCGCGTTTTTCATCTGCCGGATGCGCAGGCGCTGGATTTCGGGGTCATCGGTCGGACCCTCGCAGCCGCAGTTCCAGCTGTTGTTGTCGTTGCT
>JAFAXZ010000194.1 GCA_019240665.1 Pseudonocardiales bacterium | reverse complement strand
AAGGCGGTGCGCAGCAACGGGGCGAGCTTGCCGACCGATCGTCCGGTGTGCGCCGAGATGTTCACCCGCTGCGCCCACCGCACCCGGGCCAGATCGCGGTCCAGCTCCCGGGTCAGCTCGTGGCGCCGATCGTCGTCAACCAGGTCCCACTTGTTGAAGGCCAGCACCAATGCTCGCCCGGACTGCACTACCGAGGTGATCACTCGCTGGTCCTGCTCGGTGATCGGCTCGCTGGCGTCGATGAGGACTATCACCACCTCAGCGGCCTCGATCGCCGCCCGGGTGCGCAGCGAGGCAAAATACTCAGTACCACTCGCAGTCCGTACCCGCTTACGCAGGCCGGCGGTGTCCACAAACCGCCACATTTCGCCGTCGAGCTCCACCAGGGAGTCGACCGGGTCTACCGTGGTGCCGGCGACCTCGTGCACCACCGACCGCTGCTCGCCCACCAACCGATTGAGCAGGCTCGACTTGCCCACGTTGGGCTTGCCAACCAGCGCAACCCGGCGCGGTCCCCCGGGGCGGGCAGCGGCGTCCCGCGGCGCGGACGGCAGCACTTCCAGCACGGCGTCGAGCAGATCGCCGGTGCCACGACCGTGCAACCCGCTCACCGGGTGCGGCTCGCCTAACCCCAACGACCACAATGCCGCGGTGTCGGCGACCGCTCGCTCGTCATCCACCTTGGTCGCAGCCAGCACCACCGGAGTGGACGAGCGGCGCAGCACCCGGGCCACCGCCTCCTCTGCCGCGGTGGCTCCCACCGTGGCGTCGACCACCAGGAGAACCGCGTCCGCGGTACGCATCGCGAGTTCCGCCTGCCCGGCGACTGCGGCCTGCAGACCGTGCGCGTCGGGCTGCCACCCTCCGGTGTCCACCACGGTGAACCGGCGCCCATTCCACAACGCGTCGTAGGCCACCCGGTCCCTGGTCACCCCCGGCACGTCCTGCACCACCGCCTCACGACGCCCCAAGATCCGATTGACCAGCGTGGACTTGCCCACGTTGGGGCGGCCAACCACGGCGAGCACCGGCTGCGCGAGCACCACATCCGCCCCGGCCTCGATCTCCTCGGCTTCATCCAGCGCCGCCCATTCGGCCTCGTCGGAGGAGATTCCATCGCCAGGCGCCAAACTGCTCATCACGCTCCCTCCGGTCGCGCCGCACCTGGCCGACCCAGGTAACGGATCCTGTCCAGCTCAGTGACTAGCGCGGCCAGCCGGTTGCGCATCTCGTTGGTGGCGGCGACCAATACCGCTCGTCCCTTACCCGGGGGTACCGCGAACGGCTCGCCGATCAGGACATCAACGCGCGGCCGGAACCGTCGATTGCTACCCGGAGGTCGGCGGGTCCCGCGGATCGCCACCGGCAGCATCCTCGCTTCCCCGGCCCGGGCCAGCCACGCGGCACCCAGCTGCGCGCTGGCCACATCGCCCTCGCCGCGGGTACCTTCCGGGAACAACACCACCACCCCGCCATGACGCAGCAACCGGACGGCGGCGAGCAGCGGCGCACGGTCAGCCTCGCCGCGGCGCACCGCCAACTGCCCGATCCGAGGCAAGACCCAGCTCAGTGGCCCGCGGAACATCTCCTGCTTGATCAGAAACGAACTGCGCCGTCCCACCAGCCCGTACAACAGCGGGCCATCGACCATCGCACTGTGGTTGGCCACTACCACGACGGGCCCAGTGGTGGGGATCCGCTCCTGGTGCCGGACCCGCAGGCGGTAACTGACGTAGAAACACCAGGTCCCGATCCAGTGGGTGAAGCCCTGCAACCATGGCCACGTGCCTGGTGGCCCCCCTCCCTGGGGCAGCTTCTCCGGTGAGCGCCCAGATGTCACGTCCGGCCCCGAGCTGCCAGCACAACCAACCCCCGCACAACGGCCAGCTCGTGGAGCTTACCCAGCACGGCATCAACGTCCAGCGCGGTGGTATCCAACTCGACCGCGTCGGCAGCGGCGCACATCGGCGACATAGCCCGACTGGAATCGAACCGGTCACGGCGCTCGACGGCGCGGCGGATCTCTGCCACGTCATCCACACCATCCTGGGCCGCTCGGCGCGCCGCCCGCTGCGCCGCAGTCGCGGTGAGAAAGACCTTCAGCGGGGCGTCAGGTACCACCACGGTCCCGATATCGCGTCCCTCCACGACAATTCCGCCGCCGGCAGCGGTGGCGTCGACGATGATCCGGCGCTGCTCAGCGACGAGCAGTTCACGCACCGGGGACACCGCGGAGACCGGGCTGACCGCGAGAGTCACGGCCGGGCCACGAATCTCCCGGGAGACGTCCTCGCCGTCCAACAGCACACGGAAGATATCCGGGTCAGTGCCCACCTCGATGTGGCACTGCGCCACCACCTCAGACACCGCAGTGGACTCGGTGGGGTCGACACCCGCTCGCAGGACGCCAAGCGTGGCGGCTCGATACATTGCACCGGTATCCAGGTACCGGGCGCCCAGCGACGCCGCCAGCCGGCGGGCCACGGTGGATTTCCCGGTACCGGCAGGCCCGTCCACCGCCACTACGCCCCGCAATCCGTCGTCTTGCTGCACCCGGCTGACCTCCCGACCTGCTATCGAACCCATTCTGCCCGCCGCAGCTTTCGGGGCCCAGGCGAGCGGCTACCGGCCGACCGCGCGGTTGAGAGCGCCTACCTCGGGGCGGGACAGCATGCGAACCGTGCCGGGGCGCTGCTCCCCAAGGCGGACGTCGGCGATCGCGGTGCGCACCAACCGATGCACCGGGTGTCCGACCTCCGCAAGCAGCCGGCGCACGATGTGCTTGCGCCCCTCGTGCAGCACCACCTCAACCAGGGCCTTGCCTGGCAGGGCCTGCACGACACGAAATCCGTCGACTGCTACCGGGCCGTCGTCGAACTCCACTCCGGCGCGCAAGATCCGGCCCAGTGACCGAGGTACCGGACCGGGCACCTCGGCCAGGTAGGTCTTGAGTACTCGAGAGGAGGGGTGCATCAAGCGGTGCGCGAGCTCCCCGTCGTTGGTGAGTAGCAGCAGTCCCTCGGTGTCCGCGTCAAGGCGGCCGACATGGAACAGGCGCTGTGCCCGGTCGGCTACGTAGTCGCCGACACAAGGCCGGCCGCGGTCATCGGACATCGTGGAGTGCACGCCGCGGGGCTTGTTCAGCGCCAGATGCTCGACATCAGAACGCAGTTCTAACCGCATGCCATCGACATGGATGACCGCGTGCTCGGGGTCGACCCGCACCCCCATCTCGCGTACCACGGCCCCGTCCACCTGGACCCGGCCCCGGGCGATCATTTCCTCGGCGGCACGCCGAGAGGCCACCCCGGCCTGAGCGAGCACCTTGTGCAGCCGGGGCAGCGCAGACACCACATCAGACTGCGACATCGCGTCAGACGGGGACATCGTCGATAGTGTCGATGTCGGGCAGCAGCGGGGCAATCGGGGGTAGGTCCTCCAACGAGCAGAGCCCAAGCCGCTCCAGGAACAGCTCCGTCGTGCCGTACAGCACACCGTGGGTCTCCGGGTCGGTCCCGACCTCTTCGATCAGACCGCGGGCCAGCAGCGTGCGCATCACCCCGTCGACGTTCACCCCGCGCACTGCGGCGACCCGCGAGCGGGTGACCGGCTGGCGGTAGGCGACCACAGCCAGGGTCTCCAGGGCAGCGCGGGTGAGCCTGGCACGCTGCCCATCCAGTAACAACCGTTCCACGAACGGTGCGTACGCATCGCGGGTGTGCAGCCGCCACCCTTGCGCCACTTGACGCAGGTCGATACCGCGCCCGGCACCGGTGTAGCCATCCCGCAGCCGTTGCAGCGCCTCAAGGACCCGCGTCACCGGTTGATCCAGTGCGTTGGCCAGCACATCCTCGCCGACCGGGGAGTCCACCACCAGCAGCAGCGCCTCCAGGGCCGCGTCAAGCTCATTATCGTCACGCAGCGTCGGCAGGGTTTCGGTCTCGGCGGAGGGTTCCATGAGCGCGGTTTCGTTCACCGGTAGTCCTCGTCCTCTTCCCCATTCTGATCCGACGCGGCTGCCGCAGTGGTCTGCTCAGGACCACCCGTCCACCGAACACACAACTCGCCTAGCGGATCGGGCTGGTCGAAGACCACCACTGCGGCACGGTACAGATCCAGCAACGCCAGGAAGCGGGCGACCACCTCTCTGGTATGTCCACAGTCGGCGACCAGACTGCGGAAGCTCGCCTGGCCATCGCGGGCCAGCCGGCTGCGGAGCACAGCGGCGTGCTCACGCACCGACACCCGGGGGGTATGCAGATGCTCCAGCGACACCGACGGCGGTGGCGGTTTGGGTCGAAACACCGCGGCTGCGGTTTCGGCGAACCGGGCAGCGTCGACGCCGAGCAACACTTCGGGCAGCAAACCAGCAAACCGCTCCTCGATCGCCACCGACCGCGGATAACGGCGCAGCGCCGCCGATTCGAGGTCGGCGAACAGCGCCGCGACCTGCTTGTAGGCCCGGTACTGCAGCAGCCGTGCGAACAGCAGATCTCGCGCCTCGAGCAGCGCGAGATCAGCTTCATCCTCGACGTCGGCCGACGGTAGTAACCGGGCCGCCTTGAGGTCCAGCAGGGTCGCCGCGACTACCAGGAACTCGGTAGTCTCGTCCAGGTCGAAGGACTCGCCCAGCATCTGGAGGTGGGCGATGAACTCGTCGGTCACCTGGTGCAAGGCCACCTCGGTCACGTCCATCTGCTGCTGCGAGATGAGCTCCAGCAGCAGGTCAAACGGGCCCTCGAAGTTCTCCAACCGCACCGTGAAGCGGCCGGATGCAGCAGTGACGGCCGGTGCGGTCATGGCCGATGAGTCCACCTTGCAAGCGCGTCTCATCGCGCGATCACCTCGCGAGCCAGTGCGCGATAGGCCTTCGCACCGGAGGATTTCGGTGCCCAACGAGTGATCGGCTCGCCAGCGACGGTGGTCTCCGGAAACCTGACCGTCCGGCTGATCACGGCATCGAACACGGTGTCGCCAAAGGCCTCCACCACACGGGCCATCACCTCCCGGGCATGCAGAGTGCGCGGGTCATACATCGTGGCGAGGATGCCAGTGATCGTCAGCTTGGGGTTGAGCCGCTCGCGCACCTTGTCGATGGTGTCCATCAGCAGCGCCACCCCGCGCAGGCTGAAGAACTCGCACTCCAGTGGGATCAGCACGCCGTCCGCACAAGCCAGTGCATTGATGGTGAGCAGACCCAACGACGGCTGACAGTCCACCAGGATGAAGTCATAGTGCGGCAGCAGCGGCCGCAGAGTTCGACCCAGCGTCTGCTCCCGACCCACCTCGGTGACCAGTTGCACTTCCGCGGCGGACAAGTCGATATTGCTGGGCAGCAGGTCCATGCCTGGCACCGACGTCGGCCGGACGACCTCCTCCACTGGAACACCCTGCTCCGTGATCAGGTTGTAAATGGTGCGGTCAAGGTGGTGCGAGGCCACTCCAAGCCCGACCGAGAGCGCACCCTGCGGGTCGAAATCAACCAGCAGGACCCGGCGGCCGTACTCAGTGAGCGCGGCCCCGAGGTTGATCGTCGAGGTGGTTTTGCCGACGCCGCCCTTCTGATTACAGATTGCCACCACCCGGGCCGGACCGTGCCGGTCCAGTGGGGGCGGCTGTGGCACCGCGCGACGCCGACGGCCGGCCGGATCGATCTCGTCGCCGAGGGCGCTGTCATCGAAGGCGCTGTCATCAGCGGACATCGGCGGGGCCGGCGCAACCAGCGGCTGCTGCGCGGACACCCAGCTCGACATGGAACCTGATCCCCCTTCCACCATGGTGCGATCCCCGGGGAGCCTAGCCCTTGTGAGTGGCGACACGAGTGATAGCTCGTGTCGCCACTCACAAGGGCTAGTCCCGCGCCCGTGGGTGGGCAGTCGCATAGACCTCACGCAGATTGTCCACGGTCACCAGTGTGTAGACCTGCGTCGTGGTCACCGAGGCATGCCCGAGTAGTTCCTGCACCACCCGCACGTCCGCGCCGCCCTCCAACAGGTGGGTGGCGAAGGAATGCCGCAGAGTGTGCGGTGATACCGCAGCGGCGATCTCAGTCCGCGCCGCCGCATCCCGCAGCACCGCCCAGGCGCTCTGCCGGGACAACCGGGCACCCCGGGCGTTGAGGAAAACCGCAGGAATGCCCCGCCCTCGCGCGGCGAATGTGGGACGGCCGCGCACCAGGTAGGAATCCAGCGCGGCAAGCGCTGGCCGGCCCACCGGCACCAGCCGCTGCTTACCACCCTTGCCGCGCAGCAACACGGTACGAGCCGGGCCATCGACGTCGTCCCGGTCTAGCCCGACCGCTTCGGAGATCCGCGCGCCGGTGGAGTACAGCAATTCCAGCAGCGCCCGGTCACGCAGGCAACGAGGTTCCCCGTCAGCGGGGAAGACCTCGAGCAAGCGCAGCACCTCGTTCACCCCAAGGGCCTTGGGTAGCCGTTTCGGCGGGCTCGGAGGGTGCACGTCAGCTGCGACGTCGACCGGCACCAATCCCTCCCGGAGAGCAAACCGGTGCAGCCCGCGGGCCGCAACTAGCGCCCGTGCCGCGGAGGATGGAGCCAGCGGCCGATACCCACCAGCTCCATCACGCAGGGCCGCAAGGAATCCGGTCACCTGCTCCTCGCACACTGCGGCGAGCCCCGCGACCCCGGTCGATGCCAGGTAGGCGCCGTAACGGCGCAGGTCGCGGGCGTAGGAGTCCACTGTGTTGGCCGACGTGCCACGTTCCACCACGAGGTGGTCCAAATAGTCAGAGATCACCGCGGCCAGCGCCAGCGGCAGCACCCCATCCTGCGGGACTCCATCCTGTTGCCCTACAGCCTGCCGAGCGACGGCTCCCGACACAGCATCGGCAGGTGCTCCGGTCAGACCAGTACTCACCCGAGTGCCTCGGCCAGCGGCAGGTACTCGCGGTCGTGTGCTCTGGCGACCTCGGGGAGTACCACCGAGCCCTGCACCACGTTGACCCCTCGTGCCAGCGCCGGGTCATCATGCACCGCCTGCCGGAGTCCCTTGTCGGCCAGCGCGCAGATGTAGGGCAACGTGACATTGGTCAGCGCATAGGTGGAGGTGTGCGGCACCGCGCCAGGCATGTTAGCCACGCAATAGAACACCGAGTTGTGCACCGTGAAGGTGGGGTCGGCGTGCGTCGTCGGTCGCGAGTCGGCGAAGCAGCCACCCTGGTCGATGGCGATGTCTACCAGCACCGATCCTGGTCGCATCCGCCCGACCAGATCATGACTGACCAGGGTGGGCGCCTTGGCGCCGGGCACCAGCACGGCACCGATCACCAGGTCCGCCCACAGGCAAGCCTTCTCCACCTCATAGGCGTTCGACGCGATGGTCTGCAGGTGGCCCCGGTAAACGAAGTCGATCTCCCGCAGTCGGTTGATGTTGGTATCCAGCACCACCACCTCGGCTTGCAGGCCCAGCGCGACGGTGGCGGCATTCATCCCGGACACCCCGGCCCCGAGCACCGCCACCTTCCCAGCAGGCACCCCGGAGACGCCACCGAGCAGTACCCCGCGGCCGCCCTGCATGCGTTCCAAGCAGTGCGCCCCCACCTGAGGGGCCATCCGCCCGGCGACCTCGCTCATCGGCGCCAGTAGGGGCAACGAGCCGTCGGTCAGCTGCACGGTCTCGTAGCCGATCGCGTCGATCCCGGCGTCGATCAGCGCATCCGTGCACTCCGCCGACGCCGCCAGATGCAAGTAGGTGAACAGGACCTGGCCCTTGCGCATCCGGTGATACTCCTGCGGCGCTGGTTCCTTCACCTTGAGCACCATCTCGGCCTCGGCCCACACGTCATCGGGCTGGGGCACTATGCGGGCGCCCGCGGTCACGAAGGCCTCGTCGGGGAATGCACAGCCGACCCCGGCACCACGTTCCACGAGCAGCTCATGCCCGCGGCGGGTCAGCTCGAGCACCCCTGCAGGCGTGATCGCGACCCGGTACTCATGGATCTTCAGCTCACGCGGAACACCGATCTTCACCTCGGCGTGCCTCCCTGCTCAACCCCGGTACCTCGGGAATGGTTGCGAGGATGTCCCGATCCGTACCGACCCACACGTGGCCGAGTCTCGAGGAATCGCAAGACAGCCATCGGCCACGGCGCTGGAGCTGCCGTGGTCCATTGACTCGTCGCGATATCGTAACGCCGTGGCTGAGCAACCGGATGGGCGGATTCGCGTGGGTACCGCAGAGCGCGAGGTCGCGATGGATCGGCTCAGTGGCGGCGGCCGGCGAAGCGGGTCGGGCGGTCCGGCCACGACGCGTCCACCGGTCGCGGCTGGGCAGTCCCCGCCAGCACAGCCTGCGCAGCGAGCAGTCCGGCGACCGTCGACGCGTTGACAATCTCGCCAGCCAGTACCTGGCACACCGCGTCAACCAGCGACAGTCGGACCACGGACAGGTCGGCCTCCTCGTCGTCGGGACCGGCGGGCCGGCCCACCTCGACCAGTCCGCGAGCCAGAAACACCCGCACCGCCTCGTCACTGAATCCCGGCGAGGGCACCACATCGACGAGCACCGACCAGTCCCGCGCGGTGCAGCCGACCTCTTCCGACAGCTCGCGGCGAGCCGTCGTCACCGGATCCTCCCCCGGCGCGTCGAGCAGCCCGGCGGGCAGCTCCCGCATCCGGCGGCCCACCGCATGCCGGTACTGGTCGATCATCACCACCGAGGCGTCGTCGTGCAGAGGCAGGATCGCCACCGCCCCGGGGTGCTCTACGATCTCGCGCGCGGCCGCGCGCCCACTGGGCATCACCACCTGATCCAGCCGCAGTGCGAGGACCCGGCCGACATGCAGAGTGTCGCTGCCGGACACCGCAAACTCGTGCGGCGCCTTCACCGCAGTCCCGCCGGCATCTCGACCGGCAACCGGTCCGCAGTCCGATAGTTCAGCGCCGCCGCGACGAAGGCGACGAACAGCGGATTCGGACGAGTGGGCCGGCTGGTGAGCTCGGGGTGGGCCTGAGTGCCGACGAAAAACGGGTGAGTGCGCTCAGGTAGCTCGACGAATTCGACCAGATGGCCGTCCGGGGACGTCCCGCTGATCACCAACCCCGCGGCGGCGAGCTTGTCCCGGTAGGCGTTGTTCACCTCATAGCGGTGCCGGTGCCGCTCGTAGACTTCGATGGCGCCGTACGCCCGGGCCACCATCGAGCCCGCTTGGAGTGACGCTGGATAACTACCCAGCCGCATCGTCCCACCCATGTCCCGTTGACCAGCCACGACGTCGGTCTGGTCGGCCATGGTGGAGATCACGGCGTGCGCAGTCGCTGCATCGAACTCCGTCGAGCCGGCGCCATCGAGCCCAGCCAGATTCCGGGCGACCTCGATCACCATGCATTGCAGACCCAGGCACAGGCCCAGCGCCGGAATCCCCCGGATGCGGGCATGGTGAATGGCCCCGATCTTACCCTCGATCCCGCGTACTCCGAACCCACCGGGCACCAGCACCCCGTCCACCCCGGCCAGCGCGGCCTCCGCGCCCGCCGGGGTCTCGCAGGTGTCCGAGGGTACCCAGCGAATCTCGACCCTGGCCCGGTGCGCAAAACCCCCGGCGCGTAGCGCCTCGGTCACCGACAGGTAGGCGTCCGGCAAATCGACGTACTTACCCACCAGAGCGATCTGCACTACCTCCGTCGGAGCGTGCACCCGGTCCAACAGATCTCCCCACTCCGTCCAGTCCACGTCGCGGAAGGGCAGCCCAAGCCGGCGGACCACATAGGCATCGAGGCCCTCGGAGTGCAAAACCTTGGGGATGTCGTAGATGGACAACGCGTCCGGCGCCGCGACCACCCCGTCGATGTCCACATCCGACATCAGAGCGATCTTGCGCTTCAGCCCGTCTGGGATCTCCCGATCAGCGCGGCAGACCAAGGCGTCGGGCTGGATGCCGATGTTGCGCAGGGTGGCCACGGAGTGCTGGGTCGGCTTGGTCTTCAGCTCGCCGGATGGGGCAAGGTAGGGCACCAGGGAGACGTGCAGGAAAAAACAGTTGTCCCGGCCGACGTCGTGGCGCACCTGGCGGGCTGCCTCCAGAAACGGTAGCGACTCGATGTCCCCGACTGTCCCACCGATTTCAGTGATCACCACATCCGGTGGGCGATCGTCATCTTCCGGATCGGACATGGCCAGGATCCGCGACTTGATCTCGTCGGTGATGTGCGGGATCACCTGCACGGTATCACCAAGATATTCCCCGCGCCGCTCCTTAGCGATCACCGCCGAATAGATCTGGCCAGTGGTGACGTTGGCCTTGCGGTCGAGGCTGCGGTCCAGGAACCGCTCATAGTGTCCGATGTCCAGATCGGTCTCCGCGCCGTCCTCGGTGACGAACACCTCA
>JAFAXZ010000132.1 GCA_019240665.1 Pseudonocardiales bacterium | reverse complement strand
GCGATGGCCGGCGAAGCGCAGGTTGTAATCGAAAGACATGACATTGATCGTCGGTGCGAAATACGCCCCAACACGGCTGCGTAGACCTAGGTCTCGATAGAGGTCCTCACCTCGGTAGCGTTGATGCGTCAATACCCCGCGGACTTCCTGCATCGTCTGGCGCAGAAGCCGCGACAGGCTCATGTCCGGGCGTACCGATAACCGCAGCGGCAAGACGTTAGATACCGTGGCCGGGACACTCTCCACGAGAGGGTCCTGACGGGCTGTGACCGGCAAGTCGACGACCACATCCCGGGCGCCCGTTAATCGATGCACATACACTGCCGTCGCGGCAATCATGATAAGAGACCAGGGCACCTTCACCCGACGCGCTAGTCCCCGCAACCTGTCGGCGTCAGGCTGGGATAACCAGGCCCTCTGATGAACAAAGCTCTCAGACGTTCCCGATGACTGACCACCGATTCGGGTTGGCTCTGGACAATCAGCAAAACGATCAAGCCAATATGCTCGGTCCTGCGTGAACTGCTCCGACACGCGATAGGAAACATCACAGTCCAACAGCTGCCGCAGCGAACCCAACGCCTTCTCCTCGCACGGCCGGCCCTGGGCAAGCGCGGTGTAAACGTCAGCCACTCGCCGGGCCACCAGGGACAACCCAAACCCATCCATCACCATGTGGTGGTAGCCCTGATACCACCAGAATCGGTCAGCACCCAACTTGATCAACGCGTAGCTGAACAACGGGCCCCGAGTCAAGTCCATCGACCGCGACACGTCGGCCCTCATCCAGTCCAGCGCAGCCGTACGCGGATCAGCCTCGCCACTGACGTCCACCACCGGCAACAACCAATCCACAAAGGCATCGACAACCTGCCCCGGCCCCTCACGGCGCTCCACAATTCGGACACGCAGCGAGTCAGCCTCACAAACAACCCGCCGCAGCGCAGTCTCGAACGACACCGGATCAACCGGTCCGCAAATCTCTACATACTCACCAATTTTGTAGACTCGGTTCCCTGGGCCCAGTTTCTGTTCGGCAAACCAGATCTCACGCTGAGCCGCAGACAACGGAAAAATAACATTCTCACCACTACACAACGTTGCCTCCCGATCGCCGTCGCCTGCACACTCAACTCAACGCCCGTCTAAAACGTTCCGCACGCCAGAGACGAAAGCACCGCTCCGCGGGAGCGAAGGCAAGTACCTAGACAACAGTGACCAGCACGCCGGCCGCGTGGCGTGCACCCACTGACTAACCAGGGCCGGGTGAGCCGACCTGTTCAAACCCATCCAGCCCCCAACCTGGTTACACATCAGCCCAAACCCAGTCCTCCACCCATGAACAACCTGAGCTCAAAGAAGGGACGAAGAAGCGGCGAACTCGGGCACCCCGTGACCGTAGGCCACCAAACCCAGCGACTCGGCCGGAACCACCTCAATCACTCCACCGCAAGATCACTCAGATCCAACACCGTCTACCCACTCATCGACAATCACTCCTCACCACTCGATGCCCACGCCCACACCACGGCGAACACCGCTGACGAGCACAGTCATCACCACCATCATCCAAACCACCCGCAAGCGAAGCGCAAGCAAATGTCAGGCCCCCGCAACCCGTTCAGGAACAACGCGGTGAACCCTGGCTCGAGGTACTTGATCGTCACGTGCGGTTTCGGGGTACGGCGCACCGCCAGGTTCACCCGGACATCCCGGCCGGCGCCAGCGAACAACGCCCGCCCCATGCGGTAGGTGAACGGTTCGGCCTGCGCGTGGCCCTCCTCCAGCGCCTACCGGTAGAACATCGACAAGATGCTCACGTGCTGGCCCCACGTGCTCGCCGCGAACCGCCGCCGCAGTGGACCCGTTGCCACCTCGTGCACGGAGGGTTATGCAAAACTCTCCTTGAAGAAGTAGAGCCCGATTGCGGCACGGAATGATGACTTGAAGGTCTTCAGCGGCCGGCGGTAGTCGGTGAAGAGAATCCGCCATGTCTTCAAGGTGGCGACGGCCCGCTCGACTGGCGCGCGGAAGGAACTCACCTGATTGTTCCACTCGTGTTCCCATGGCAAGAGCTTACGGCATTTCGGCTTGCGGATAGGAGTGGTGATGTAATCAGTGCCGATGAAGCCCTTGTCGCCGAACACCCCGCCCGCCTTCTTCAGGATCTTCTCGACAACTGATCCCTTCAATTTTGCCATGTCGTGCTGGTTGCCGGTAACGGGATCGGAGACGAATGTTATGCGACCCTGGAGATTAGTGATGATCAGGGAGCCGTGTCCCGTAGTCTTGTATTTTCCGGCCCACAGCTCATCTTCACCGTCCTAGGACCAGCACGGCCACAGTGTGCCGTCTACCAGCGCGATCGCGTCCTTGGTGGCTTCGGCTGCATCCTTTTCCGTCGGCCGGTCTTCCTGTGTCGATTTTTCGATCAATGGCGTAAGAAATGTGATGTACCGCGATATCGTCGACTGGTGGACGTCGAAAATGTCGGCCCATACATCCTCGATGATGTTCTGCCGGAGATATCCACACGTAACGACCAGCGCCTCCCGCAAAGTCAGTTCACGTGGGCGCCCTTCGTCTTTATCCCAAGGTTCTTCGAGTGTAACTGGTCAGGTCCCGGGAGTGGTCGGCGTGGCGGCTTGATCTTGTCGTCAGGGGTGCTGATGATCTGGCGGTGCCTGGGACGCCGTCGGTTGTGGAGCTGCGTGAGCGGCTCGCGCTGCGGGACGAGCGGATTGAGTCGTTGTCGGCGGAGTTGAGTGCGGCGCGGGTGCGGATCGCCGAGCTGGAGGCTCGGCTGGGGCAGACCTCGAAGAACTCCTCGAAGCCGCCGAGCTCGGATGGGTTGGCTAAGCCGGCGCCGAAGTCGCTGCGTCAGCGTGGTGCCCGGAAACTCGGTGGGCAGGCCGGTCATCCCGGGTCGACCTTGGCTCCGGTCGCGGTCCCTGACGAGGTCATTGAGCACGAGCCGGGTTGTTGCCGGGGTTGTGGGGAGGGTCTGGGCGGGGCGGTGGAGGTGGGTCGGGAACGCCGGCAGGTGTTCGACATCCCGCCGATCAGCGTGCGGGTGATTGAGCATCAGCTCGTCAAGCGGCGCTGCGCTTGCGGAACCGCTACCAGCGCTGAGGCCCCCGAGGGTGTGACCGCGACGGTGCAGTACGGGCCGCGGATCACCGCGATCATCGTCTACCTCTACGTCGGGCAGTTCCTGTCCAAAAAGCGCACCGCCGCGGCGTTGGCCGAGTTGTTCGGCACCCCGGTCTCGGAAGGCACGGTCGCGACGATGACCACCCGCGCGGCGAGGGGACTGGGCGGCTTTGTGGAGTGGGTGCGCGCGAACCTCGCCGCCGCGGAGGTGGTGAACCTCGATGAGACCGGGCTGCGGGTCGAGGGCCGACTGCGGTGGGTGCACTCGGCCTCGACCGGGCTCTACAGCCTGATCACCGTGCACGACCGGCGTGGCACCAAAGGGATGGACGCCGCCGGGGTGCTGCCCGAGTTCGCCGGGGTCGCCGTGCACGACGCGTGGGCACCCTACGACACCTACCCCGCGCTCACTCACGCGTTGTGCAACGCCCACGTCCTGCGAGAGCTCCAAGCGGTCACCGACACCACCCCACAGGGCCAGTGGTGCTGGGCGCGGCAGACCGCCGACGCGCTGCGCGAGATGAACCAGCTGGTCAAAGACGCACTCGCCGCCAGCGGCAACCACGACGATCTCGATGGCATCGACGCCGCCGCACTCACCGCCGCGATCCACCGATACCACAGCGCGGCGCTACTCGGCGTGGAAGCGACCCACACCCGGACGAACAAGCTGATGGCCAAACAACACGCCCTGGCCCGGCGCCTGATCGACCGCCAGGACGACTACCTGCGGTTCACCGTCGACCTGCGGGTTCCGTTCGACAACAACGCCGCGGAAAGGGAATCCGGATGGTCAAGCTGCGGCAGAAGGTCTCCGGATGCCTACGGACGCTAACCGGAGCGCAACAGTTCTGCGCCATCCGCAGCTATCTCGCCACCGCGGCCAAACACGGCATCCACTTCTTCGCGGCCCTCACCACACTCGCCGAGGGCCGTCCCTGCCTGCCCACAATCACCTGACACCACGCGACTCGATCTTGCGGACCTGACCAGTTACCTGGGGCAAATCGGATGGCATCTGGACGACGATGTAGTCTGGGTTCCATGCGTACACCTGTTCGTCGGCGAACTCGAAGTGATTGGGAACCACGCCTGGAACCACATTATGGACGTGGAGAACACCGAAAATCCATCCCTCCACGACGGTCGGCTGCGTGAGGGGCCCGAAGTCCGCGTAGAGAGCCGAAGGCCGGCTGTTTGTGGGAATGGCAGCGGCACTCTGTTGTGCCTGGTGGATGATGTTGTTGAAGTAGGTTGTGTACGCGGCTGCTGCGGATCGTCTGCCTAAGAGCTGACCAACGAGGTCTACATCATGTTCTATTGCTGATCCAGTTCCGAGGTTGAAGATATCTACGGCTGGGATGCCGAGCCTCTGTATCTGATCGGCCTTGGCTGGATCACTGGTGATGACCACGTCCGGTTTGAGGGCGAGAAGCGCTTCTGGATCTAGGGGTCCATTGATTGTGGATTCGACCTTTGGCAGTTGGAGCAGTCGCGGTGCCAGGTCTTTGTAGGGAAGAAGGAACGTCGTCGAGCCAGCTGAGGGGATTCCGTCGACGAGCAAGTCTTGAGCACCGACGACGTAGAGAAGGCTGTCGAGGGTCGTTGCGTAGCCGACAGTGGCGACTCGATTGATCTTTGTCGGCACGTTGACGACTCGCCCTGCTGTGTCGGTAAAGGCGCGGGTGTGGCCTGTGGGAGACTGCGCGGTCGGGGTTATGGATCCGCAGGCGGCGAGCACAAGAACGGCGACACAGGCAACAGTCGCTCTCAAACCTGGACGACTCCATTTGATGGGCCGCGATAAAGTAACCTGGGAATCTTGCACATCACGACGCGGTTCCCGCGTTAAGAATCTGGTTGGCCTGCGCGTCGGTGAGATTGACTTGTAAAAATCGTGAATAGAATGTCTTCACCTCTTCTGCCATGTCGGTTTTGGCAAACTGCATTGGGTAAAGATATTTCGCTGTCCAGAGTAACCCCAGCGGTTGTTCGGCGGTATTGTCACCCCAGGTGTTCAATCCCTGCGGGATGATTCCAACACGTTTGGTACGCACAGCCTGCAATGTACTGAACTGCGGGTTTTGCATAAAGCCTGGAAGGTCGGATGGGTCGTGGCCGATGATAACATCGGGATCCCATACGAAGAGCTGTTCGATGCTGAATTTGTAGGCGGGGACCGTGATACCGGCCGTGACGTCGTGTGCGCCGATCACACCGAGCATCCATCCCATGACCAAGTTCGGTCGGGTCAGTGGTCCCATGGATGCGTACAGGACGCTCGGTCGCTCGGCGGCTGGCACTGTCGCCGCTGTTTGGCGGACTTGGTTTATGATGTTGTTGAAGTAGCTCACGTACCCAGCGGCGGCTTTTTGCTTGTTCAAAAGCTGGCCTACCAGTGTGACGTCTCGCTCGATTCCCACTCCCGTGCTGAGGTCGTTGATCACGACTGCTGGTACTCCAAGTTTTTGGATCTGATTCGCGGTGGCGGCATCGGCGGTGATCGCCACGTCGGGTTTGAGCGTCAGAAGCTCCTCAGGATTGATGGGACCGCCAAGAGCTGACTCGACGTTCGGCAAGCGGATCAGGCGTGGTGCGAGGATCTTGTAAGCGCGATAGAACTCCGAGGAGTCGTAGCCGGGGATACCGTTGACAAGTAGGTTCTCGCCGCCGACGGCCGCAACCCACCCGTCGCTTACCGGAGGGTATCCGACGGTGACCAGACGATTGACCTTCAGTGGGACCTGGACCACCCGCCCGGCGGTGTCGGTGAAGCTATAAGTCTGGGAGATGGCCGTCCCACCGGATGAGCCACATGCCGAGAGGCCGATGAACACAACGCCGAGCAGGGCCGCGAGGATTGTGGATGCTCCGACGCGACACCGAAAGCTGCCACCGGTGCTGGTTTTGTTCCTCCGCCGGCCGGTGGAGCTGCCTAGTCTGACTCGGGCTGCGGATCGCTGTAGGCTATTCCCTGACCTCATCACGAACCCCTTCTTCGGGCAAACCGGTATCGTGATTCGGCGTATCACGGAGGTCTCGCCGCACACGTCTGACCGCGGGCATGCAGATCAGCTCTGGTTGGCTTCCCTGCATCGATGCGCTGACGAGCTGGATCGGCACGTTGTAGAGATGGCACAGACGCTCCGCCGTGATGACGTCGTCTGCTTGGCCACTGGCGACGACCGAGCCGTCACGCATCAGCACGGCACGATCCGCCCACATCAGGGCGTGGTTGGGTTGGTGGGTGGTCATGAGCACCGACCGGCCGTCCGAGACCAGCTCGCTCACCACTTGCAGGATGCCAACCTCGTTGCCGTAGTCGAGCGCTGCGGTGGGCTCGTCGAGTACCAGCACAGGTGCCTCCTGAACCAGGGCACGGGCGAGCATGGTCAGCTGGCGCTCGCCGCCGGAGAGCTGAGCGAACGATCGGCGTGCTAAGTGGCCGATGCCCAGTCGATCGAGCATGCCCTGCGCGGCTTTTCGATCGCCGACGGATGGTCTGTCGGTGATCCGCATGTGAGGTGTGCGGCCCATTACCGCGATGTCAAGGGCGGTGAACGGGAACACCGTGGTCGTGTTCTGCGGAACATAGGCCACGAGGCGAGCGAGCTGCCGCGGAGCGAGATCTGCTGTGTCGTGTCCGGCTATTCGCAAGGTCCCGCTCTGCGGGGTGAGCAGTCCGATGAGGCAGCGAATAAGGGTGGTCTTACCGGCACCGTTCGGGCCGAGTAGGCAGCACAACTCTCCCTCGGCCACCTCAAGGCTGACCTCACGCAACCGGTGACTCATCGGCCCAAAAGAGAACGAGAGCTCGGCGATGTCGATGTTCAAAGCCATTGGTGTCGTGCCTTGGCGAGCAGCGCCACGAAGAATGGAGCACCGATCACGGCGGTCAGCACACCCAGGGGGAGTTCGATCGAGGAGGCACTGCGCCCTAGGTCGTCGACCGCTAAGAGGAACCCTGCACCGATCAGGAGTGAGGCGAGGAGCAAGCGGTGGAACGAGGGCCCGACGATGGAGCGGGCCAGGTGAGGTACTACCAATCCCACCCAACCGATGATCCCTGCCACGCTGACCACGGTCGCGGTCATCAGGGTCGTCGCCGTCAGCACCAATCCCCATACCAGCCGTCGGTCGATACCCAAAGACCGTGCCTCGTCCTCACCAGCAGCGAGGACCGTGATGGGCCAACTGATGGCGTAGAGGATGACAACGCAGACCGCTACCAGGATCGTCGGCAGCCACAGACTGCTCGCAGTCACGCTGTCCAAGCCCCCAAGCAACCAGAAAGTGATCCGAGGCAGCGTGGTCTCGGGATCGGAGAAGTACTGTGTCATCGAGATCAGTGCCTGGGCCAGCGCCGAGACGACCAGTCCCGCCAGCACCAGCACCACAGTCGAGCCGCGACCCACAAACTGTGCGATGCCGATCGAGAGGGTCACCCCGATGAGCCCACCAACGAAGGCCATGAGCTGGATGACCGAGAACGGGAAGTTCAACAAGATCGCCAGTGAGGCGCCGAAGCCGGCTCCTGCAGATACGCCGAGGATGTCGGGCGCGACCAGTGGGTTGCGAAACATGCTCTGGTAGGCCGATCCGGAACCCGACAGCGCTGCCCCGACAACCACCGCAGCGAAGATCCGTGGGATACGTACCTGCATCAGAACCGTTTCCTGAGCCGCCGACAAATGCCAAGAAGCAGGGGTTGGCACAAATACAGCGACCGCCGCGCGCACTAGCCCCAACGGGCTTAGCGAGTAGCGTCCCCAGCCCAGCGAGAGCACTATGAGAATGATTAACGCGACCACGGCAAGGCCCCAATAGGAGACTCGACGAATCCGTGCATGTGATTCGCGACCGCCTTCTATTTCCGTCGATTCTCGGACCACTTCCGTAGTGGAAGGTTCTTGGGATTGTATAGAACTGATTGGGCGGCCTATCAATTTATAGTTCCGAACGACCTTGGAACTCAACGGCTCGACCGTCAGCGTCTTTTTCGAAAACGGTTCCTGGGTAGTCTCGGCGGGGACTTCGTCGTTCTCAGTCATGGTGCCGCCGCGGTCAAATTTATACTTGTAAACGCGGAAACTTTACAGGAGTGGTGCAGGCTATCATCTTTCAACTGGTGGTTGCTTGGCGCATACTCCACCTGGATTCTCCTTAATTCTCTATCTTGGTGATAATATGTCGAACTCGCTGTCGTGCTCAATGTCGACATAGCGCACTCGGCACCAAAGGAGCTGCTACGAAATGTCAGCGACTCCGGCTGCCAGAACACGTCATCGAGGCTTCGGGCCCTGGTGAAAGCAGCCATGCGGTATGGCTCGCTTGATCTGCTCTCGGCGAGGGATGTTGTTGAGCCCGGTATGGGAGAGCTCTATGCACATGGTCAACTACGCTCCGTGAGCATCTCCCTTGCTGTCGATGATCTCGACAGCAACCAGGGCCGGCCAGACCATGCACTCCGTGGATGTTGCGCTGTGCCGGCGGCAACTGTGGCGCCGATACCGTTGCCCACAACCTCTGTCCCGTCTGTTGACAATAAGTAAGCTTCTGTCGTTTCACTACCCAAAAGAGTGATGCTATCCTCACTATAGCATGAACTTCCGGGTTACTTCCGCAGATGAGGCATGTACATGGTTGAGCACCCGCATCCACTGTCCTGGGCTGAACGGATCTCGCCAGTCCTAGCAGCGCTGCCGCTCCTCATGACGTCTGGCTTCTTGCCGATGTCGTCCCTGACGCGCTCCCCTTCCGGGTACGGCGGGGAGCATCAAGACCATCCCCCGCGCCTCCAAGTCCAAAAGCCAGGTACTGGGCATCGTGGCCAGCACAACTCCATCGCCCCCGGTGAGCTCCCTCGACACCGCTGCAATGGACCCGATGCTGTCGCTGCACCTGCCGTTCGCGGGTGCCCATCGGGAGCGGCTCAGCCTTCGCTTTGCGCACTGTGTGTAATTAGAACATCGACAAGTTCGCCCACATCGAATCGATCGACCCCGGCGTAACCGCAAGCTTTAAACCTTAGTTAAGAGAGTCAAACCATGTCAGAAGCCAAAACGGGGTCAAGATGATTAATCCGCCGAGCGATCGCCGTTGCAGCAATTTTGCACTCCGATCGAAAGATAGAAGGAGATCCCTCAGCTTCGGCTCGCGCATTCGAGTGGTCGCATGCCTCAGAGTGTTAGTTTGTTTCGCCGTTTTAGTCGTTAGTTTCACGGCGTGTGCCTCATCAACCACATCCGCGAGTGCATCGAATACTCAAACCGTCACCGATGCTGCCGGGCGCATGGTCACGGTTCCACTCAAGATCAATCGGATTGTCATGGTCGGC
Source organism: Pseudonocardiales bacterium (assembly GCA_019240665.1). Lineage (GTDB taxonomy): Bacteria > Actinomycetota > Actinomycetes > Mycobacteriales > Pseudonocardiaceae. Next base: position 4,790 of record JAFAXZ010000132.1, on the reverse strand, counting down.
GCTCCGCCGGCTATCGATGGATTCGTCTTCGCCGTGGGCGACGAGAATCTTATTGTCAATGGAGTACCAAAGTCATTTTGGATTCACATTTTGGATGGAAGATTCTCGCTCCTCGGCTGGTTAATCTACCCGATGTGGAATCCACGATCACAGGTCCCGTGAACCCGGAAGAGCTTCTTGCGCTCAGACCCGACGTCGTCTTCGCCGACGTTCCTGCTCTTGCTGACCAGATCCAACACCTCGGAGTTCCGACAGTATGTATTACTGAAGAGCACCCGGAGTTGGGACAAGAAATCGCTGCCGCGAAGCTAGTCGGCCAGGTTTTACACAAGCAACAAGCCGCAGCCGCATACGCGGACTACTTCAACCAGAACGCAAACCTGGTCCGACAACGGATCACTTCCATCCCGCCCGCGCAGCGACCGAGCGTCTTGTACTTATCCACGATGCCGTTTCGTCGAAACGGTTCGGCCATGGTATGGGTACTGAATTTCTTAGGAGCAGACGATGTTGCCGGAAGCGCTCCTCCGCTAACTCAGTTCACCACAGAGCAGATCCTCAATTGGAACCCCGAATACATCATCGCTCATGATCCGCTCGATGTTTCTGTGATCACCCATGACGACGTCCTCAAGAACACGAGGGCGGTAAACTCCGGACATGTCACAGCCATCCCACAAGATCTGAATGAATGGGGAGACTTTGGCGTCGGCGACGCGTTGTCATTGCTATGGACCGCCAAAGATCTTTACCCACAACGATTCGCTGACATAGATCTCATGTCCCAAGCAAGAACGTTCTATGCTCGATTTTTCCATATCAATCTCTCGGTCAGCGATTTGAACGAAATCCTCTACGGCATTGGCGGCTCCAAAGTCAACTTCAGTCACTGACTTGACCGCCGCTACAACAGTCTCGCTGTCGAGGCTGAACCCGGTTCGTCGTGTTGTTGCCATAAAAGATGGCCGGAGGTTCATACACCCCCGGCCGAACAAATATCTCAACTACATGCCGAGCATCACGAAATGTCCGCGACCGGCACCTCCCACCCCTGGGCGTCGATCGTTGCCCTCACCCGATCGACCCGTACGCAGTGCCCGCCACGCAGGTCGATGAGGACATCCGCAGGCACGTCGACGATCTGGTCGTCCTCCCGTCGCCGACCGCGAACACTCGACTGCCGACCGTCGACCGCGTGGTTGACCCTCTCCACGCTGGCCCATCCCGTGAAGTCGCTCGTGCACAACTCCATGCCAGGCCGGATCGCGTTGAGGAACTCCTCTGTGGTGTCGAAGGTCCTTGCGGATGACGCTGCCGCGGGTTCGGTTGGCGTAGCGCTTTGACACATGATGCCTTCTTTCTCCTGCCTACTGATTGAATTGATCTGTCACTGTCGGTTATCGGTTTTGCTACGATCTCCGCAGAAGCGGAGTTGCTCGCTTGGTAGGGCGAGCTTCGAGGATGTGAGAGTCGAAAATGTCCGCATATGCCGATTTCTCATTTAGACTAGAGCTGGTCCGGTGGTCTTGCCAAGTCCCCAGTGCGCACCGCGTCCTTGCGTGCTTCCCGGGCCCTGATTGGACTCGATGACACGCGATACGGAGAGCCGCCATGCAGACGGGTGTGATGCCACAACAGACCAGCGATCCGATCGAGGCGTACTCGCTGGTGGAGATGGACGGCGCCGCGATCCTGGTCGTGGACGGTACCAGCGCCGACACCGCCGTCATGGCCGCCGCTGCGGTTCTCGGGTCCCGATTGCGCGCATACCGCCAGCCAGTGACAATCGCCACGAACCCCACGGCTGGGCAAGGGGTCTTCTTCGATCGGACGACGCGGACCGTCAATGCCGACAGCGCCGCGCACGGGCCACTACATGTCGATGGATACATGATGTATGGCCAGGCATACCCGGATGTGATCTTCCTGCTGTGCAGCGAGCAGGCCCCCAACGGTGGCGCGAACTTCATCGTGGACGGGCTTCGCCTGCTCACCACGCTCGCAAGCGACCCCGCGCAGCGCGAGTTGCTGCGGTTCTTGTGCCAGTACCCGCTCGAGCAGAGCAGCCCTACCGGGGTGCAGGTCAGCGGTCCGATCGTAGACCGCACTGCGGGTGGTCGGATGGCAATCCGCTGCCACCAGCACCAACGTTTCCCCGAGAACAAGCCAATCGACGCACCCCACAAAGGCTTGCTAGACGGATGGCGGGCCGTCACAAGCGCGGCCGCCGCCGAGGCACCCCGCTTCCGGTTGCGACCAGGTGAGCTGCTGTGTTTAGACAACTATCGTGTCTTTCACGGCCGTGAGGCCTATACCGGCACTGATCGACTATTGCATCGGATCTGGTCGTGGACTGACACCGCCTTCGGGACGCCCGACCCGCGAACCGCTGACGGTCGAGCCGACGACATCACGGTGGTGCCCTGGTGAAACCCCTGGCTCGCACGATCCCGTTTCTCCTCGCACTCAGCGTCGCTCTCCTCACTCTCCTCGCCTGCAGTGCGCCCTCCGGTGCCACCCAGACGGGCCACAACCAGCCCGGTGCTGCCCGCACGATCATTGACAGCGTCGGACGACACGTTCACCTCCTCGCCCATGTCCAGCGAGTGGCCACCGTCGGCTCGGTTCCGGTGCTCAACAGCTTCCCGTTTGCCGTTGGGGCGGGAAACACGATCGTCAATGGCATTCCTGGAGGTAACGCCGCTGGCTACGCCTCCTACACCGTCCTCGCCCCGAAGCTACTGAACGCCCCTAATGTCGAATCGTCGATCGGCGCACCACCGAACACTGAGGCGCTGCTGGCGCTCAAACCCGACGTCGTGCTGACCGATTCCGTGCAATTCGCCGACCAGATCCAGAGCATCGGAATCCCCAGCGTTGTGCTCAGCTTGGAGACCGGGGACAAGATCAAAGAGGCGGTCCTGGTCACCGGGGAGGTCTTGGGCCGCCAGCAACAAGCAGCGGACTATGTCAGCTATTTCGATGACGTGGTCGTGCGGGTGAGGAAGATTGCCCAGACTATCCCCGAAAACGCGCGCCCCACCGTCCTCTACATCGATCTTCATCCACTGCGGCGACCTAACAGGATCATGGAGTGGATGCTCGACCAGGTCGGTGCTCGATCTGTCACCCATGACGTGCAAATCGGTCAGTACAAATTCGACATCGAGCAACTCCAGCAGTGGAACCCTGATGTCCTCATCGGTATGGAGCCCAACGACCGGACCGGGCTGACGACCGATCCCCGGTTCACTGATCTTAGGGCAGTCCAGTCTGGGCGAATCGGCATCATTCCCACGGGGATACAGATCTGGGGTAACAACACCGCAGAGCAACCCCTCGCGCTACTGTGGGTCGCCAAGTATGTGTTTCCCCAGCAGTTCGCCCACATTAATCTACCAGCTGAGACGAAAAGCTTTTACCAGCGGTACTTCAACATCACTCTCACTGACCCACAGGTGCAGCAACTCCTCGCCAGCACCCTCTAGCAGGAATGCTAACGACCTAGAATCCGCGTCGGAGCCAAGATAGGCAGTGAATCCCTAGGCCCGGCTTGCCCATGTGACCGAACGCTGCAAGATTGCAACCCGGGAGTCGACACCAAGTAGCATAAAGGCGCTTCATTGATCGTCTGATGCTATACCGATCAGGGCGGGAGTCCGGCCGCCGCCTGATCCGCAGCCTAGCTCCCATAATTTACTGTTGAACCACCGATACCATTGAGGATCTCATCGAGCTGCGCTTTCGACAGATTTACCCCATAGAAACGAGAAAGGAAATTCTTGGTCATCGTGTCCATGTCGATATCCGAGAACTGTTGCGGGTAGAGGTATTTGGCTGTCCAGAGTAACCCAAGCGCGTCGGGTGCACCGAAGTCGCCCCACTCATTCAGGTCTTGTGGGATGTGCACGACATGCCCTTCTTGAACTGCTTTCACGTTCTTGAGTACTGGGTCATGGTTGATAACTGGCTCATCCAACGGATCGTGGGCGATAATGTAATCAGGGTCCCACTGCAAAATCTGCTCGGTACTGAACTGACTCACGGGAGGAATCGTTCCTGCTACATCCGTAGCACCAATAAAGCGAAGATACCACTCCATGGCCGGGCCATTGCGTCGGAAAGGCATGGTTGCGAGATATAGCGCACTGGGGCGTTGCGAAGCGGGGATGCCTTGTGTCCGGCTACGCACCAGGTTCACAATGTTGGTGAAATAGCTCATGTACGCGGCCGCTTCCTTTTGTTTCCCGAGAATCTCGCCAACCATAGTGGCGGCGTCGCGTTCTTGTTCGGTTCCGGGGTCTTCTTTCGTGATGCACACCGTGGGTACGCCCAGCCGCTGAACCTGTTCCGCCATGCTCGGGTCGTTGGTGAGGACCACGTCAGGGTTGAGAGCTAACAGTTCCTCGGAATTCACCGGACTTTCAATGTTGGACTCAACATTGGGCAGGTCAACCAGGCGAGGCTCAAGGATCTTCCAGCCAAAGTGAGCAGCAGAGAAGACCGAGGGAACACCATTGACGATCAGGTTTGCATCTCCGACGGCGATGACAAATCCATCGATGTCAGGAGGAGCGCCAACCATCATGATGCGGTGGATTCTGGAAGGAACCGGAACAATGACGGTGCGCCCCGCGGCATCAGTGTCGAGTGGCCGGAGGGAGTCGCACCCTCCGGCTCTCGCAGATCCCGGCGTGAACCTCTCGGCTCACCGGGCTCCTGTCATCCGGCTCTTGCCGTCGCTGTTCTCGTTCGCAGTTCCCATCGCCAGTGGGCGAGGAGTCCTGGTC
>JAFAXZ010000008.1 GCA_019240665.1 Pseudonocardiales bacterium | reverse complement strand
CGCAGCGAGTCCTTGGTGCAGATGTCAACTACCCGGCCGTACTCGGGTCGCACCGACCCGTCCATGATTCCGGGATTGTCCCGGAACTGCCGGCGCACCTCGTAGACCACGGCCCCGGCGGCCCGGGACACGGCGTTGATGGCCAGGCCGGAGAACATGAACACCACGGCGGCGCCGATGGTCAGGCCGACCAGGACGTTGGGCACCGAGACGTTGAACACCGCGTCCAGGTTGAGGCCCGCGGCCGCAGACCGGATGGCGTCGCGGTAGGAGCCGAACAGCGCCGTCGCGGCGAGCACCGCGGTGGCGATCGCGATGCCCTTGGTGATCGCCTTGGTGGTGTTGCCCACCGCGTCGAGCTCGGTGAGGATGGCTACCCCCGCGCCCTTGACGTCACCGGACATCTCGGCGATTCCTTGGGCGTTGTCGCTGACCGGGCCGAAGGTGTCCATCGCGACGATGACGCCGACGGTGGTGAGCAGCCCGGTCCCGGCCAGCGCGATGGCGAACAGCGAGACGGTGACCGATCCGGACAGCAAGAATGCCGTGTACACCGCGCCGCCGATCACCAGGGCGGTGTACACCGCCGATTCGAAACCGATCGAGATCCCGGACAGGATCACCGTGGCCGCACCGGTCAGCGAGCTGGTGCCGACGTCGCGAACCGGTCGGTGCTCGGTGCCGGTGAAGTACCCGGTGAGCCACAGGATGATCCCAGCGAGCACGATGCCGATGATCACGGCGACTGCTGCGGTCACCGCCGGACTGCCGGGGACCTGATCGATCGGCTGACCGTCGATCTGGGTGACACCGGTGAGGGCGCTGAAGGTGCTGGGCAGGTAGAGGAAGGCGGCTACCGTGCAGGACAGCGCCGAGATCGTCGCCGCGATGTAGAAAGAGCGGTTGATGGCGCGCAGCCCGGGCTCGCCGGTGCGGGCCCGGGTGACATACACCCCGATCACCGCGGTCACCACCCCGATCGCCGGCACGATCAGGGGGAACAGCAGGCCCTTGAGACCGAACGCCGCGGTGCCCAGGATCAGCGCCGCGACCAGCGTGACCGCATATGATTCGAAGAGGTCAGCAGCCATGCCAGCACAGTCGCCGACGTTGTCGCCGACGTTGTCGGCGATGGTGGCGGCGTTGCGCGGGTCGTCCTCGGGGATGCCCGCCTCGACCTTGCCGACCAGGTCCCCACCCACGTCGGCGGCTTTGGTGAAGATACCGCCGCCGACCCGCATGAACATGGCGAGCAGTGCGGCGCCGAAACCGAAGCCCTCCAGTACCCGGGGCGCGTGACCGGCGTAGACCAGCACCACCAGGGAGGCACCGAACAGCCCCAGGCCCACGGTGGCCATGCCCACCACACCGCCGGTGCGAAACGCGGTCCGCATCGCTTTTTCCCGTCCACCTGACTCGTTGGACGCCGCCGCGACCCGGATATTGGCCCGGGTGGATAACCACATGCCCATGTAGCCGATCGACGCCGAGAACAACGCTCCCGCCAGGAAGAAGATCGAGCGACCGATCCGCTCGCTGGCGCCGTCAGCGGGGAGCACGAACAACACCAGGAAAACGACCACAGCGAAGCCGGAGAGCGTCTTGAATTGGCGGTTCAGGTAAGCTGAGGCGCCTTCCTGAACCGCTCGGCCGATCTCCTGCATACGCGGGGTGCCCTGACCTGCGGCCAGTACCTCTCGCATCAGTACGGCACCGACGGCCAGAGCGGCCAGAGCGACGAGGGCGACCACACCGACGACGGTGTAATCACCCCCGCTAAGGTCGAGACCCCCGCCCTGGGCAAGGATGAACCCGGACATCCGTCCTCCTGGTTTCCGTGCAGTGCACCCCATTGCGCCGCCCCGTCACGGCGTCACGGCCGGTCAGTCTAGGCGTGCCGTCGCTGGTCACCTCCGCCGGTGTCACTAGAGGGCGCACCCGAGCACGCTTAGTGTCAATAGCGCAGTCCTGCTGGGCAGGGAATTAGCGTGCGGGAAGAGGCGTGGTGAGCGAACGGGGACGGGAGGCGGTGGTGCACTGCGACGGGCGTGGGCAGGCTTTGCTGCAGCGGCTGCTCGCCAGCACCGCGGGCGCTCCGGCTGCTGCCGGTGGCGAATCACCGCTGCGGCACGCCACGACGATTCCCGGCCGGGCGGCGACGACGGTGGGATGGCCCTCCTGGGTGCCGGACCGGCTCCGCGAATCCCTTGCCGTGGCGGGTGTGACGGCACCGTGGGCGCATCAGATCACCGTCGCAGAATTCGCTCGGGCGGGTCGCCACGTCGTGGTCGCCACTGGGACCGCGTCCGGCAAGTCGCTGGCCTACCAGCTGCCAGTGCTCGCCCACCTCTTGGCCGACCCGCAGGCCACCGCGCTGTATCTCGCTCCCACCAAGGCATTGGGGGCTGACCAGATCCGGGCGGTGACCGCCCTGGGCTTGGCCGGGGTGCGGCCGGCTAGCTACGACGGCGACACCCCGATGGCACAACGGGACTGGGTGCGCTCGCACGCCCGATGGGTGTTCACCAACCCGGACATGGTGCACCACAGTCTGCTCGCCCGGCATGACCGCTGGGCGCGTCTGCTCCGGCGGCTGCGTTTCGTGGTGATCGACGAGTGTCACGCTTACCGGGGGTTGTTCGGCTCGCACGTCGCCCTGCTGCTGCGCCGGTTACGGCGGGTCGTCGCGCGCTATGGCGCAGCGCCGGTGTTCGTGCTCGCGTCGGCCACGGTCGCGGACCCGGGTGTCTCGGCGTCCCGGCTCACCGGCCTGGACACCCTGGCCGTCACCGAGGACGCCTCCCCGTGTGGCGAGCGCACCGTGGCGTTGTGGGAGCCGCCGCTGCTGAAGGAGCTGACCGGGGAGAACGGGGCGCCGGTGCGCCGCTCAGCGGGTGCGGAGGCCGCTCGGCTGCTGGCCGACCTGGTGATCGAGGGCGCCCGCACCTTGGTGTTCGTTCGTTCCCGACGGGGTGCCGAACTGACTGCGCTGGGGGCCCAGCGCGCGCTGAGTGCCGCCGCAGCGGATGCACTCGCCTCCCGGATCGCCGCCTACCGTGCGGGCTATCTTCCGGAGGAGCGCCGGGCGCTGGAGACCGCGCTGGATTCTGGGGAGCTGCTCGGGGTCGCCTCGACCAACGCGTTGGAGCTGGGGGTGGATATCGCCGGGCTCGACGCGGTGGTGCTGGCCGGCTACCCCGGTACCCGGGCGTCGTTCTGGCAGCAGGCCGGGCGGGCCGGGCGGGCCGGATCGGGAGCGCTCGTGGTGTTCGTCGCCCGAGATGATCCACTGGACACCTACTTGGTGCACCACGGTGCTGCTCTGCTCGGCACGGCGGTTGAAGCCACTGTGCTCGACCCGACAAACCCCTACGTGCTGCGACCGCAGCTGGCTTGCGCGGCCGCCGAGCTGCCGCTGACCGAAGCCTGCGTCGACGAGCTGGGTGGCGAGGTAGCGCGCTGCGTGGTTGCCGACCTGGTCGCCGCCGGGACGCTGCGCCGCCGTCCCGGCGGTTGGTTCTGGGCCCACGGCGCAGCGTCCACTGGCCGCCAGCGCCCGCACCCCGAGGTCGACATTCGCGGTTCCGGCGGGCATCAGGTGGCGTTGGTGGAGTCCGACACTGGCCGCCTGCTCGGCACTGTCGACCCTGGATCGGCCTGTACCGCGGTGCACCCG